>JAGCRI010000035.1 GCA_017964755.1 Bacteroidales bacterium | reverse complement strand
TTTTCACCACCGTTTTTTTGCTTCCAAAACTATCTGTTTTTTTGAGCCGTCGGCGCGGGTGATTTCAATGATCTGCTTAGGCTCTTCGGCAACTGCCTCCTCCTCGTCCCAAGAATAGTCTGTAACGCTTTTCCCGTTTACTGCGGTAATGATATCCCCCAACGTCATTCCCGCATTTACTGCATCCCCGTCTCTCTCAAGCCATGATACAATCCAGCCTTTACCAATGTCCGTACGATTTCGGAAACCATAGTCGTAGGTCGGTTCCGGAGAGTAGTCGCCTTTGATGCGTTTAAGGTAGAGTACCCCTTGGGGCGCATCAATAACAATGTTGTACTTCGACCAGATGGCATTGCCAATAACCCCGAGATATTCCATTTCACCAAAAGCGCCAACCCCTTCGGGAATATAAGAGATCGGTTCACCGAGAATGGTGTCGTTTCCAAAGATGATTTTGTCGGACAGCATATCAACACACCACTCTTGCTTTTTGTCGCCAATACCAAATTGCAGGATATCAGCAATACGTCTTTTTCCAGAGATGGATTCCATCTGATACCGGGCAACGGTTTGGGCTGTAAAATCAATGGAGCCACCGCTGCCCGTATCCATCAGATACCATCCTTGGATGGTCTTGTCCCCGATAATGGCGGATACATTCAGCATCACGCGGTTATTATTGTATTGAATGGGCATCTTGAAATAGCCGTCAGTGCTGGGAAAGCCAGTCTTGTACTGTTTTATATAATGTTTTTCAAAATTGATTTCAAGGGGATTTTCCAACATATCTTTAATGCCCAATATGCCATCAACATGGCAGTCCACAACATCTCTTAGTTCAAAAATCGGCACTATTTGATATTCTCCAAAAAGGCTTCCGATATTTACCGTGGTGGGGTCCAGAATTATTCTAATCTCCGTCATGCCAGCGCCACCGGGAACCTGAGCATAGCCACGTTCCTGCGGATTCCAAATGGAATGGTCCAAAAACACGCTGTCAACACCGAACAGGTTCGCAGCTCCCGTATCAAACAGGATATTACAGTCCAGTGTATCGTTGATGGCACCTTCAAAAAACAGGTGCCCACGATAAAGAAATGGAATACTGTCATTCGTTTGTGCGAAAGAATCTTGAAAAGCGAGGAAAAAGGTGATGACCGCGAAAAGGTAATATGCCTTAGAAAGCAGAAGGTGTGGATTAACTGGGTGGTTCATATTTTATAAATTTGTGGCGAAAATAGCAATTTTATCTTTTATGGAAGAAGATATCCTGCATCTTTTTTATAAAAACATCTAAAAGTTCAATTCGGAAAGTTATAAAGCGGGAGAATGAACAAGCCTCAGATTCCAACAAATTGATTACTTTTGCAAATATTAATAGATACGAGGTCATGAATAAGACAAAAATGAACAAATGCACAATCTTTTATCAATCGTGGCAGATGCAATGCTGTGGCACACCTTTCTCTGTAGGCGATAAAGTGAAATGGGGCTGTGTAGTGCCAGAAAATGCTGTGAGAAGAGATGGTGTGGATTTGGATTTTGAAGAAGAACACCATTTAACTCCTACCTATACTGTCACAGGGACTGTAAAGAGAATTCTTGCAGAATATTGTGAATATCCCTTGGATTTTGATCCGGCAATTAATGAAAATTTCGAAGTCATTCAGGAAGAAACAGAATATGCCGATGGCTGGAATTTTGAGAAAGAAGACACGGACACAAAAAGAGATTTTTGGGGATATGTTGTTGAACTTGAAGATGCTACTGTAAGTAAATTAGCCCTTCCCTCAGGAAACGTCTCAGATGTATGTGGGTGATACCGTCCAAGTCCTGCCGGCTGACCAACGGAGTCATAGAGATAACATACTTCGGGTAGTTGTCTTTGATAGCTCGCAAATTGCCGAACTCACGCTCTCGTGTACTTTCATCAGCAATGATGTACGAAGCCTGCACATATACTCTCTGGCCTTCAGACTTAGTACAGACAAAGTCTACCTCACCAACATGAAGTTGTCCCACAGTTACTTCGTAACCTAATCTGACAAGATGGTTGTAAATGATATTCTCAATCACCTTCTCAATGTCGCCCTCGCGCGAACCACCAGCCAATGCATTACGTAAGCCATTGTCCTCAAAATAAAATTTGTCATTGTTTTCGAACAATTTCTTGCCATGGATGTCGTATCGGTTTACCCGATGAATCAGATATGCATCACAAAGTGCCTTCGTGTAGTTGATGATGGCCGTAGAGGTAATATTTTCGCCTTGAGATTTCATATATTTGGCAATGCTGTTAGCCGAAATGATTTTTCCGGCGTTGTCGGCCAAATAACGCACGAGGTTTTCAATGAACGGCACATTGCGAATCTGATTTCTCATAATCACATCTTTCAGCAGCACAGTGTGATAGACGTCCATCTGATATTCACGCGCATCCTGATCGTCAAGTCCCATTTTCAACAACCCCGGCAGTCCGCCAAACTGGATATAGCGCGATAAGGTGTCATCGGAATCCGGCAACTGATGGAACAGCATAAACTCTTCGTAGCTCAATGCTTGTACATATATCTCTTTATATCGGCCGCCAATCAGGGTACTCAAGTCGCTACTGAGCATTTTCGAGTTGGAACCCGTGACAATGATTTCGATGTCTGGTTCTTCGTAATAGTTGCGTACACTTTTTTCGAACTCATCAATATCCTGAATCTCGTCAACGAGGATGAAGTTTCTCTTGCTCCTACTCCTCTTCGCATCAATGAAGGTGTTCAGATCTTTGTACGTGACAATGTTGTCAAATTCTTTTTTTTCTTTATCAATAAAGATGACATTGGCGTTTTCGTCTTTGCTAATTTTATCCCGAAACAACCGTAGAATATAACTTTTGCCAATTCTGCGCTGCCCCGTCAGAATAATGATGGTATCCTTGCCAAGATACCGCTCAATTTTATCAATATAACTTTTCCGAACAATCGCTTCCATGTTTTTATCTTTTATAAAAGAAATTTTCCACAAAAATACAAATTTTATCTTTTATAGAAGATAAAATTGAAAATATTTTCCATTATTGCTGATTTTTATAAATTATTTATTATCTTTACAAAATAGTTTTATGAAAATGACTGCTGCCCATGCAAAGATATTATCGGTCCACATTTATATGCTCCCGAAGGGAGTGGGTTTCAGTAACCACGCATGCAATGTGGGGAGACACACCGTCCCAGATATTATTCCTTGGTCACCATTTGGGGGCGAAAGTCGTTGATGTTGGAATATGGTACCGAACGGCAGTGGTGTCATCCGCCACCACCCTGATTTTATCATGTTTTACCGCCTGTACGCGGAAAGCGAAGTAGTCACCTCCTTCATTATAGACATACTCATCCACTAAAAATGCATTTCCTCGCGCGTCCACATCTGTTTCGGCATCCCCCTTTTTCAAAAAAGCCCTACCTTTCAATGTGTATTCTTTCTCCACTTCTATTCCTTCAAACTTCACCTCACGTAAATCAATGTAGTAATTAAAAATCAATGTATCGCGCACCACTTCTACTTCAAGTTGCTGACTAAGAGACGATTGTTTATCATACGCATAGTAGCCGCCACGCCACAAAGAGCTATCCATCGGATTCTGATGCGTGTAAAGTTCTCCATCGGACAATCGGTAAAACTTGGTTGTATGCCAACTGTTCCCGTCAAATGTCCAGTCGGCCTCCTCGCGAATAAAATCGCGCTTTTCATCAAAATAATATTCTATTTTATCAGGATCAAAGAACTCGCAACCTAATGTATAGCATGGCTTTTCGGTGATTCCCATACGCTTGTACAAAACAAAAAGTCCATCATCAATAAAATGGTTTGGTTCATGATAAACCACATACTGGTCATTACTCCATATTCGAGTATCTCTGCCCAAAATTCCTATAGAGGCAAATACATAGGCATAAAACAAAAGGATGAAAATGGGGGCAAGAACGATGAGCGTCTGCAATGCCCAGTGCAGTTTTCTAACAGCATAGTGCAACCAGAATATACCGTACACCACTACCGACACGAATGCAGCATAATAAATCCACACATCCATTTGATAAACCAAATGCGAGCCGTCGCGAAGAAATATCAGACATAAGAATGCAACCAACAATAACACTATTGCTATTACTTCTATAATTCTTTGTTTAATTTTGGTAATCATAGTGTTACTTCTTCATAATTCAAATCCCCCAACGTAGTACCTAATATCTCGAAATCACTGTTGAGCCGCCGGAGGTGGAACAGTTGACAGCTGGGTTGCACTCTTCTGCTATGGTGCCGTATGTGAGCGTGCTGCCGCCGCTGAGATCCACTTCAATGCTATTGCAGCAGGTAACATCGGCATGGCTGCCGCCGCTCATGCTTCCACGCACAATAGGAGCATCGAAATAGGCCGCATTCAACCGGCTGCCTCCGCTAAGTTCAATTTCCATTGTGGTCTGACAAGCCCCGTCAATGGTAACTACAGAAGCACCCGACAAGTCAATCTCAAGTTTGTTGGCAGAGATATTCCCCTCGTATTTTGAGGCACCGGAAAGGTCAATTTCCACATCATCGCCAGACAAGTCACCAATAAAAGACGAAGCGCCTGACAGGTCAATTTCGCGAAGTACAGAGGCAGGAATAACAGCCGTGGCCGTCCCGCTGTAAACCGTATTTGGTTTGAAACCTATAATCAGCTGTCCGTTTTTCACCTCCACAACTACTCTTTTGTGGGCAGCTTCTCCAACCGTGACGACGACATCACTCACTTTGTCGCTAACCATCACTTCGAAAGCATCGCTGACATCAAGAGCTGTGTAGTTGCCGCTTATTGAATAGTTTTTTGTCGTGGGGTCACCCCAATCTTTTTTGCAGCCCAAAAGCAAAACGCATAATGCGCATAACGAAAGTATAAATATTCTTTGTTTCATATCTGTAATGTATTTAATTTCTATTCTGCAAATATAATATGAATTTCAATAATAGCAGACATATTTCAAAATTCTCCAAAAAGAAGAACCCTGCCTCGAAATACGGACAGGGTCTCTGATATATAATGTATCACAAAAAGAAAGGCAATAATTAGCAATAATTCTTGATGTCGGCTTGTTTGTCGAGCACCATAAGCGCATTCATGGCAAGAGCCCCCATCTCATCTTCGCCAGGATAGACTTCGACAGGTGCTATCCAAGATACATATTTCTTGATTCTCTCACAAATGGGTTTGCCGTAAGCAATGCCACCCGTCAGCAAAATGGCGTCAACCTTGCCTTTCAGCACCACCGCACATTCACCAATATATTTCGCAACCTGATAAGCCATAGCCTCTTCGAGCAACTCAGCTTTTGCGTCACCCGCTTGTGCGCGCTTTTCTATCTCGTATGCGTCATTTGTGCCGAAATAGGCGACATAACCGCCTTTACCGACAATCATTTTCATAACCTCGTCCTGAGTATATTTACCGCTGAAGCAGACTTTTATAATCTGGTTCATCGGTAGGGTGCCAGAGCGTTCGGGCGAGAACGGGCCTTCTCCGTCAAGAGCCTCATTCACATCAATCACTTCGCCGCGCTCGTGCGCCCCTATGCTGATGCCGCCTCCCATGTGAGCGACAATCAGATTAAGGTCTTCATATTTATTGCCGATTTTTTTGGCATAAATACGCGAGACTGCTTTTTGGTTGAGGGCATGGAAAATGGTTTTCCTTTCAAAGAGAGGGTGACCGGCTATGCGCGCAACATCTGTCAGCTCGTCAACCACACCCGGATCTGCGATGTATGCCTCTGGCAAGCCGATGGAGCGTGCGATATTGTCAGAAATCAATCCGCCGAGGTTGCATGCGTGCTGCCCCGCATATCCTTCCAACAGATGTTTCTTCATCAAATCATTCACGCGGTAAACACCCGATTTGACTGGTTTCGTCAATCCGCCACGACCAATTACTATCTTAATGTCGGCTATATCTATGTTAT
This sequence comes from Bacteroidales bacterium, assembly GCA_017964755.1. Classification (GTDB taxonomy): domain Bacteria; phylum Bacteroidota; class Bacteroidia; order Bacteroidales; family WCHB1-69; genus RUG11942. The sequence continues at coordinate 6,377 of JAGCRI010000035.1, read as the reverse complement.
TGTTTTTCAGCTCCTCTAAAATCGCATCTTTCCTATACTGGTACTGTTCGCCTATAGTGGGGAACTTCGCCAATTCCTCAACCGAATGCTTTACGTTTTTTGTAAAAAGATTTTTTTCTTCTTCAAATACGGCAATTTTTGTGGATGTTGAGCCTGGGTTGATTGCCAAAATAAGTCTTTTCATTTCAGATTAGGTGTACTTTTATTTTGTTTTAATTTTTAATGATTTGATTATGGTGCAAAGATAACGTTTTTTTTCATATAAGTCTAATTTTACTGATTTTTATATTTATTCTTTTGATTTACAAGCAGTTGCCCACAAGCCGCTGCAATTTCCTTTCCGCGGCTGTGCCGTATGGTCACTATCATGTTCTTGGATTCCAAATATGATGCAAACTCTTTCACACGCTGTTCCGGACTCTTTCTGAATTCCAAATTATTGTCATTATATTCTATAAGATTGATTTTTGTCGGAAATGGGCGGCAAAAGTCCCAGAGTTTTTCGGCGTCACTGCGCGAGTCTGTAATCCCGTCAAGCAGCAGATATTCTATACTTATGCGTTCACCGCTTTTTTTGTAAAAATACGAGAGTGCCTCACGGATTTCAGGCAAAGGGAACTTTTTAGCGGAGGGAATCAGCTTCTCTCTCTTCAGTGCATCGGCGCAGTGCAGTGAAATGGCAAGCCCGCAAGGAAAGTTCTCGTCTGCTAACCGCCGTATGCCGTTGACCACACCGACAGTGGAAAGGGTGATTCTTTGCGGCGACATCCCCTGCCCTTTTGACGAAGTCAGCAATTCGATTGATTTGATAACATTTTCGTGGTTAAGAAGAGGTTCCCCCATTCCCATATAGACGATATTGGTTATGTTTTTGCCGAAAGTCTCCCCTGCTATTCGGTTCATAATAAGATATTGGTCGAAAATCTCAGTAAAGAGGAGATTGCGGATAAAGCCCATCTGGCCTGTGGCGCAGAAAGCGCATTTCAGCGGGCAGCCGGCTTGAGACGACACACACGCCGTAACACGCTTGGGGGTAGGTATAAGCACACCTTCAATTTTGGCGCCATCATGCAGACGGAAAAGAAATTTAAGGGTGCCGTCCCCGCTTCGCTCCACCGTGTCAGTCTCAATATGTGAAAACTCATAATTCCGCTTGAGCTTTTCGCGCAAACCAACCGAAAGATTGCTCATCTCTTCAAAACTGAAACAGCCTTTTCGCCAAAGCCACTCCTCTATCTGTTTTGCACGGAATCCCTTTTCTCCGTTTTTCTCCAAAAATGCGAGAACATCATCGTTCTTTGTCAGTCTTATGTCTTCCATTATAACTTTTTGCGCAATAGCAGTATTTGTCGGCAAATATACAAAAAAAGTCATATAGATAAATTTGGTATAGGCTATAAAACATCTGTAAAAAAATTGTATCTTTGCCACGTTAAAATTTTTTGAATAATGAAAAAAATCATCTTTTTAACGTTAGCATTAGGACTCCTTTTTAGCAATGGGATTTTTGCCCAGAAAGAGAGAACCACCGCTGTCTTAGGCTTCTATAACCTTGAAAATCTGTTTGATACAGAAGACGACCCGTTGACGAGGGACGCTGATTTCCTTCCCGAAGGCTCATACCGCTGGACGCCCGAACGTTATATGCGAAAACTCGACAATATGTCGAAAGTCATTTCGCTGATAGGCCGTGAACACGGCGGCGTGGCTTGTATGGGGCTGTGCGAGCTTGAGAACCGTAAGGTGCTTGAAGACCTTATCGCCACCGACAACCTCCGTCCGTTCAACATGGATATAGTGCATTATGACTCCCCCGACCGCCGTGGCGTTGATGTCGGGTTCATTTACAGAAAAGACAGAGTCAAAGTGCTTTACAGTCAGTCGTACCGCCTTTACACATCCGACACGAGCTTCCGCACCCGCGACCAGCTGCTCGTCTCTTTCGTCCTCGACGGCACAGATACAATGCACATGATTGTAAATCACTGGCCTTCAAAGCTTGGCGGAAAGAAGAGCCTCGGCAGCCGTGCCGCAGCTGCAAAACTCACGCGCCATATTGCCGACTCGCTGATGAACGCCGACCCTAACGCCAAAATTGTCATCGTAGGTGACTTTAACGATGACCCCGATTCAAAGAGCATTATCTCGAATCTTAAAATAAAGAAAAAAATTGAGGCCACAACACAGCCCGGAGACCTTTTCAACCCGATGTACAAACTCTATAAGCAAGGCTACGGCTCATACGCCTATAGGGACTCTTGGGGACTCATCGACCAAACCATAGTGTCGTACGGACTTGTGAATGCGCGTCCGGGAACATACAAGTATGTGGCTGCGAAAATATTCCAGGAACCGCTTATCCTTCAGAAGACACAAATAGGTTCTTACGAGGATTATCCTTACCGTACGTACGCAGGCGGTACCTACCAAGGCGGCTACAGTGACCATTTCCCAGTTTATATCATCGTAAAAAAATAATTATGGATAAGAAATTAGTCATAATTCCAACCTATAACGAAAAGGAAAACATTGAAAATATCATAAGGAAGACCTTCTCCTTGGGCGACTATCATATTCTGGTGATAGAAGACAATTCGCCGGACGGCACCGCTGACATTGTGAAGCGCCTCATGGAAGAATTTCCCGACAGGCTTTTCATTATTGAGAGAAAAGGCAAGCTCGGACTTGGCACGGCCTACATCACAGGTTTCAAATGGGCACTTGAACACGATTACGATTATGTATTTGAAATGGATGCCGACTTTTCGCACAATCCGGAAGACCTTGCACGCCTCTACGAAGCATGCGCTGTCAATGGCGCCGACCTCGCTGTAGGGTCAAGGTACTGCAAGGGTGTCAACGTGCTTAACTGGCCGATGTCGCGCCTGCTGATGTCATACTGCGGCTCTATGTATGTGCGCTTCGTCCTCGGGATCCCCGTCCGCGACACCACCGCGGGCTTCAAGTGCTACAAGGCCGACACCCTTCGCGCAATCGACTTCGACAAAATCAAACATATCGGCTACGGATTCCAGATAGAGATGAAATTCACCGTTTGGAAACTCGGTTTCAAAATTGAAGAAGTCTCCATTATATTCAAAGACAGAACATTAGGAACCTCTAAAATGTCTTCTGGCATCTTCAAGGAAGCCATCTTTGGTGTTATCGGACTTAAGTTCAGGAGCTTTTTCAGGAAATGGGAGAGAAAAACAGCATAATATTTTTGGAAAAATAGAGTTTTATAATTTAACGCAAACAATTAAAGCAATAAAATATGAAAAAGATTTTTTTATTACCGGTTTTGTTAATGACAATAACTTTGGGTTTTGCCCAGAAAGATTTCGGCGGAACCATCAAAATGAAAACATACGCCACTGGCACTGAAGATGCAAATATCCTTTCGCAGGTTCAAGGCGAGGCCGAAATGACCGTGTGGGGCAGCAAGACGAAAGTGGTGAACAGCCAACAAGGCATCGGCTCCGTTATCATTGTTGACGGGAATACAGGTATTACAAATATTGTCATCGACCTTTCACTGATGGCATACGGCAAATATCTTATATCTGACACAGCCGATTATAGCACTGTGAAATTTGATTATGAGTATGATGCGAATGACACAAAAGAAATCGCCGGCTATCATTGCAAAAAAGTTGTCGTAACAGCAACGGATCTCGAAACAGACGAATCGAATAACGTAACCCTTTATGTAACGGACGACCTGATGAATGCAGCAACATACAAGTCACCAAGCTATCCGGGACTTAAAGGTTTTCCGCTTTACACTGCCCGCTATATTGAAAATGACGGCAACCCGTTCACAATGGTCAATGAGGCTGTGGAACTCAAACCCGACAAAAAAATCAATGCAAAGTCATTCATTCTTCCTGCGGGCTGGGAACCTATCGAAAATGCTCCTGATGAAGTCAAGCAAATGTTAGGTATGGGTGCCGGCGGCGAAGATGAAGAAGAGGATGAATATTAACAGCATTTTTTTCATCTGAGAGTTGTGTATGAGGAATTGGTTTAAGACAGCCATTTTATGGGGTATAGTTTTGGGCGCGGGACTTTCCGCGCTCGAATTGCTTAAAATGTTGGCACGGCGCGTGGATTATCCTTTCGGCACAATCGCCGACCTGATGATGATCCTGCTCTTTATCGCAGTGCTTGTCAAGTGCGCCAAGACCTATCGCGACAACGTATGCGGCGGGCTCATCTCTTTCGGCAAGGCTTTCGGCCTCGGCGCCGGCATGGTGGGCGTGGCATTCTTCTTTTCACTGTTTTATCTCATCATACATTACTCTTTCATAGAAAAAGACGGGATTGACCGCATCAACAAGGCTTTTGAACAGAAATATCAGGCGAGGCTTGCTCAAGATACTGTGAGCATGAGCGATATTGACACATATATATCAAACAGCAGAGTTATTCTGTCTGAAACCAAAAGTTCCATAATGCAAGACGACACTGCTTGCAACACTTTTGTTGACAGCAAAATAGATATGATTTTTGATGCGTATTCGGAGAGGCTGCGCAAAGGTGCGGCGACAGACACAGCCGACTATCATTACGGCAAATTTGACGCCTACGCACAAAAAATTTTAGTCAACACCCTTGAGCAGATGCTCAACGAGAATGTTGGCGACACATTTTGCACGCCTGTGTTGAGCCGTACGGTTCTGGCCTCCACTGCCGCCCTCGACAGTATCAGCCCGCTGCAGCTGCGCCTTGAATGTGAAAAGGATTCGGTGCCGCACTACAGCAATGTTCTTGCTCTTGGCCTTTTCAATTCTGTCGCCACACTTTTATACGGATTGTTTTTTAACATTTTTACATCATTATACATTTACAGGAAGAAAAAAAACAGCTGCGGTGCAGACAACGTGGAGGGGAACGAGACAGAAACTCCGCAGGAAACAACCAACGAATAGATTATGGACATATCAGTAGTAGTACCGTTATTCAATGAAGAGGAATCTTTGCCGGAATTAGTGGCTTGGATAGTAAGAGTAATGCAGGAAAATTCATTCTCTTATGAAATAATGTTAGTTGACGACGGCTCGAACGACCGCTCATGGGAAGTGGTTGAAAAGCTTAAGACAGAGAACGCCAATGTCAAAGGCATCAAGTTCAGAAGGAACTACGGCAAATCGGCTGCACTTAACGCCGCTTTCGAGAAAGTGGAAGGCGATGTCGTTATCACTATGGACGCCGACCTGCAGGACAGTCCCGATGAAATTCCAGAACTTTACCGCATGATAAAAGAAGATAATTATGATTTGGTATCAGGCTGGAAAAAAGTGAGATATGACTCAAAATTTGCAAAGAACATACCTTCCAAATTTTTCAATTGGACAACACGGCGGATTTCAAAAATAAAACTGCACGATTTCAACTGCGGCTTAAAGGCGTACAGGAAAGAAGTTGTCAAATCCATTGAAGTCTATGGCGAAATGCACCGCTACATACCGGTCATCGCAAAATGGGCGGGATTCACAAAAATAGGTGAAAAAGTGGTTAAACACCAGAAAAGGAAATACGGTGTATCGAAATTCGGCTGGGACCGCTTCATAAACGGCTATCTCGACCTTATCACAATAACTTTTGTGTCAAGATTCGGGAAAAAGCCCATGCACTTCTTCGGATTGTGGGGTACATTGTTTTTCCTTGCCGGCGGCATCATCACATTGTGGCTCATCATTGAAAAACTCATTGCACTTCACAACAATATCCTTTTCCGCCAAGTTACCGACCAGCCTCTTTTCTATTTGGCACTGCTTGCAATGGTTATAGGTATGCAGCTATTTCTGTCAGGGTTTATCGGAGAACTCATATCCCGTTCTTCTGCTGACAGAAACAAATATCTGATAGAGAAGACGCTTAATTGAGGCTCAGTGAAAGAAATCAGAATTACGGCCATCTGTCAGACAATCTATACAGATTTGATTGAGAGAGGCCGTTTTTTATTTTATTTGGCATTTTTCCTTTGAAATAAGACAAAAAGAAAGAAATATTTTTCAAAACTGTTGCCGAAGGTATCGTAAAAAATTGTAATATTGCAATTGCTTTGAAAAATGCAACTATAAATAAACCCTTAAAACAAAAATTATATGGCATTTAAAGGAACTTTAGTCATTGACACTGAAAAGTGCAAGGGCTGTTCGGTATGTATGACCGGCTGCCCCAATGGAGTCATCGCCCTTTCAAAAAAGGTAAACTCCAAAGGTTACAACTACCTTGAGATGGTAAAACCTGACGACTGCATCGGCTGCGCCAACTGCGCTGTCATTTGCCCCGATGGAGTTATTGAAGTGTACCGCGCCAAGGTGTAACCGAAACCACTCATCACAATTCACTGATTATCAAACAACAATTAA
>JAGCRI010000034.1 GCA_017964755.1 Bacteroidales bacterium | reverse complement strand
CACTTGGATTTCAGTTCGGGATCGCGTTTTAGCATTTTCTTAATGTAATCACGAGAATTGACAGTTTCTGTCAAAATTTGCACAATATCCGCTATCGAGAAATAATATTCCTGCTCTTCCTCGCTCCAGACAATGCGGACATTGATGCCTTCATACTCTCCCCCTATTCATAATGCCTTATCCTCACCTCAATTCCTTCTCCTTGTAGCTGCGCTGGAATGGAGTTTACATCTGTCTGTCCGTAATGATATGGGAACAGCACTTTGGGCTTTACCATCTTGGCAGCGTGCACCAGCTGGTCGGGTGTCATGGTGTATGGCTGGTTACAGGGCAGGAAGGCGATGTCAATATCCTTAAGATCAGCCATTTCGGGAATGTCCTCCGTGTCGCCGGCTATGTAAATGCGCAATCCGTCAAGGGTGAGGATATATCCGTTGTCGCGTCCTTTGGGGTGAAAATTGAGATGACCGGCGGTGGTGTTGTACGCGGCGACAGCTTCCAAAGTAATGTCGGAGGCGGGCATCAACTTGTCGCCGTTGGCCATCACCGTGCCGCCGCCATATATCTCGGCACAACGCCGGTTCATATATAACTGCGTCCCCTCTTTGGAAAGCAGCCGGATGGCCTCCTCGTTGTAATGGTCATAGTGCTCGTGGGTGACGATAATCATGTCGGCTTTAGGCATGGCTGCATAGTCCACACTCCTGTCGCCTAATTTCGGGCACGGGTCGATTTCAATTTCGCGGCCGTCATATTCGATGCGGATGCTGGAGTGCATCAACGCATGTATTCTGACGCTTTTTCCACTTTTCGTAGAGAACTCATCCGTTTCGTAGCTCGGCTGTCCGCAGGCCGAAAGCAGTCCGACTGTGACTATCATGCAAGTGAATATTTTCTTCATAATGTGCAAAATTTAATTCTTCTTTAAGGTGCAAAGGTAGTTCTTTTTTTCAATTGGCAGTCATCAATATTTTTTATAACTTTGCCACTTGAATCTATATATTACATGCCCGCTGTGAAAGGGGGCAGAAAAAGGATTATGAATGGTACATTCCAATAAATGACTTTTTGTTATTTTTCAGAAAAATATTTTTTATTTTTGTAATATCTTTTTAATTAATCACTTATTATTTTAAAATATGACAACAATTTACGATTTCAAGGCTCTGAACAACAAGGGCGAAGAGGTGGATATGGCGCAATACAGCGGCAAGGTTCTGATGATTGTAAACACAGCCTCAAAGTGCGGTTTCACCCCGCAGTATGACGGGTTGGAGGCACTTTACCAAAAGTATAAGGAACAAGGTTTTGTCATTCTTGGCTTCCCGTGCGACCAATTCAAGCATCAGGAGCCAGGCTCCGATGAAGAGATAGCCGAATTCTGCCGCATCAACCACGGCGTAACCTTCCCGCTGATGAAAAAGACTGATGTATTCGGCGAAAATGCCCACCCCATTTTCACCTATCTCACGCAGCAGGTGCCCACGGAGGAAGTCAAAGGACTTAAAAACAAGGCCACGATGGCGTTGGTGGATAGCCTGAGCAAGGCCGAAGGCCGCGGCGAGGGCGACATCCGCTGGAACTTCACCAAATTCCTGATTTCAAAAGACGGCACCGTCATCAAGCGGTTCCCGCCCGTGGCAAAGCCAGAAGATTTGGAAGCGGAGATTGAGAAAATGCTGGAATAATGTTGTCAGCCTCCTGTACCTTGTACAGGGGTGTTATTCAGTAGTTTACACTATAATAATATAATATTACGCCAAACTGACGGACTCCAGTTCCCGTGTAAGCGATCTGATGCCGTTTTGGATTTTCTCGGCCTGCTTGCGGCGGGGTTTATGCACGCCTGCAGCATAATGCCACAACTGCCGCTCGTTGATACCTGTAATGCGACTCAATGCGGCCTTGGTGAATATGCCGCTGTAATAGTTGATGAAGGTGGCAGTATCGATACGGAATTTCAGCGCGTATTCCCCTGTGAGCAGTTCACAAGGCTTCGGGTTATCCTCCAAATAAAGGGCGATGGCCTCGCGCATATTATGCTCAATTTCGCTCAAATCGTTTCCAACAGTCACAATTGGAACACCTTCAATATAGGCACTCAAATTTTTGCCGGCATACTCCACAATTACTTCTATTGTATTCATAATTCTTTTACCAATTTCACTGACTTTTAACTCATATCCCCTATTTGTTTGACACCGCAAATATAGTAAAAACACGAATACTTCGTATATTTCCGGCAATTTTTTTCTTTCTGTTTCTCAGCGACTTGCAAAAGCATTTCAATCACCCATGCACTTCGTGCGTGCAACATTTCCAAGGTTTTGAATAACTATTGTATATTATTGCAGTCAATGCATTTTGTCACAAAGGGACATGACATTATTAACCCCATATAAAGCTGCAGTTCATGCAGGAAAAATTGGAATGACCTTGAATTGCGCGGAACACGCGAATGGATTATTTCCCCGCACACCTGACGGCGTGCGTGATTACGTTTCCCGCAATTCTCAGCCTACCAAGCTATGCACACTACGGCGTGCAGGCAAATAGATTCAAACACAACCAGATAATATCGCGTCCCCGCCCGCAGCCCGTTAGGGCTGCAAAGCTCGGTAGCACGGAACAAATACGGAGACCGCTATTGCGCAGGCTGTAGGCCTGCGGGGAAAGTTATGCCGTGTCTGTTTCGCGGCTGGGAAGTTGGTGTTTCAGTGCAAGAGTGTCCTGAGCCGCGAGTGGGGTTGGGCTTTTTTTCAACCGCACATCTCGCTATCACTGATGTGTGGTTAATTGCCCTTCGTGCCTGCAAGCTCTTCGAGGTTTTGAAATGACTGAGGAAATCGGTCAGGGAGAAAACTGCAATAAAAAGAATGATACTGCGTTATAGAAGAACCTTTGGCGGATAATGAAATCTAATAATATGGGTAAGAAGAAAAATATATGGTTGCCATTGTTGATATTGTTCCTTGTGGCATTGGTTTCCGCGGCAGTAGTCACCCTTTTGGTGGATTTTTTCGATGATATATTTGTATATAAATACGATTTGCCTTCCTTCTTGAGCTATTACAAAATACTGAATATGACGCAATTTGCAAAATACGCCGACATCAACCCCTCTTTGATGCGGCAATATAAGCAAGGACAGTACGTGTCGGAAAAGCAGGTGGCAAAGATTCAGACAGCCATCAACAAGATTGGCAGAGAGCTGGCGGCGGTACAACTTCTGTAAGAGTGAAAAGTTAATAGTGGAAATGTTTAACAAAATTATTGAATAATTATTAACTACTAATGTTATAACGATTAGGCAAATTGGTTAGGAAGAAACCAAAAAAGTCTATGAACGCAATAAAATATGGCACATTCGCGAATCCGCAAAAAACAATCAGGAACTAAACATAGTAATTCTAATAAACGACAGAAATGCAAAATAACATGTTAATGCCGAATAAATCCGTCGGCAAATATATAATTGGTGAAAAGATTCATGCGTATCTGCCTCTCAAGCATTTTCATGAGCATTGTGTAGAAAGTGATTTTGCGTATGATAGGTATGAATTTCCCGATGATGATATTATTGTGTACGTTGAAGATGAAATAATCCAAAGCATATCATGCAAAAAAACCTGTTTTTGGCAAGGAGCCAACTTGATACGTATGAATTTTGAATTTTTTTTGAAACACTATAAGGTGATGTATGATTCGAAAGATGAGATTTTTATGCGTGTGGCTGAACGTTGTCAAACACAAAAAGTATATGATTTTGACAAGTTAGGGTTACAAATATGGGTTTGGAGGAACTTGATTAGAACTGTAATAGTTTCTAAATACAACTGTTGATCTATTTATTCAACCGTTAGCGGAATTAAATTATTCAAAAATTGCCGATAAATAAAAATTGTTTACTCAGTTACGCCATGCCCGTTTCGCGGCTGAAAAGTTGGTGTTTCAGCGCAAGGGTGTCCTGAGCCGCGAGAGGGACAGTGAGGTTTTTCCAACCTCACATTGCGCTATCGCTGATGTGTGGTTAATTGCATTTCGTGCGTGCAACATTTCCGAGGGTTTGGCAACTATCTTACATGATTGTCTCAAAAGCATTTTGTCCCGAAGGGACATGACCTTGATAACCCCATATAAGGCCGCAGGCCGCAATATGGGGTGGAAGACAATCGTAACGCTTGCCGCGGTGCACTACAGACTTGCATCGAAGTCATGAACTTCCTCACCGCGGAATTGACACAGTATAATAGATGAAAAAACATCCGTCTGTCATTTTCTCCCCTCCACTTGCAGTATGTTTGCAATGGCATAGCACTCTTCT
>JAGCRI010000033.1 GCA_017964755.1 Bacteroidales bacterium | reverse complement strand
GAATTTGCGGATATTTCCGCGCTGCCTGCGAATCCCACGCACGAGGGGTTGACAGCACAGGGATGGAATATGCCGAGCAACTGGACGTTAGCTGACGCGAAAACCTACATCAGCACGAATAAAAAGGCTGATTGGGGACAGATGTACACCACGACAAGCGGCAAGACCGAAATCGACGTGGAGTTAACCGACCCGAACCGAATGTCGCCGTATATGTCGCTGGCAGTCAACGGAGAAGTGAGCATTGACTGGGGCGACGGGAGCAGCACGGAAACTGTGACGGGAACTTCGCTGACTACGAGGAAAGAAGTTGGCCCACACACATATCCTGCGGTTGGGAAGTATACGATAAAAGTGACAGCTTCGACGGGCAATAGTTGGGGCTTTTATGGGACATCATCATATTTACTTCTCTATATAAATTCTATAACAAATCAAAACCGAGTATATACAAATTGTATAAAGGCTGTGCGAATAGGCGCTGGATGTACGAGTGTCGACAGTTGTGCGTTTTTCTACTGCACAGCCCTCGCCAACATAACGATACCGAGCAGCGTAACAAATATTGGAGCCAGTGCGTTCTATGGTTGTTATTCTCTCACCAGCGTGACGATACCGAGCAGCGTAACAAGCATTAGCAACTATGCGTTCTACTACTGCACAGCCCTCGCCAACATAACGATACCGAGCAGCGTGACAAGCATTGGCAGCAGTGCGTTCTATAGTTGTTATTCTCTCACCAGCATAATGATACCGAGCAGCGTAACAAGCATTAGCAATGGTGCGTTTTTCTACTGCTACGCTATCGCCAGCGTTACGATTCCAAGCAGCGTGACAAGCATTGGCAGCAGTGCGTTCAGTAGCAGCCTTTCTCTCGCCAGCGTTACGGTTCCAAGCAGCGTGACCTCCATCGCCACCAAAGCGTTTCAAAACTGCTATGGTCTCGGCTCTATCCATTTTAAGGGGAGTACGCCGCCAACAGTCGATGCTTCGGACGCTTTTACCAACCTTCCTACCGACTGCAAAATCTATGTCCCAACTGGCTATTTAACGGCTTACACCACGGCATCAAATTATCCTGACAGTAATACATATACTTACATCGAAGAATAAGAAGGTGATATGAATGATACAGACACAGATGATAGGCGACAGAATCCGCACGTATTCCGATGCCGGGATGCAGGTACGGCAAGACCAGACGGGCGTACTCTACTATGACGCGGTGGACGTGCCGTCGATGGGCTATACGTACACAGAAACAGACATACCGATACCGAAAGAAGAAATCAATGTAGACTACACAGACCTTGAAATGGCATCGAAATTCCTACTCAACGACAATCTTGTGGAACTACCAGAGCAAGAACAACCCGATTATTTCAATGAGAATGAACCTGAACCGAATTATTTCAATGAACAGGAGGTATGATTATGAATTATGTGATTATCGAAATGCAGACCACCAGCGGCTCAACTGCCGTGGTTACTCCCGCGAGTTATGACAACGCTATCAGCGCGGAGGCTGCGTTTTTGACGAAGTGCGCGGCAGCAAGGGTTAGCGGACTTGACGTACATAGTGTTGACTTGCTGGACGAGGAAGGAAAGGTTATTGCGAGGAAGTGCTATAAGGCGGGGGTGATTTAATTGAGCGAGGCAGTGATAACCGCGCTTATCACGGGCGGGTTGGCGCTGATAGGCGTGTGGCTGACGAACAGGAAATCCACGGCTGATTTGTTCGCGAAACTGGACAAGCAAAGCGAATTAAGCGACGCGAAGCTGGACAAGGAAATCGCCGTGGTCAAGACAGAAATCGAAAACCTGTCCAACGAGGTTCGGAAACACAATGCCTTTGCAGAGCGCATCCCAGCGCTGGAGGAAAAGGCGAAGGCGGCAGACAGACGTTTGACAGACCTTGAACACAGGTAACGCCTATGCTGCACGACCTTGATTTAATCCGGCACAGCTTTCCGGGCGAGATAGACATTTACCCGATAGCTGATGTTCATCTGGGTGCGATTGAGCATTGTGAACCGGAATGGCAAGCGTTTTTGAAGCGGGTTGAGAAGGAGAACGCCTACCTGATTCTTGCGGGTGACTTGCTCAACAATTCGACACGCGGTGTTCGGTTTGCCAATCCGTTCGATGAAGTGCTGCGCCCACGCGAGGCGAAGCGGCGCATGGTTGAATATCTGAAACCCATTGCGCATCGGCTTCTCATTATAACCAGCGGCAACCATGAACAACGCAGCGCCAGAGATTCCGACTGTGACCTCACATACGATATTTGCAGCAAATTGGACGTAGAACACCTATACCGGGAAAATATGGCAATAGCCAAGATTTCCTTGGGGAAACGCAAACGGGATGACAGTGCCGTGTCAAGTTACATCTTTTGCGTGACCCACGGGAAATCTGGCGGCATCTATACGGGCGCGGCGGTCAATTCTTCTGAACGTTTCGGCGGAAGCGTTTTAGAGGGTGTTGACTGCCTTGTGACCGGGCACGTCCATAAAGGGTTTGTCACCCACCCGTCAAAAATCGTTGTGGATAGCACAAACAACTGCGTGAGTGTGCGAAGTTACACGGTTGTCTCCTGCGTTAGCTGGCTCAATTACGGCGGCTATGCAGCCCGTTCGATGTTGTTGCCGCACGAGGTTGCGAACCCGCAAAAGCTGCATTTGGTAATGAGCGAAAAGAACAAGAAAATCATAACTACGTGGTGAATGGAGGGGTATTATGCCTAATATGACTATTGACCTGACCCAGATTATTGTTGCTTTGCTCGGGCTGCTGTCTGCGATTATTACCTACAGACTTGTGCCATGGCTGAAAGCCAACACGACCGAGAAACAGCAAGCGCTTATTAAGACGGCTGTCCAGACGGCGGTATATGCCGCAGAGCAGATTTACGGCGCTGGGCATGGCGAAGAAAAGTTCAAGTATGCTATCAACTGGCTGAATGCGCAAGGGTTCAACGTTGGAAAGGCAGATGTCGAGTCTGCTGTGTACGAGCTGATAAATAAGGCGAAAACACAGGTTGATGAAACCACTTAATTGTGATATAATAGACTTATCACAATTAAGGAGCGAAGCCATGGAAACCATGAATCAAGAACCGACTACTGTGCCATACGTGGTATATAGGGATGCCATATCTGACAATCAGTGGGTTGTCCGGCGGCTGGTCAGGGCAATCATCATTATGGCGCTGCTTTTGTTCGCCAGTAACCTTGCGTGGCTGTATGTATGGAATCAGTACGACTATAGCGGGGAAACAATCGAGACAAGCGTTGATAGCGAAGGTGACGGCATCGCCAATTATACCGGCGGCAATGGGGGTGTAATATTTGGCGAAAGTGACTGTACGCAAGACAACATGGAAGCGGACTAAGCGCAGCGGTTCCAAGGGGACAAAAGGAACGCGTGTTCGCAAAGGCCGCAAACGGTGACAATGGCCCCGGCTTCTGCCGGGGCTTTATCATTGGTGAATGGAATGAAGAATACACGTCTAAACATATATGACGAATTTCCAAACAGCGTGATAGACGCGGCAATCGAAGAATGGATTCACGACGAACGGCATAGGCGCATACTTCACTATAAATTAGTGGATGGGATGACATATGAACGCATTGCCGATATTGAAGAAATGTCACCCAAGGGCGTCCAGAAAATCGTATATGCCGCCGAGCACAAGCTGTTCAAGCACCTGAAACAATAATCCCGCGTGGGCTTACGCCTGCGCGGGACTTTTTTTATTGTCCAAGGTATTGCGTTTCGTCGTGTATGAAAGTGCCGACATGCCCGAACTTTATGCGGGAATCACACCATAGCCGATATCCGCACTGTTGCGCACGCCAGCAAAACGCAAGGTCTTCCCCAAGTACCCCGGGCATGGGGTCGAATGGGCGGTTATAGGCGTCGTATACGTCCTTCAATAGCCTGCGGGTCATCATTACCGCGCCGAAGCCACCGCCACCGATTTCGAATATCTTATCGCGCGGGTAGTCGATATATATGCGTGCGTGGCCTTCGCCTTTCGTGATTTCTACAGATTTGTATATGCACGGTTTGGTTGGCGTCTTGCGCAGGAAGTATATCCCAGCCACAAAGTCAAGCCCCGCATCTAAGTCTGCTGCCATGCGTTCCATGACATCGGGGCAGAACGTCATATCGCTGTCGAGCCAAAGAATCCTGTCCGCTTTTGTGTCTAACGCCTCGGCTGCCAGCATGTTCCGAGCGTCATATACCAAGGAGTTGGCAAGGAATGAATGCCGAAATGCGCCCACTCGCTTCATATTTGTGAGGGATGCAACTGTCGCGGTGGGTATGCTTTCCATGCACGGGCAGGCTATCATGTATCGCAAATTACCTTCCATGTTATCCTTTCTCCGCGTCTGGCGGCGCATACATAAGACTTTGTATATCCGTGTCGAGAATTTCAGCCATTTTCAGAAGCACGTTTATATCGGGTTCACGTACTCCGCACTCGCAATAGGAGATATACGTCTGCGAAACCCCGAGCGCTTCCGCAAGCTCGCCTTGCGTCATTCCTTTCTTGCGCCGGTAAACAGCAATGCTTGAACGCTGCTTTTCAGGCTGCCATTCGGCGAGCTGTGTCCAATCCACGTCCAGCGCCTTTGCGATTTTCATTATTGCAGACATCGGCGGGAAGAATTTCCCACGCTCCCATAGGGAGACCTTTGTCTGTGTTTCCCCGATAATGTCTGCGAGCTGCCGTTGTGTCAGCCCTTTCTTCATTCTGGCTACGGCAATGGGATGGTCGCTTGAATGCCGTGGCGCGTTGTAGTCCCTTGTCATATCGTTCACCTTGTCCGTTTTTATCACATCCTACCATAAAACCAAAATATCTGCAAGCAATTACTCATAGCCGTTGACAATTGCCCAATCGCTCCTGTGGGCTTCTTTCGCGTGCTTGTCGATATATGCTGCGGCTTCCCCTTTGGTTGTGCCGGTAAACTTCGGCAGTGGGAAGGCAGAGAATTCCTGCATGTCTGCTATGTATTCAAGCTGCTTTTGCGTGGCAGGCTGGTTTTTCCAGTCTCCGAATTTCTTCACCATTTTACTGCCTCCTTCTCTTGTGCCCACATGTTTATAAATGCTTGCGCGTAGAAACGATAGGGCGGCGTGATAAGGTCATCGTCTGCAATGTGGCGCAGCCACTCCACCGGGATGGCTTCGACAGTAGGTACAGATTCAATAACACGCTTTACATCAAGAAACCTAACGGATGAATGTCCAAGTTGAATTGCGCCATCTTCGGATTTCATATACTCGAACATATCATCGGCATTAACTAACTTCACGTTCTCGCCCCCATCCTGTACCGCGCCCACAGCTTCACAATAGGCCCGTGCTGCGCAAACAATAAGCCTGCGCTCATCACCGCTGTATCCATGACGCAAGCAACGCCATTCTTCGGTAATTTAACAGCATAAGGTATTCCATACATAGCACATTCAATAATCGTTTTCATCCCAAAAATTCCTATTGTTACAGCCGCAACGGTAATGCTGACATTTACTATCGTTTCCACAACGCCACCGCGCCTATGATATAGCAATCCACACATCAGACCGACCAGCAGATTCCCAACGAACCATCCGGGCGGGAACCATCCCGTGGTCAACATCGAAACCAACACACAGCCAGCGCCGCCTACAATCATTCCAGAAACCGCGCCCATGTGATAGCAATATACCGCAAGCACGATATACCCCAAATCAAGGCTGATGTGTGCAATAACGGGAATCTTTGCGCTCATGCTCAAAACAACATACATTGCGATTCCAACCGCCGTTAACGTAATTTTTATTGTAGTTTTCATTCTTCATCCCTCCGTTCGCCGTCCGCGCAGAACCAATTACGGTCTGTCACAATCTCGTGGCACATCAACCACTTAGTAGTAGCATCAATATCTTCATGCCAATGTTTGCAATCCTTGCATCTGACCACCGGCACAGCGTCCACGGCTGGTAAGCCCTTCAACTCGTTTATAGCAACCTGTAATCCATTTTTATATCCATCCAATTTAATGTCAGGTTCGCTAATGCACGAATCAAGTCCTTGTAGATATTCTTCTACTTCGGCTATCGCCACCGCCCTTGAAATTAAAGAGTCATCCATCGTTCGCCCTCCAACAATCGCCGTCAAGTATCCATGAATCAGCACTATCGGCTTTTGCTTGTTCAAACCTTTCGATTATCTGCTCGTCTGTCTCACTGTCAAGACTGCCAATATAATCAAGTAACATCTGTACATCCATCGTTCGCCCTCCTGTTCCAAGCGGCGCAAGCCGCTTCGCGTACTACCCAATGCGTGTCATGTGGTAATGGGCGACATGCCATTGGGCAGTTTTCATCATGCTTTGCATCAATGATATAATTTGTATACAGCTTTCGTAAAAATGCTTCTCCGTTGCAAAAAGGACATGGTTTCAGTTCCACGGTGTCGCCTCCTTCATTTTGCTTCAAACCCCTTTATCCTTTTTCTCCAATACTCATCCAAATAATCTTCAACTCCATCGGCACATCGTTGACATAACCATGCATCACCAGTTGGCGTTCCAACTCCAACACCATTTGATTGAGAACGCCATGAAATCGCCTGTAATGCATACAAAGGTTCTTCATCATTATCTATAAGTCTTCCACACCTATAGCACGTTGCTGTTATTCCCACGGTGTTTCAGCCCTCCTTTTCTCGTCGGGGCGGGATGTCCAGCAGCGCCAGCGTGTCAAATAATCCTCTATGCGCGGATATATCCTATCCATGCTGCCAATATCGGTCAGCTTGAATCCGAACCTTCCCGGCACGTACTCAAATATCATTCCAGCAACGGTTTCTTCATTGTCTATATCTTCCAGCCATACAAGCATCGGTTCGCCAGATGTGAGTTCGGAAATTGCCACAACCCTCGGCTCCTGCGCTTTCAGATACGCGAGTAAATCTAACACCAATGCTTGCGGTATAAGCGTATTCCCTTCTTCTACGTTGGAATACCTATATGAATATTCCAATACTTCAATCATGGTTTTTGCCGTTGCATGTTCAGTCATTCCCACTTCACCGCCCTTCCGTAATAATTCTGTATGTGTATGTCGGTTCTTTGTATTCTCTTGACCATTTGTTCTTCCCGTAGTAAAACCGGAAATATAGCATACCTCCGTACCGACTTTCGTCTATTCGTTCAACTTCGTATTGTGCAGACATCTCAATATTATGGTTTGTCAACTCGACTATCATTCCCACTTCACCGCCCTTCCGCACTCCGGGCAATAGTTATACTGCTCGTGAAACAGAACGTTGTCGCCAAGCAACTCCTGATGCTCCAACGTGTGTCCGCAGTTCCCACACTTCCATGTGTCTATATCCACTACAGGTTCCACCGGCTCCTGCGCTTTTGACAATGCTTTCAGCTTTGCAATAGCTTTTTGTGCTATCTTTTGCCACTCGTCCCTTGATGATTCAAGCAACTTTATATATTCAGCGTCGTTCTTTCCCGGTTCCCATTGAAAATCATTAACTTGTATGCTCATTCCCACTTCACCTTCCTTCTACAATGCTTGCAATACTTGTCGTTCTGATTTATATGCTTCCCGCAGTTCCAACACTCATAGCCTACCAGAACATCGCTTCCAAGCCTTTGAAGTATCACTTGCTTTGCTTTCAACTGTGCCCAATCGCGTATGCACTCCATCCCCTTGCTAACAATCTCTCTGTCAGGCATTGCCGCTCACCGCCTTTCTTGCAATGTAAATCATCTGTTCAACATATCCATCTACACTATCCAATTCCTCTTCGGTGACGTATTCGTACCACGGAATATTATCAAGCCCAAAGCCGCATTCTTCGGCCCAATCGACAAGCTGCCGAAGCGCCTTGATTTTGTCGCGCTGTTCTTTCAGCAGCGCGAGGGCATCACGCATCATCGGTTCGCCATCTGTTCCGCACTCATCACTATACGGACATCTGATACACTCTTTTCCCGTCATGTTATATTGCAAACAGTGTTCAAGCCCCTCGATTACCTTTTCCTGTTTATCCATTACACTTCCCCTTCCGAATCATATTCCAGCTCGTAGTCGCACATTTCCTTTAGGGTGAGTTCGCGGTCATATTCCGCCGCGCCGAAAACGTACCTTCCGTGGCCGCCAGCATCTCCGATGTAGGCGTCAAAGAATTCTACGTTGACTGCGCCATTCGGTATTGCACCGATGCCGGGCGGCCGGTGTGTGCACAGATAGCGATATGTGTACATGATTCATTCCTCCTTTATCGGATAGCCCTTGCGCGTGCGCAGGCTGCGTCGCGGTGGCACTCCGCAGCAACGGCCATTTCACGCATTTCACAGTATTCCTCCCACGGCACCCATGCGATAGGCAGCTCCTTGCAGAAGAACTCACCAGCCTTTTCAGAACGGGCGTAGAGCCTTTCGTATTCCTCGCTGTCCCACGGGATGTCGCCGAGCTGCATGTCGGACATTGTGTTTCGGCAGATGTTGTAAATCAGCATGAAGTTATGCTGATTGCGGTTGGTGTTGAATGGGTACAGTTTCTTGCAGGAAACAACCTTGATGTTGTTCTCCTTGCAAATCCGCAGGTTTTCGTCCCGCTTTTCCTTGGAACGGGGGTAGCAGACTTTTCTCTCTCCTTTGGCGTTGATATACACCAGTTCAAATCTTTCTTCGCGCTTCATGTTGCATAACCCCTTTTGAATTATTGTGGGAAGTCTTTAGCTGCTTCACCGATAACGCTTCCTCGTGCTTCCCGCTATCGGAATGTCGCCGCTCTTTTACATCGCCTCGTCTTATGTCGGCACCTTGCGCCTTCCCGTTCTTCGGGTTGCGAGCTTCCGCTTCATTGCGTGGCCCAGCACGGCTAACTACGATGGGTTTTTTAGGGCTTTTCCTTGCCTGTTCCCTTGGGACAATTTTATTATACACAAATATTTATATCTTGTCAACCCCTTTTTTGAATTTTTCTCAAAAAATTTTTTCGGCTAATCACACGGGGTATTTTTGTAGGAAAACAGTGCTGCAAAGATACAAAACATATCCCTATATAATGCCTG
>JAGCRI010000032.1 GCA_017964755.1 Bacteroidales bacterium | reverse complement strand
CTTGTTGTATATGATGCTATCGGAAAATTGATGAGTGTACAATATATTGACAATGAGAGCATTATTGTCGATATGAGTTCGTATGCATCAGGTTTGTACTATTTCAGGTTTGTTATTGAAGGTAGGGAGACCAAAACAATTAAAGTGATAAAGCAATAAACTAAAAACACTTTATTCCCATATAGTTACATCTGTTTGCTGATTCTTGCGAACCGCTTGTTTAGGAAGGATGTGGAGCTTGTGCGTTCGGCGGACAGGCTCCGTTAGTCGTTAACGTATTTCAGGCTAAGGTCCAAACTTTTGATTTGGTGTGTCAGTGCACCGACAGAGATGAAATCGACTCCGGTTTCGGCGTAAAGGTGCAGTGTCTCTTTTGTGATTCCGCCAGAGGCTTCGGTCTCGTACTTGCTGCCGATAACTTTCAATGCTTCAGTGATTTGCTCCGGAGCAAAGTTGTCGAGCATTATGCGGTCAACGCCGCCGTGTGCCACAACGCGCCTGACTTCGTCAATATTACGTGTTTCTATTTCTATCTTTAATGGCAAATTGTTGTCAGCTAAGTATTTCCGTGTTTTATCTATGGCTTTTTCGATGCCTCCGGCAAAATCAATATGATTGTCTTTCAGCATTATCATGTCATAAAGTCCGAAGCGGTGGTTGGTGCCGCCTCCGATTTTAACGGCAAGTTTTTCAAAATAGCGCATGTTCGGTGTCGTTTTGCGCGTGTCGAGCAAGCGGGTGCGTGTGCCTTCAACTAACTTGACATACTCTTTTGTCGTTGTCGCTATGCCGCTCATTCGCTGCATGAAGTTGAGCACGGTGCGTTCCGCGGTGAGCATACTGCGCACAGAGCCGCTGATTTCAAAGACGATGTCGCCTCTATGTATGCTGTCGCCGTCTTTCATGTATGCCCGCATTTCGATTTGCGGGTCAACGGTTTCAAGTACTTTTTTTGCAACTTCTATGCCTGCAATTATGCCGTCAGCTTTTGCCAAAAGCTGCATTGTGCCTTTTATGTTTTCATCAATGCAAGATAAAGATGAAAAGTCACCGGCACCTATATCTTCCGCAAGGGCCTGCCTTATTGTCTCTTCAGGTGTCATTGCTTATTCTCCGAGGTTTTCTCCGCTGTCTTCGCGCTGTGTTTCACGTTCGCCCTTGTCGTTGAAGTCATTCTCTTCGGTCTCAATTGAATTGATGTTCGCCTTGTCGCCTTTGTTAGGATTTGCACCGGCTTCAAATCTCATGTATTCTTTGCCTTGTACGTATAAAGTGAGTGTATTCCCGTTTATTGTGTAGTGTGTGATAGGCGCTTTCTGGGCTTTGAGAAAAATCTCTTCCGTGCTCATGTCAGGACAAAGTTTCTTTGTCGCTCCAGTGTATCTCAGTTTTATCTTTTTTGATGAAGCCGAATATTTGCCGAAAAACGAGTTGCAGCCGAGATTTCCGTAGTAGGTGTTGCTTGGGTCGAAAACGATATATGCTTCGTTGCCGTTTGTTGCTGCAATATTCTGTCCGTCAATGGCTTTCAGAAACCAGAAAGTCTCGCGGAGTGGTGTGCCTTCGTTTTTGCTGTCCTTTTGTGCGTAAATGGCTGAAAAACAAAATGCCAGTGCGATTATAAAAAGAATTTTTTTCATGATATTGAATTTTACAGATTGTTATTATTTATTGATTCAATGAAATCTAATATTTCTTCGCGGCCTTTACCTGTGACTGACGAAGTGATAAAATGCGGCGGCAGCTCTTCCCATGTTTCTGTCAGTTTGTCAAGAAATTGGTTGACATTTGTGTTCAGTTTTGTCCCCGATATTTTGTCTGCCTTGGTGAATGTTATTGAAAAAGGAATACCGAACTCTCCGAGCTTATTGATAAATTCCACATCTATGTTTTGGGGTTCGAGCCTCGAGTCGATGAGGACGAACAGATTTACAAGATTGGTGCGGCGTTGCAGATATTCGTCAATCATTGCTGCCCATTTTGCGCGGGTTTCTTTCGATGTGTGCGCGAAACCGTAGCCTGGAAGGTCAACCAAATACCATTCATCGTTCACGATAAAGTGGTTGATGGTCTGTGTTTTGCCGGGTTTTGACGATGTCTTTGCCAAAGTGGAGTTTTGCACAAGCATATTTATCAGTGAAGATTTCCCGACATTGGAACGGCCGATAAACGCGTATTCCGGCAGCTGACTTTTCGGACATTGCCGCCAGTCGGTTACAGATTGCAGGAATGCTGTCTTTTTTATCTTCATTTGTTGGCTATTCTACAAATTTTCAAGCGCAAAGATAATATTTTTTGTGAAATAGTCTTGCTCGGTTTCGTGTTTTAGTTTTTGATAATCCTTTTCACAATTTTATCTTCCCCATTAAATATAATAAATATGTAAACTCCGTCTTCGTATGCCGACAGATCAATCTCCATTTTCTCTGTTTTTGCGGGCGAACTTTGGATAACCCGTCCGACAATGTCGCAAACTTTTATTATCATTCTTTCTGTCAGCCCTTCCAAGATTACAAAACCATTAGTTGGGTTAGGATAGCAGATTATATCGTAGTCGTTTAATTCGTTAACGAAATCAGGTTTCACAACAACTTCGAGACAGTCGCTGGTATCGATGCACGAGCCTATGCCTGTCACGACTGCGTATGAGCCTGAAGTAGCCGGCTTCAGAGTATCGGCGGTGGCGCCTTCAATTGCCTGATAGCCGTTTGCACAGTCGAGCCACTGATATGACGCGCTCGGTGTTGTGCATACCAAAATGCTGTTGTCGGTCCCGTAGGTGATTTCTGATGAGACCGCAGATATTGTAAGTATCAGAGTTACAATGCTGTCGCAACCTGTTGAGGCGGTGTGGTAGAATTTGTATGTTGACGAGGCCGGTGTCCCGATGCCGAATGTCGTGTCAAATTCGGCTGAGTAGTATGGAAGGTCGCTTTCGCAAAGTTGCAATGTCTTTGTTGTCGTTTGTGTATGGTTCAGTGTTAAAGTTACGGTTACTGCACTGTCGCAGTTCTCAGCGGTGGTGAAATGCTGCGTATATACACCTGACTGGTGATAAGTTATGTTATTCCATACGAGGCTGTCACAATCAGTTGCAGAAAATGAATGAGTCTTTGATTTTGATATTGTAAGGTGTAGTGTAACTGCACTGTCGCATCCGGTGGCTGAAACAAAGTGCTGGATGTAGCTGCCGCTTTGATAGTAGATTGAGTCGTTCCACGGGAATGAGTCGCAGTTATTTGCGAAAAATTCGTATGTTACATCTTTGTTGACAGTAAGTGTCAGTGTTACAATGCTATCGCAGCCTGTTGAGGCGGTGTGCTTGAATTGGTGCGTTGACAATGCCGGTGTCCCGACCCCGAAAGTTGTGTCATATTCGGCTGAGTAGTAGGGCAGGGCGGTTTCGCAGATTGCCAATGTTTTGGATATTGTGTATGCGTTGTTGATTGTCAGGAACATGATGGCTACGCTGTCGCAGCCTGAGGCGTTGCTGAATTTCTGTGTGTATGTTCCTGAGGATTTGTACGTTATTCCGTTCCAGACACAACTGTCGCAGTCAGTTTTGTAAAATGATGTGCTGTCAGAATTGGTTATTGTCAAATGCAATGTCACCAAACTGTCGCAACTGTTTTGTGCATAGAATCCTTGTGTGTAATTACCTGAAGAATAATATGTTAATGTATTCCATCGGAACGAGTCGCAGTCAGTTGCGTATATGTCTTTGTAAATGGTATGGTTGATGGTCAGATCCATCGAGACAATGCTGTCATAACCTTGTATTGAAGTTAAAGTGTCGTTATATATGCCTGTTTGATAATATGTTTTGCCGTTCCAGAAGCATGAGTCGCAACTTGTTACAGTGATTGTGTGGTAAATGCTCATGTTTTCGGTTGTGAAGCTCCATGCAGGTGTCCACGCCGAATATCCGTTAAAGTCGTATGCCCTGACACGCCAGTAGTATGTTGTGTTGGAGGCGAATCCGTTGATTACTGTTGATGTGTTAGGTGTTGTTAAGGATGTCGCTCCGGCGAAGCTGTTGTTTGTAGAGTATTGGAGTTCATAGCCGACAATATCAGGGACGGAAGACCATACGAAATTCTGTCCGTTTAGCGGAATTTGTGTCGATTGGTCTGGCGGTGAGATTAAAGTTGGCGGTGTCGTCAGATAGTAAGTCGTGTTGAAAACCCATATTGCTGTCCAATCTGATGTGTCCACAGCATCGCGGGCACGAACGCGCCAATAATATGTTGTGCCATAGAGAAGTCCTGAAACGTTGACGTAATCATAGCTGCTTGACCTGCTGCCGTTTATGAGTATTGGTGAGTTGAAGTTAGGAGTCGTGTCAACTTGATAATCGTAGTAGTTGCTGCCGTAAATGGTGTTCCAATATAAATATGGTGAGACGCTATTTACAATTGCTCCGTTGGCAGGTGATGATAGCGACATAGTGTCTTGTGTGGTGAATGTCCATGTTGCACTCCAAGCCGTTGTGTCAAGTGAGTTGCGGGCGCGAGCACGCCAGTAGTATTTCTTCCCATAATATAAGTTGACAATCGAAACATAATCATAACTGCTTGTTTTGTTTCCTGATTTAAGAACAGGCGAATTGAATGTTGCCACGGTGTCGTACTGGTAATCATAGTATGTGCTTCCTGCAATTGTGTTCCAATATAATGTTGTTGTAACCCCATTGACATGAGAGCCGTTAGCAGGACTTGAGAGTGTCATTACAGGTGCAAAAGTAGTGAACTGCCATGTCTGTGTCCACACTGATGTGTCAACGGCATCTCTTGCTCTCATACGCCAATAGTATGTTGTTCCGTATCTTAAATTTGAAATACTTATATAATTGTAACTACTTGACCTGTTTCCACTTATAAGTGCGGGTGAGTTGAATGTGGGGACTGTGTCAATCTGATAGTCATAATAGTTGCTTCCTGTGATAGTGTTATAATATAAGGTAGGAGATACGCTGTTTATTGTTGCGTAGTTTGCCGGTGTTGATAGTGACATTGTGTCTTGAGTGGTGAAAGTCCATGTTGCGCTCCACGCGGTTGTATCGTTTGAGTTTCTTGCGCGCGCCCTCCAATAATATTTTTGTCCATAAAATAAATTGGAAATTGAAACATAATCATAACTGCTTGATTTGTTCCCTGATTTAAGAACAGGAGAATTGAAAGTAGCCACGGTGTCGTACTGATAGTCGTAGTATGTGCTTCCTGCGATAGTGTTCCAATATAAGGTCGTTGTAACACCATTGACATGTGAGCCGTTAGCAGGGCTGGAAAGTGTCATCGCAGGTAAAAAGGTGTTGAATTGCCAAGTTTGTGTCCATGCGGAGGTGTCAACACCGTCGCGTGCGCGTACACGCCAATAGTATGTTGTGCCGTATCTTAAATTTGAAGTATAAATATAATTGTAACTACTTGACCTATTTCCACTTATAAGTGCGGGTGAGTTGAATGTCGGGACAGTGTCAATTTGATAGTCGTAGTAGTTGCTTCCTGTGATAGTGTTATAATATAAAGTAGGTGATACACTGTTTATAGTTGCATAGTTTGCCGGTGATGATAGCGACATTGTGTCTTGAGTGGTGAAAGTCCATGTCGCACTCCAAGCGGTGGTGTCGTTTGAGTTTCTTGCGCGCACCCTCCAGTAATATTTTTGCCCATAATATAAATTTGAAATTGAAACATAATCATAACTGCTTGTTTTGTTACCTGATTTGAGAACAGGCGAATTGAAAGTGGCCACAGTGTCGTACTGATAGTCGTAGTAAGTGCTTCCTGCGATGGTGTTCCAATATAAGGTTGTTGTAACGCCATTGACATGTGAGCCGTTAGCAGGGCTTGAGAGTGTCATCGAAGGTAAAAATGTTGTGAATCGCCAAGTCTGTGTCCACGCTGAGGTGTCCACCCCATCGCGAGCCCGTACCCGCCAATAGTAAGTGGTTCCGTATCTTAAATTTGATATGTTTATATAATTATAACTACTTGACCTATTCCCGGTTTTAAGTTCGGGTGAGTTGAATGTCGGGACAGTGTCAATCTGATAGTCGTAGTAGTTGCTTCCAGTAATGGTATTGTAATACAAAGTTGGGGAAACACTGTTTATTGTTGCGGAGTTTGCCGGTGACGAGAGCGACATAGTGCCTTGTGTAGTGAAAGTCCACGTAGCACTCCATGCGGTTGTGTCGTTTGAGTTCCGAGCGCGCACGTGCCAATAATATGTCTTTCCATAATATAGGTTTGAAATTGAAGCATAATCATAGCTGCTTGACCTGTTACCTGATTTAAGGACAGGCGAGTTGAATGTCGGCACGGTGTCGTACTGATAATCGTAGTATGTGCTTCCTGCGATGGTGTTCCAATATAAGGTTGTTGTAACACCATTGACACGTGAGCCGTTGGCAGGGCTGGAGAGTGTCATTACCGGCGAAAATGTTGTGAACTGCCACGTCTGAGTCCACGCGGATGTGTCCACTCCATCTCGTGCACGCACATGCCAATAGTATGTTGTGCCGTATCTTAAATTGGAAGTGTTAATATAATTGTAACTGCTTGACCTGCTACCTGTTATCAATAATGGAGAATTGAATGATGTCATTGTGTCAATCTGATAGTCGTAGTAGCTGCTTCCAGTAATGGTATTGTAATACAAAGTTGGGGAAACACTGTTTATTGTTGCGTAGTTTGCCGGTGACGAGAGCGACATAGTGCCTTGTGTAGTGAAAGTCCACGTAGCACTCCATGCGGTTGTGTCGTTTGAGTTCCGAGCGCGCACGTGCCAATAATATGTCTTTCCATAATATAGGTTTGAAATTGAAACATAATCATAGCTGCTTGACCTGTTACCTGATTTAAGGACAGGCGAGTTGAATGTCGGCACGGTGTCGTATTGAGAGTCGTAGTACGTGCAGCCGTTGACATCATTCCAGTATAAGGTTGTTGAAACCCCATTGACAAGAGACCCGTTTGCAGGGGTTGTTAGTGTCATTGTAGGGGAAAATGTTGTAAATTGCCATGTCGGGGTCCATGCAGTTGTGTCTTTTGAGTCCCGTGCACGCATATGCCAATAATATGTTGTGCCCCATCTTAAATTATAAACGTAGGCATAATTGTAACTACTTGATCTGTTGCCTGTTATTAACGATGGGGAATTGAACCCCGGTGTAGTGTCAAGTTGGTAGTCATAATAGCTGCTTCCTGTGATAGTGTTGTAGTATAATGTTGGTGAAACAGTGTTTATTGTTGCATAGTTTGCTGGAGTTGAGAGTGACATAGTGGCAGGTGTGGTGAACGTCCACGGTGCACACCAAACAGTCGTGTCGTTGGCGTTTCGTGCCCTAACACGCCAATAGTATTTTTTGCCATAATATAAATCTGATATGGTAACATAGTTGTAACTACTTGATCTACTTGCAGTTTTAACAGCCGGCGAATTGAATGTGGAAACAGTGTCGTACTGGTAATCATAGTATGTGCTTCCGTTAATTCCGTTCCAGTATATTGAAATACTGACCCCGCTGACAATGGAGCCGTTTGCCGGAGAACTTAATGTAACGCTCTGACTTTTAGCGAGATTAACAATAAAGAGAAATGAAAACGAAATCAATAAAAGCTTTTTCATGATGAATATTATGGTTTATAAACAATACTGCAAAAATAATATATTTTATTACGTGATGAAATATGAGAAGATACGCGAGATACGCGGATACAAAAAAAGGCGGCCTTACGACCGCCCTTTTATCATATTTCCAACAGAAAATTATTCTTTCACGAATTTTTGTGTTGAAACTGTGCCGTTGTTGTAGTTGACGCGGACGAAATATACGCCGTTTGTCAGGCTTGCAACGTTGATTGTTTGTACATTAGTTGTGATAACTGTCTGGCCAAGCATATTCACGATTTCAATTTCTTTGACATCGTTAGCTTTGACATTAAGAACTTCTGTTGCAGGATTCGGATAGAGACCGAATGTCTGTGCGTCAGTTTCTGAAATGCCAACGCCAGGTCCAGGTCCAGGAGTTGGGTCATCACCGCCAGTAACTGTTATGGTAGTACAATCATAAGTTCCGCTTAATGCTAATGAGAATGTGTATGTTTTACCAGACTCAAAATATACACGATTATATGCAGGATCACATTGTGAGCTAGCGATGTATATTTGACCAAAATCCGTACAACCAGGATTTAAGATAATATAGTCATACCAACCTTCAGGAAGTTGGAGAGTACCTGAATTGTTAACAATGACTGCAGCATCAGCTCCAGTTGCATTTGCAGGGATTGTATAGTCCCATACAGTAGCGTCATAAGCTGACCCACAATTTGAAGTCAGGGCACTAACGGTTACGCTGTCGTCCAGTGCTAAAGTATCTTTGTCAAACAACATTTGGTATCCAGTACCGTCTCCAAAAACATCACCAGCTGTGAGGACGATTGTAGCGTTTTGTGCGTTCAAAGCGAAAACGCCAAAGCACATTGCTAAAATTGTAAAAAGTTTTTTCATAATTTAAAAATTTAAGTTGATACTTTATTTTTTATTGAACTGCAAAATTATAAAAAAAACAAATAGTCAATGCTTTTTTTGGAATTTTTTTTCGTAATTATATTTTTTTAATGCGAGAATTCCGTTTTTTTATGGAATTATTCCGTTTAGTCTTGTGAATCATTGTTTGGTGAATGGTGAATCACAGCAACACCAGTTAAATCTTCATAAGTCCCGTTATTCAAAAAACCAATAATACTTTGAATGATTAAAGAAAGTGAGTTGTTGACTTTTCGTAGCATACTACCCGTGTACGAATATTCATCCAACACAACATTACTTTTTCAAGATTTTTCAAATTGTTTATTGCAGTTTCACGATTTATTTGTATGTTTGCAGAGTCGTTTTTGCGAGAAGGTATATTGGATGAAAGACTCCTCCTTAAAAGTTTGCGAGAACGACTTCTTTGTTTTCTGTGGTGTCGTTTTCCTTTTTTTATAAAT
>JAGCRI010000003.1 GCA_017964755.1 Bacteroidales bacterium | reverse complement strand
GACTTGGAGTACCGATACCCTAAAGTCATATCAATCGTACTTGCTGATTTCAAGATACTGGAGCTGAAAAACAGCGACAAATTCATACAGCATGTGATGCTGAAAGACGACGATAACAACATTTTTTTGGACAAGATGTCGTTCCTTTTGATAGATTTGAGTAAATTTGCAGGGCAAAAGGAGTTCGTGCAGTATGCCGATGACAAGGAGAAATGGTGCTACACTATAAAGAATATGTGGCAGATGAGGGAGACGGACATACCGAAGAGATACGGGATATTCCACGAACTGTTTGAGGAGTGTAACATATCAAAATTGAACGCCATAGAAAAACAGGACTATGAGAAGAGCGTGTTGGAGTATGAGGACGTGAAAGACGCGATGAAATACCACCGCAAATTGGGGATGGATGAAGGCTTTGAGAAATGTATGAAGAAAGGACGGGAAGAAGGACGAAATGAAGGTCTGCAAGAAGGAATTGAAATAGGCAGAGAAGAAGCTATTATACAAACCGCCCGCAATTTGCTGACACTTGGCATTTCAGTTTCAGATATTGTGAAAGCCACAGGATTGTCCGAAGAACAGATTTCAGCGTTACAACCTTGATTCCCAATTTATTGCAAAATTTGTAACGAATGGATTTTTCACTGATGCCCCATTTCATTTGAAGCCCATACAGGCATGAGCAATGGGAGCATGCAATTTTTTTATTTCTCCACCTCCTGGAAAATTTTCTCCAGTGTTTCCTTGTATTGGGTATAGGAATATAAAGACCTTTCTTTCAGAATAGAACCCAATAACAGGTCGTAAATCTTCTTTTCTGAACCGTCCTCTTTTTCCAGACATATCCAATGATACAATAGCGTTTCGTAATACTTGTCCAAGTAGTATCCTTTATAACTCTGTATGCCATTTGACTTTATGATAACCATCTCAAAATCATCAAAACACAAATCCCTATAATAATAGTAGGGACGACCATTGAATTTCGGGAACTTCTTAATAAACTCGTATGCTTTTTTTGTATTCATCGGTTTAGCAATGTTCATAAACCCCCAAATGGTCTTTCCGCAAAGATTCATACAATTCAGAAAAAGAATGCCCTTTTCCGTGTCATCTTTCAAATTGTACTCACTCATTTTAAAGTCCACTTTGGAAAGATTGAAAGGTTGGTTTTTATTGCCTACAGAAATGAAAACCATTTCATAATAATTATCAACCAACTCATATACAGGTACTTCCGTACGCAACAAGCTATCTATAAGCTTCTCATTATCAATAGATTTCTCTTCTCCCATATTTAAGCTCACTTTACGGATGATGTATATGTTCTTTAATGTCTTGTCATCAGGACGGGTCAAGAACTTAGTGCTTAGAATGTTGTTTTTAGTAGTGATGGTTTGCGCGATAAACTCCGCGGTTGGTGCAAGCGAAGCATCATTGATATTACGAATTTCTTTGATGACTTCCTTCGTAGGCTGGTTGCGGAACATATAATCACGATAGTCTTTTGCCAATTTCAAAATTTGCTGCTGCTGTCCCTGCGCATAAAAACAAAACGATAAGCAAGACAAAACACAAGAAATCAATAACTTTTTCATAATTGTAAGGATTTATTTATAAACTCGTTGATGTACTTCCATTTTTCTCATTTCTTGTCACCTTCCCGACCTTGCGATGCTGAAAAGTTGTTGCGGTAAATTTACATAGTTGGCTGTTTGTGGCTTATAAAAACGAATCATTTCTTCACTTTCATCGCCGCTTCAATGACTTTGTCTGTGGAATTGATGACGGGATAAAATGCGGCATCTTGATATAAGTTTCTGCCTATAAATGCTTTAAGCCATACTTTGAGTTCTTTCTCCGAAGCTTTTGTAACTGTTTTTTCACATTTTTTATCACTTACCTTATTATAATAGTCCATAAAAGATTTGAAGAGAGACTCGTCAACGGTCATGTTTTTGACGAAAGATTCTGCATTTGGGAAGCGTTTTTTCAGTTTTGCGGAGTTTTCCGTGGTGTAGTCGAAGGCAAAATTATACATTTTCCCTGAGTTGACGATGAGGTAGAAATCATTCATTGAGGAATCCCTGTCGAGGGGGACGAAGATGTCAGGCATGATGCCTCCTCCGCCGTAAACAGTGCGGCCGTTTTTCGTCTTGTATTTCAGGTTCTCGTCAAATTTAATGCTGTCTTGATGTTCCATCTCCCCATTGAGGTAGCGGTCGAAAAGTTCCTCGTTATATGCAACTGCACCATTAACGTATGTCTTTTGGATACAGCGGCCGCTCGGCGTGTGGTATCGTGCTATAGTCAGTCGCACCGATGAGTTATCGTCGAAATCAACCTGACGCTGCACCAGACCTTTCCCGAATGAGCGGCGCCCCACGATTGTTCCGCGGTCGTTGTCTTGAACGCAGCCAGCTACAATTTCGCTAGCCGAAGCACTGAAATCGTCAATCAGAACCACCAGGTCGCCCTGCTCGAAATGACCGTAGCGTGTGGCGTAAATTTTATCCGTTTTCACGTTGCGTCCTTCGGTGTAAACTATCAGTTCGTTTTTCTTCAGGAGTTCGTCACATACGCGTATGCAGGTTTCGAGATAGCCGCCCGAATTGCCGCGCAAATCCAGAATCAGTTTCTGCATACCTTTGGCATTCAGTCTTTTGAGAGCAGCCTCGAATTCGTCCCCAGTAGTTTTTCCGAACTGGTTAATCTTAACATACCCTGTCTTGCTGTCAATCATATAATCGACATCAACGGTATAGGTAGGGATTTCGGCGCGGGTAATTGTGTAGGAGTAGAGTTCGGCGAAGCCCTGCCGCCGTATGCCGACATTCACTTTTGTGCCTTTCGGACCGCGCAGAAGCCGCACAACATCATTGTTGCCAATGCCCACTCCGGCGATATTCGAATCGTTGACTGTCACAATGCGGTCGCCTGCGCGCACACCCACTTTCTCCGAAGGACCGCCGCTGATTGTGGCAATGACCATCACCGTGTCGTTCATCACAGAATATTGTATCCCAACTCCCTCAAACTCACCGTCAAGGGATTCCATCATCAGCTTGTTTTCTTGCGCATTAACGTAAACAGAATGAGGATCAAGATATTGTAGCATGGCATTTATTGCCTCTTCAGTAAGTTGTTCCCTGTTGATAGTATCTACATAAACGGCCTCCAAATAATCCAAAACTGTTTCAAATTTGTTGTTCGAACTCGGTTTGAGTATTGTGTGACGTGGCGATAGCAGATAAAACGTCATGAGCGCCCCAACTATAAATGCCAAAGTCAAATAAAGTGGAAGCCTTATATTTCTGTTATTGTTGAAATGGTATTCATTCTGGAAATCGTTGTCTGACAGCATATTGTGATATAGTATTTTCAATTATTGGCGGAATTATTTGTCATATTGTTTCAGGAGTTCTTTCACACTGTTAATGTTATCCCTGATTTTTGCGGCGAGCATAAAGTCCATATCTTTGACGGCGGCTTCGAGTTCTTTCATCAGCTTTTTCTCACGGACAGAGAGTTCTTCCTTGTTGAGCATTTTTGGAATGTCGTTTTCGGCGGCCTCGGGGCTTTGTATCGGCGTGAAGTCATATTCTATTTTCCGTTTGCGCTCCGTATTCGCCAGCAGTCCTCCGTCATCATTCTTCACAATGCCTTTTGGGGTTATATTATGCTCTTTGTTGAATTTGAGTTGTTTCTCGCGGCGGCGCGCCGTCTCGTCCATAGTTGCCTGCATGGATTTTGTTATTTTGTTGGCGTAGAAAATAACCTTGCCGTTGATGTGTCGGGCGGCGCGCCCCGCAGTCTGTGTCAGCGACCGCTCGTTGCGCAGAAACCCTTCCTTGTCGGCATCCATAATAGCCACAAGCGACACCTCTGGCAGGTCAAGTCCCTCGCGCAGCAGATTCACCCCCACTAACACATCCACAGCGCCGGCACGCAGATCCTGCAATATCTCAACACGGTCGAGCGTCTCAACATCGGCGTGAATGTAATGCGTTCTTACCCCTAAATTTATAAGATAGGTCGCCAACTCCTCTGCCATCCGTCTTGTGAGCGTGGTAACAAGAACCCTCTCGTGCTTGCTCACAGTGAGTTCAATCTCTTCGAGGAGGTCGTCAACTTGGTTGTCGGCTGGGCGCACTTCAATCACAGGGTCAAGGAGGCCGGTCGGGCGCACCACCTGTTCCACAATGACACCCGCTGACTTTTGGAGTTCAAATTCGGCGGGGGTCGCACTCACAAAAATTGTCTGTCCTATCAAAGCCTCAAACTCATTCATCCGCAGCGGGCGGTTGTCAAGTGCCGCGGGCAGGCGGAACCCGTAGTCAACAAGGTTCTGTTTGCGGGAACGGTCGCCGCCGTACATCGCGCCAATCTGCGGCACGGTGACGTGGCTTTCGTCTATTACCAACACGAAATCGTCAGGGAAAAAGTCGAGAATGCAGAACGGCCTTTCACCGGGTTTTCTGTGGTCAAAATAGCGCGAATAATTTTCAATTCCGGAACAGTAGCCCAACTCCTTCATCATCTCCACATCGTATGTTACGCGGTCTTCCAACCGTTTGGCTTCCAAATGTTTGTCTATCGACTTGAAATATTTTACCTGTTCGCCGAGGTCGAGGAGGATATTTTCAATGGCATTGTTCATCGAATCCTGCGATGTTACAAAAATGCTTGCCGGATAAATTGTCAGCTGCTCCTGCTCATTGATTTTGCTTCCTGATACAGGCTCGATTTCAAAAATATCTTCTATTTCATTATCCCAGAATACTATACGGAAAGCGTTATCGTTGTATGGCGGAAAGACGTCAACGGTGTCGCCTTTGACACGGAATTGAGCCGGAGCAAGTTGAAGTTCAGTCCTCGAATAGAGCGCGCTCACCAAGGCGTGCAGAAGCTGATTCCTGTCAATTATCATTCCTTTTTTTATAGGAATGACATTTTTTGCAAAGTCTTCAGGATTTCCGATTCCGTAAATACATGACACTGAAGCAACTACAATAAGGTCGCGACGGCCTGACAGAAGGGACGAGGTTGTGTGAAGCCGAAGCCGTTCAATCTCATCATTTATTGCCAGATCTTTTTCAATATATGTGTTTGTAGAGGGAATATAGGCTTCCGGCTGGTAATAATCGTAATATGATACAAAATATTCGACAGCATTTTCAGGGAAAAACTGTTTGAACTCGTTGTAGAGTTGCGCCGCGAGGGTTTTGTTGTGGCTCAGCACCAAGGCGGGGCGGTTAACCTCATTCAGCACATTGGCTATTGTGAAAGTCTTCCCCGAACCTGTAACGCCGAGCAGTGTCTGAGCCTGGTCGCCACGGTTAAGTCCGGCTACCAGCTGCCTGATTGCTTCGGGCTGGTCTCCGGCGGGTAAATATGGTGAGGTAAGTTTGTAGTTCACAACTATTTACACTGTTCGCAAAGAGTCTTCTTCACTTTTTCGTTTTCGAGGATGCATATAGACATCTTCTCAGTCATGCGGCAAAGGCGTGCCCTGTCGCGCTCGGCGGCAAGTTTCACCATCTTCGCATAGTTATCACTCAGATAAACATCTTCCTTGTATCCGCCAATACTGACGTATGAGAAAATGAAATCGTCAGAAAGGTCTTTCTCATCCAAGAATGGGTTCATAAGTGAAAGTGCGTAAGCATAGTCGCCGTTGCCAACAAATATTGCCGCAAGTTTGTATGCGTTTCTCCAAGTTGTAAGTTTCGGGTTACGCACCTGTTTGATTTTTTCGTAAGTCTGGGATTTCAAGGTGGCGACTTCCATTGAAGCGGGCTGCGTGTTCAGAAATTCAAGCACCTTTATCTGAAATTCAAGGTTGAGGTTGTTGAGCTCTTCACGCGGAAGTTTCGGATTTGCGTAGAGCCTGTCTATAGCCCCCTGTTTCGCACTCACGTCTGTAACATTCTTCAGCGCAAGATTTTGAATCTCGCAGTTCATCTGGTTGAATGATATGTACGGATTCTGTGTGTTCATCTTGTAAACAGCGTCCATCGCCTCGGCCATATCTTTCGTTATCTGTTTGTCAAGTATGCACTTCATATAGAGTTGGTTGTTTAAAAGTACTTGAAATTCAGGTTTTTGCGGTATTTTTACATTATTAACCACTTTAGAAGAATAGACACCTTCCTCCACCTGTTTCATCATATATTTTTGGATAGCCATTGCGAGAGGAATATTCGGGCTTTTCTTTTTGCCCACAATGCTGTTGAATTTGAAGATGACGAGGTCTTCCTCATGTTTATTGTCAACAGGGTAGGTAACATACAGAATGATATGTGCGAAGCGGTGTTTCTTCAAGTATTTCTCTTCAAGTTCCTTCGCTATTTTACCTTTATTTGCAATGAGCTGCTGGTAAGCATCTTCCTCTGTTCCGAGTGTCAGGTCGTAATATTCCTCGCTGTAAACCACATCTTTCTTGAATTCTTCCCAGCTGTTGTCGTATTTTATGATGACTGTGAGCTGTTTGTCGGGATAATGGCCTTTGAAAGCCTTTTCAATGCTCTCGGCGCGCATTTTCTGCTGCTGGAACTGCTTGTTGTCTTTTGAGTAGTTGAGAGAGTTATGTGCTATAACTTCTATTCTGTTGATTTCATAATAAGGTCTGTTCACTTTCTTGAGGTACGGCTCAATGTCGGCGTATGTGTAGGTTGTCTTACCCGGCTCAAACGGTATTTTAATCTCCACTTTGCCGTCTTCAGCGGCGGGGACAAAATCTCCGGTTGTGGCAATAGTGGTAACATCTTTCATGAAATTGATTTTTTCTTTGTAGGCCGAGTTTTTCGCTTCGATATTTTTCTTCAGGATAGTGCGGCACACGTTTGTCCCTTTGACTATCAGAAGGTTAATTTCGAAAGGTTCTTCCACCTCCTGCGGCACGTCTTCAATGTGAACGCGCATTTTAGTCGATTTTTTGTCGGTGATTTCGTTGTTGTCGAGCAGGTCGAGGTAGGTGAATGCGTGAGTCATAAAACCTCTGTTTACGAGCGAGTTGTCTGTGATGTTGCCGCCGTCGCATTTGAACTGGCTGTGTTGAACGAAATCAAGGGCAAGAGCGTCTCCCTCTTTGCCTATCAGTTTGCGCAGTGCCTTGTAGTCATCGCAGACGAAATATACGGCATCGCCTTCCACTTTCACATAGTCAGACAGGACTTCAAGTTCTTTGTCCTCATAGCATTTTGCGCATAGTTTTTCATCGAAGCCGGACAGCCCGTTCTGCTTTTTGGTATATGGGATATTTTTTGTGTTTGCCGGTTTGCCGCTGTTTTTCACGCGGTCGTTTCCAAGCACAATTGATACATAGATATTTTTCATATCCTTGTCAATTCCCCATCCGAAGCCGAAATAGGTATATTTCGGGTCAAGCAGTATCTTTGCCTGCTTTGCGTTCTTTAGTATAGGTTTCAGAAGTTCAAGGCAGACATCGTAATAAGAATATTCGTCAATGCCTTGGAAGGTCTTGGCTTTGGATAGCAGCTCCTCACCGCACGGGCTGTAGCCGCGGGTTTTGAAACGGCCCGCCAAGTTCTGGTTCGGATAGACGTTGTCGGACGTCTTAATCATTTTCTTTGCCTGAAATTCACCCTGCAATATTGCCATACTGTCAAGTTCCCGGTCCTTTACTAATGGCATTGTAAAATTCAGCTCCTGTCGCGCCAAGTTCACCATATCAAGCATACAGTTGTACAAAATCTTAGGCTTGCAGGTTACAGGATTATAATTTTTTGAATAATCCTTGTTGTTTTTCAATTGTTCAGCTGTAAAACTTGTATATGCGTTTTCTGTTTGGGCAAAAGATATATTACTGACTATTAACAGAATAGAAAGAAATAAAAATGTAATTTTTTTCACCATATCCCAATGTTTTTTAATTGACAAAATTTTTAGCAATAATACGAAAAAAAATGACACGTAGGAATTTTAAATATATTTACATGACCAAATCGAAAATTTACGTGTTACAATACCCGATTATGGCAATATTCAAGATTAAAAATGCTATAATTATGGAAATAATTAAAGTTAATTGCTTTGTGTATTTTTGCAAAAAAATATCAGATGCTCCAAAATCTTGGATTATTCGGACTTTTTCTCGGCTGTTTGCTTTCGGCTACGGTGATTCCGTTCTCTTCCGAAGCCTTGGTGACTGCGGCGTTGTTGTTAGACTATTCCCCATGGATTATTGTGCTTGTAGCCACACTTGGCAATACGATTGGCGGAATGACATGTTACTTGTTGGGCTGGCTTTGCAAGTGGTCGTGGATAGAGAAATATTTGAAAATAAAAGAGGAAACGCTATCTAAAGCGCACGTAAAGGTAGAAAAATACGGCTCTTTGGCTGCCTTGCTGACGTGGTTGCCCATCATAGGGGATCCTATCGCAATATCCATGGGGCTAATGCACACCAGACCGCTGCCCACCACTATCCTGATGTTTATCGGCAAAGGGGTACGCTATATCGTAGTCGTGGGATTGTTTCAAATGGTGATGTAGAGACAAGTTTGATAATTACCATAATCTTTTTCGGCAATGTTTTTTAGGATAAGGAAGTTTTTATAACGAATCAAAATCTTCCATTTGTAAAAAATCTTTCAAGGCAATATGCCTTACCGTGCTTGTGGAATAGTCAACCTCGTCGGTGGTGATGATGATTTTCCTGTGGGTTTGGTCTAATTTGTTGAATAGTGCAAACTCTCGGTTGTAGGTCTCTTCATCGGCAATGGAATAAGCGACCTGCACAAGATAACTTTTCCCGTTTTTAGTGGCATAAAAATCAATCTCCTGCGTTCCCATTTGGAATACGGAAAGTTCGTATCCCATATAGACCAGTTCATTATACACTATATTTTCAAGATTATGTGTGAGGTCGTAGCGGTGTTCGGGCTGGCGTATGCTGTTGAATGCGACATCCTCGGCGTAAATTTTGGAAAAGAAACTTAGTTCACGTTTCGCTTTGGTTTCATATTGGGGTATGGAACGGATAATGTATGCCTCATCCAAATATTGCAGGTATTTCATAATGGTGTTAATGGACGCCGTATGCCCCTGCCCCTTGAGAAATTTCATTACGGAATTAGCACTGAAAATCCGGCTATTGGATCGCAGTATGAAATTGACAAGTTTCTCAAACAGAACCTCCTTGCGGATACGGTATCGGTTCATAAGGTCGTTGCGCACGATTTGTCTGTCCAATTCGTTAAGGTAGGTCAATATGGCATTTTTGTCGGTGAACTCAAGAGTCTTTGGAAATCCACCATAAATGAGGTAGTCCGTAACCGGGCGGGAGTTGCCCGTCTGTTGGGCGTATTCACAGATTTCCTTATATACAAACGGGCGGATATTGAAACTGACATACCTTCCCGAAAACGACTTGGTGAATTCTTTTGAAAGAAGTTTGGAATTGCTTCCCGTGACGAACAACGACAGGTTTTCAAGTCGCAATGAGCGGCAGGCAATGTTCCAACCGTCAATAAGTTGCACCTCATCTAAAAACACATAGGTTTTTTCCTGTCCCAAACGGGCGGTGACGTATGATACCAACTCGTCAGCATTGCTGATTTGTGAGCTTACCGAAAGACGTTCAAAATCAAGCGATAGGGTTGGCTTGCCCATTTTGCGTAGTTCCTCTTCAATTTGGTCTTTGATTACCGATTTGCCGCAACGTCGCACCCCCGTAATGATTTTAATGAGGTCGCTATCATAAAAAGGGCGTATTTTTTCCAAATAATGTTCCCGAACTATCATTGTATCAATTGATTTATATTATTAGTGAAAACTTTTTCGTACTTCATAAAAAGTTTTCAGTTATAGTGAAAACTTTTGACAAAAATATAAAAAGTTTTCATTACAAGTTATCGCTACTGACATTTTTTGCATATTAAGTGCTATTTTGTCAGTACATTTCAATATTTTGCTGTGCTAAGTAATTTGGCGGAACTGTGAACACAAACAAAAAAAGCACCCTTTTGAGGTGCTTGATTTTTTTTTTTGAGCGGAAAACGAGACTCGAACTCGCGACCCCGACCTTGGCAAGGTCGTGCTCTACCAACTGAGCTACTTCCGCTTGGTTTGGTCAAGAGCGGAAGACGGGTCTCGAACCCGCTACCTGCAGCTTGGAAGGCTGCCGCTCTGCCAAATGAGCTACTTCCGCAATGAAGAAGAAGAATAGCGTGGGAGGGGGAGGATTCGAACCTCCGAAGGCTTAGCCAACAGATTTACAGTCTGCCCCATTTGACCGCTCTGGTACCCTCCCTCCTTAATGGGAGAGCCGATGGACGGACTCGAACCGCCGACCGGCTGATTACAAATCAGCTGCTCTACCAACTGAGCTACATCGGCTTGAGATTTTTACCCTTTCAAATAACTATCACCG
>JAGCRI010000031.1 GCA_017964755.1 Bacteroidales bacterium | reverse complement strand
CATCGACGATTCCGTTTACCACATTGGTGCCTCCTTGAAAGATTTGGGCAAGAAATTGTTTGCGTTTTCCCAAATGGATATTCCTGTTGAATGGTTGGAACCGTAGCGCAAAGATTTTTGTTTTCCCCGCAGGCCTACAGCCTGCGCAATAGCGGTTTCCGCATTTGTTCCGGGCTACCGAGCTTTGCGGCCCTAAAGGGCTGCGGGCGATGGCGCAATATTATTTGGTTGTGTTTAAATATGTTAGCCAGCACGCCGTAGGTGTGCATGGCTCTGTAGGAAGCAATATGCGCGTTCGGAAAATTCGCACGCCGTCAGGGTTGCGGGGATTCCGTTCGCGTAATCCGCGCAATTCGCGGGCACCTTCGACAGACAAAAGAATATGGAAATATGTTTTTGGGGGACATACACAATCGGAATTTATTGTGTTTTTTGAATAAAATTCCGATTCTCCACCAGCACATCTGTTCCTACTCGGAGCAATTTAAGTCATTCATTAATATTTACGCGTGGGTACACTACTACGAAGCCCCGCAGTTCACAACTGCGACACAGGATTCCCCTTCAAACTGCCGACAATGTTTTGATATAGTGCCGTGTCCTCCACCCTGCTGATTGAGGACAACCGTTTGCCACCATCCTTGGAGGAGCCTCCGCAATGGAAAATCATCTCATTCGGTGTGGCGTGGTCAATGAAGATGTAACGGTCGTGATAGATGCCGCCCGATGATTTCACTTCAACGTCAACATTCGGATATTCGCTTTGAAAATCAGCCAACTCAGTCTGATGCAGTCCATGGTTTACGTTGTCGCTGAAAATGGTGATCTTCACACTTGCTGGCACCGATTTAAGCAAGACCAATGTCTTCAAACTGATGTAGTTGTCGATGATATGGATTGTTTTCTTTGCGTAGGAATATATTTCAGAATAGGCGATGTCGGCCTCAACGGTCTGACCGTTATAGAACAGATAATCTTTCTTGATAGTAGGATCTGTGAAATCCTTAATAACAACAGAAAGCTCGTCATGAGTCACCATTTGTTGCTTTATTTCGCGAATATCTTCTGTGTTATTTTGGGTTTGAAGCGCAAGCACTCTTATCTCAGAAGGGGGTAACACGTTCTGCAATTGAATGAAAAAGTCTTTCATCCGTTTGAAAAGTTTAATCAGCCTCTTGCTTTGTTTAATAGCGAGTTCACCTTTTAATACCGTCATAAGCATATAAATGCCCTCCTCAGTAAACGCGTATGGGAGATACCTTGTTCCCCCCCAATTTGAGGTGCAAAAATTGCACCTCAAGTTTTCAAATTCTGTATCAGTGAGTTGGAAGCGCATCTCTTCGTCAAATCTATCAATGTTATTTTTCACCTGTCGATTGAAATTTTTGGTTGTATATCCATAGATGGCAGCCAAATCAAAGTCCAGCATCACTTGCACTCCCCTGATTATGTGAATTTTATGAATCAAATTTACTTCTGTTAAAACTAGTTTACCTTGTTCTTTCATTGCAGTTGATTTAGTTTTGCAAAGATATAAAATTTGTTTAAATATTTAAAATTCATTTAATTAATTATACGATAAAAACATAGCAATGCCCCTCCGCTCTATTTGCGGACATTCTGTTTTCCCCGCAAACCTACAGCCTGCGCAATAGCGGTCTCCGCATTTGTTCCGTGCTACCGAGCTATGCAGTCCTAACGGACTGCGGGCTGTTACCATAATATTTTACGTTGCGGTCAAAATTATCTGGTTGTATTTCAATCTGTTAGCCTGCACACCGCAGGCATGCATGGATCTGTAGGCTGAGAATTGCGGGAAAGGTAATCACGCATGCCGTTAGGTGCGCGGGAAATCCGTTCGTGTAATCCGCACAATTCGCGGGTAATGTCATTATGCTAAAAATCACCAAAAATTTTCCAAATTTCTCTGAAATTATTTTACAATGCCAAAATCTGGCACAATTAAAAAAATGCGCTTTTTTGACTGTTTGTTTTTTTTGTCTGTATTTTTGACCATTTTTTGAGACAAAACTGCATATTTTATTATATTGATTTTCAATAAAATAATTGTTTGAATGCCTTGTTTTTGAATTTTGAATATTATAACTTTGTAGTCCAAATTATAGAAAGATGAAGAAACAAGAAAAAACAGGACTGATACCGACTCAAAAAAACAAAGGTGAAATCGTCTTGTACCAGCCTGACGAAAAACTTTCTCTGGAAGTCACATTGGAAAATGAAACTGTTTGGTTAACCCAAAATCAAATGGCACTTCTGTTTGGTGTGAAAGAAAATAACATAACTTACCATATACAAGGCATTTACAAATCACAAGAGCTCATCCCGGCGGCAACTACTCAAAAAATTAGAGTAGTTCGGAAAGAGGGTGATAGGGAGGTAAGCCGCTGGATTGATTTCTACAATTTGGATATGATTATTTCTGTCGGTTATCGTGTCAATAGTGCAAATGCCACACACTTCCGCCGCTGGGCGACCTCTGTATTGAAAGAGCACTTGTTTAAAGGTTATACTTTAAACCAACAACTTGTCGCATTGGAGAATCGTATGGATAGGCCGCTTTTACAACACGAAAACCTATTACAGGAACATCAGGAAAAGATTGACTTTTTCGTCCGCACCGCCCTTCCACCCGTGCAGGGCATCTTTTTCGACGGACAAATCTTCGATGCCTACGCATTCGCATCCAACCTGATACAGTCTGCTAAAAAATCCATCACACTGATTGACAATTATGTGGACAGCGCTGTGCTCATGTTGTTGTCGAAACGGTCAGAAGGCGTTTCGGTACGTATCATAACCCGAAAAGTGTCAGAGGCTCTACAGTTGGATATTGAAAAATTCAACCGCCAATATGCTCCGGTAGCAGTTGTGGAAAGTCCCCGCTTCCACGACAGATTCCTTATCATCGACGATTCCGTTTACCACATTGGTGCCTCCTTGAAAGATTTGGGCAAGAAATTGTTTGCGTTTTCCCAAATGGATATTCCTTTTGAATGGTTGGAACCATAGCGCAAAGATTTTTGTTTTCCCCGCAGGCCTAACAGCCTGCGCAATAGCGGTTTCCGCATTTGTTCCGTGCTACCGAGCCGCGCAGCCCTAACGGGCTGCTGGCTGTTGTCGCAATGTTATCTGTATGTATCTCAATAAATTAGCCAGCACGCCGTCAGGTGTGCAGGGCTCTGTAGTAGGAAGCAATTTGCGCATTCGGGAAATTTCGCACGCCGTAGGTGTGCGGGGAGAATCGTAAAATTTCTCCGAAAATCATGCCATTCCCATAAGAAAAACAACCCGCAAAAAAATACACATTTCGCTCCGTTTTTGTTTTCATCAAGAGAAAACGACCATTTTTTCGCAAAAAAACGCATATTTTATCATGTTGATTTTCAATAAAATAATTATTCAAATGCCTTGTTTTTGAATTTTGAATAGTATAACTTTGTGGAGGTATAAAGATAAAATTTCATGGAAGAAGAAACCGCATTGAATCCTATGGGGAATGTTATTGAGACTATCCGCAACCGCATATACGAAATAAGAGGAAGAAAGGTGATGCTTGACAGAGACCTCGCCGAACTCTATCACGTAGAAACCAAACAACTTAAACGTCAAGTGAAAAGGAATCTTAGCCGTTTCCCTGAGGATTTTATGTTTGAATTGTCACACCAAGAAAACGATGCTTTGAGGTGCCATTTTGGCACCTCAAACAAGCGGGGAGGGAATCGCTATACTACTTTTGCTTTTACCGAGCAGGGCATTGCTATGTTAAGTACGGTGATCACATCAGAAATAGCTATCCAAATGAATATCAATATCATGCGGGCGTTTGTGCTGATGCGGCAGGCATTGTCGGAACTGTCGGCGACTAACTTGCGGGTGGAACAGTTGTCGCGGCGCATGGACAACCTTAACCACTATGTGGACGACATCCTCCGCGACCAAAATGACATCAACGAGGCTACTGCCTTACAGATAGACCTAATTCAAGACTCACTGGCGGAACTTCATGCCGAAAAGACGGAACGTGACGAGGCGAACTCCCGCAGAAGAATCGGATTCAGGGTTGAAAGGGAAGAAACAGAGATAGAGAAGTAGCCATATTCCGTAGGTGAACGGGATTGCCAGAATTCGCGTCCTTTCACACAATTCGCGGGCAATATCATTCTGTGAAAAATCTCCAAAAATTTTCCAAATTTCTCCGAAAAATCCATAACTATGCTAAAATTCAGCATAGACAAAAATCGCACATTTTGCCTGTTTTTTGTTTTTGTTGGAATTTTCGCCCATTTTTTGATTAAAAAGAGCAGTTTTTATTGTATTGATTTTCAATGAAATAATTTTAAAAGGCACTTGTTTTTGAATTTGGAATAGTATAACTTTGTGGAGGTATAAAGATAAAATTTCATGGAAGAAGAAACCGCATTGAATTCTATGGGTAATGTCATCGAGACCATCCGCACCCGCATTTACGAAATAAGAGGAAGAAAGGTGATGCTCGACCGCGACCTTGCCGAATTGTATCATGTGGAAACAAGCCAATTGAATCGTCAAGTCAGCCGCAATGCTGAAAGATTTCCGCCTGATTTCATGTTCAAAATAAGTATTGAAGAATTACAAGAAAACTTGATATGCCAAAATGGCACATCAAATTACGGTGGAAATCGTAAACCCATTTCTGTTTTCACAGAACAAGGTATTGCTATGTTATCGGGATTATTGCGAAGTAAAATCGCTATCCAAGTGAATATCAATATTATGCGGGCGTTTGTGCTGATGCGGCAGGCATTGTCGGAACTGTCGGCGACCAACTTGCGGGTGGAACAGTTGTCGCGGCGCATGGACAACCTCAACCACTACGTGGACGACATCCTCCGCGACCAAAACGACATCAACGAGGCAACAGCCTTACAGATAGACCTAATTCAAGACTCACTGGCAGAACTTCATGCCGAAAAGACAGAACGTGACGAGGAAAACTCCCGCAGGAGAATCGGGTTCAGGGTTGAAAAGGAAGAAACAAAGATAAATGAGTCTGAAAATTAAGGGTGCCATTTCTGACACCCTTGTCCTTTATCACACTAAAAAATAATATCTTACTGCTCCTTAATGTTTTCTCCGCAGTCGTCAACAATAATTTTATACCAGAAATCCGGATAAGCAGGATGGTCGGGAGAGGCTGCTTGCGGCTTCGCGGCATCGGTCATGATGAATTTGCCGTCTTTCTCTTTCTTTACGTTCCCGTCGTTGAATTTTACGAGAAGGTACTCAAAAAGGGCGTTCCATTCGGTGCAGACTTTTCTGACTCTCTCATCAGTATATTGGTTAATTTTAGCCTGAGCGCGGTTAGGGTCGGTTTCAAACAGACGCACCATCTCTTTTTCCATATCGTTGATTTCGCTTACAAAAGAGTTTTCCAAACTATGCTGTTTTTCTTTAATCGGGATAATCATGTCTTTGTATCTTGAGTAGGCGAAATTGCTAACTTTGGTAAAAATCCAGTAAGCGGCTGTAGCTGAGTATTCCACGATTGAGCCGTTCCCTTCTTTTAAAGCGTTAGGT
Organism: Bacteroidales bacterium; assembly: GCA_017964755.1. Lineage (GTDB taxonomy): Bacteria > Bacteroidota > Bacteroidia > Bacteroidales > WCHB1-69 > RUG11942. The sequence goes on along the minus strand of JAGCRI010000031.1, from coordinate 5,850 downwards.
ATCTGGTTGATACCGCAGAAAACAGGCATATAGCAGTTACTGGCAGCATCATCAACACCGAACCAGAGAATGCCTCCAAACTTGTCGGGCAGCCAGCTGCGAGCCTGTGCCACAAACGAGAATCCGGTCTGCTGTGTGGCCGTTGCTCTTTCGTGGATGTATTTTTTACCGTTATATTCCCAATTCATCGGGCGCCAGCGGTAAGGGCAGGCGTATGGACCGGCACCAATATCCTTTGTCATGTCCATACTTGTGCCTTCATAATGGTCGCGCATAAGTTCCATAACGTCCTGAACAGAAATCTTGCGGTCTGGCTTAATCCAAAGAGGCATTTTGTTGTTAAGTTCCTCTCCGCGGGCATATTTTTCATACGGAGCCATCAGAGCCGGATTGCATCTGTAGAAAGCTGCCCAAACCCTTGCTTCGCAGAAACGTGCACCCGAAAAATCAAGCGGCGCGTATGTATCGCAGAAACTGAATTCTGAGTCAGGCTTTTTGGCATCGTAGAGACCTTTAAGTTTGGCAAATGAAACAACATCGTGTGAATAGACCGTTTCAATTTCAGGGTTGAAAATTTTGTCGAGTTCCTTGTTTGTTATGGACTTTTTGCCGTCAGAGAGCGGGAAGGTTGTGATTCGTGCCTGATTTGCGTGGCCGCTGATGTATCCGTCAGGAATGCGGCGTGCTACCCACACGGCACCTTTTGTCCAGCCTTTTAAGGTCTTGCCTTTCGAATCTTTCATCTCTTCACCTTTTCCAATAAGCTCAAATATCCAAGCTTCATTGGGATCAACAATGGAGAATGATTCGCCTTCGCTGCAGTAACCGTACGCGTCAAGCAGTTCAGACAATGTCTTTATCGCTTCGCGGGCGTTCTTTGCTCTTTGCAGAGTGATGTAAATGAGTGAGCCATAATCCATTATGCCGTTTTTCTTCCACAATTCTTCTAAGCCTCCGTAAGTGGTTTCACCGATAGCGAGCTGGTGTTCATTCATATTACCCACAACAGAGTAGGTGTGGGCAACTTGCGGAATCTGCCCCAGTCTCTCGCCTGTATCCCATTCTATAACATCCATCATTGTGCCTGCAGGATAATCGGCGGCAGGACGGTAATAAAGTTCACCGTATAGTGTGTGCGAGTCGGCGGCATAGCTAACCATGCACGAGCCGTCTTTGCTTGCACCCTTGGTTATTATGAAATTTGTGCACGCAAAAGCTGACAAATTGCAAAACAAGGCAATAATGCCAATGGAAAAAATTATTTTTTTCATCAGTTTTTTATGATTTTTTAATATGAAATATTGATTTTACTTCGAGGTCGAGCAGTAACTCACGTTCGGGACGACAACGAGCGGTACCGGTGCGTGGCTGAGCAGCTGGCGTGTGGTGATGCCGAGCCAGAAGTCAGCATAATCCTCTTCTTCTTCCTTCATAACGGCAATAAGGTTGAATTCGTTCACGCGGGCGAAGTCTATGACTGCCTTGACAGGACTTTCGTTCACGTCAATAGTTGCCACATCATACCTTATGTTAGCATTGTCGCACATGCTGCTTGCGTTGCGAAGTTGTACATTTATTGTGTGTTTCACTTCCGGCAGTATTGGCGAGTGGATTCCGAGCAGTGTTATTTTCGCTGCAAAAGCTTTTGCGAACTGAATGGCAACACTCATTTTTTGCAGTGTTTCGAAGCTGGTGTCAACGGGAACAAGGATTTTGATGAGGTCGCGGTGTGTGGGGACACCTTCGCGCACCACATATACCGGAACGGTAGTCTTGGTGACAGTCTTCAGGGCGTTGCTGCCGGCGAAGAGCTCACGTGACGCACCGTTTGTGCCCATCACGATGATCGCGTCATCTAAATTGGAGGCGTAATTCACCAAAACATCGCAAACACGGCCTTCAAGAATGACACTGATAATCTGGCTTTTGGGAGCCTCTTTCTTGCAGTCATCAATGAGGTTTTTCAACATGTCATTAGCTTTTTTCGAAAAAGTCTTGGCGCTTCCTTTTGCCAAATCGCTGGTTGAACTTGGCGTTTTTACCCATATGAGGTGTATCCCGGCACGAGTTTTGATAGATAACGCAAGTGCGTGCTTCAACGCGTTTAATGAACTTTGGGAGAAGTCAATCCCGACTACAATATTTTTCATAGTGCTGATTTTTTATGTGTGATTAAATTTTTTTGCTAAATTATGATTTTTTTTTTGATTGGTGAAATAAAAATGAATTTTTTTGCAAACATCGTCTGTTATTTGTCGTATTCCAGTTTGTCCAACAGGTCTGGGCGGCGCTGGCGGGTGCGTTCAAGCTGCTGTTCCAGCTTCCATTCGCCTATAAGCCGGTCGTTGCCTGAGAGCAGTATTTCAGGAACTTTATGCCCTCTGAAATCAGCGGGGCGCGTATAAACCGGTGCCGACAGCAGCCCGTCTTGAAACGAGTCAGAAAGTGCTGAGGTTTCATCGTTCAGAACTCCGGGGATTATTCTGGCGAGTGCGTCAACTATAATCATGGCAGGCAGTTCACCGCCTGAAAGCACATAGTCGCCGACACTAATCTCTTCTGTCACAAACATTTCGCGTACACGCTCGTCAACCCCTTTGTAGTGTCCGCAGAGAATTATTATGTTTTCGTGCATCGACAATCTGTTGGCGTGCGACTGGGTGAATGTTTGTCCGTCAGGGGTCATAAAAAGCACTGAGTCGTATGTGCGTTCGGCCTGCAGCTTTTCGATGCAAAGGGCAATGGGTTCGGCCATCATAACCATTCCGGCACCGCCGCCGAAAGGATAGTCATCAACGCGCCGGTGCTTGTCCAATGTGTGGTCGCGGATGTCGTGCAGATGGACTTCGAGGTGTCCCCGCGCTATTGCCCGCTTGATGATGGACTGTGTGAACGGCCCTTCGAACATCTGCGGAAAAAGTGTCAGTATATCTATTCGCATATTTTTGTTTTTACAGTTTTTCAATCATCATAATCCCATCACGAAACGGCAGAAGCAGATTCCTTACAGAATTGTCTCTCTGGACCATATCGTTAAATTCCATAATCTCTTTTGTGTCAAAATCTTTGTCATTAACCTCTAACACAACTTTTTCATTCCATAAAACATTATCCACCAACATAATGCCGCTTTTTTTTACTTTTGGCAGAAGCATTTTATAATAATCAGTGTAATGTCTTTTTTCAGCATCTATGAAAATAAGGTCATAATCAATACTGATTTCAGGCACCAGTTTTAGAGCATCTCCTATTATAAGGTTAATTTTCTCATTCAAAGGAGATTGCGAAAAATATTTGCGGATCATATCCTCAAGTTCGACATCAATTTCAATGGTGTCGATAATCCCGTCTTCGGAGAGCCCTTCCGCAAGACATAAAGTCGAATAACCTGTGTAAGTCCCGATTTCCAAAATATGTTTCGGTTTTATCATTTTTGAAACGAAAGTCAGAAATGAACCTTGTAATTGTCCTGATAACATTCTGGGATTCATTACTTTAAGGTGCGTTTCCCGATTCAGGCGGTAGAGCAAATCCGTTTCTGGTGTTGTATGCGCCTCGCAATATTCTTCAATCTGGTTTTCTATCAGTGTGAACATTGGCCTATTGTTTTCGTCTGCTTTCGATAAAAAGAAAATCCTTCTCCTCTTTTGTCAGCGCATCATAACCGGATTTTGAGATTTTGTCAAGAATTTCATCAGTTTTTCTTTCATTTTGTCTTTTTCTTGCATTATACTCTTCATCTGTAAATTTATATGGCTGTGAAGTGTAGAATTTCTCTTTTTTCCTCGTTTTTGTATAATATCTTTTCGGAATATGAAGAAAATTCCATTGTTTTAAATGGAAAAAAATGTAAACCGCACCATAAGCTGCCCCGCCGATATGGGCGATATGTCCGCCTGCATTCCCTTTCGTTATGCTGAGAAAATCAAAAGCCAAAAAGATGACAAAAAGCCAGATTATTTTGATGTTACCGAGAAGCAGGAGACTGAGCCGTTCGTTCGGGCGGACGAGAACTGCAGCGGCGAAGACGGCCATAATTGCTCCGGAAGCTCCCAAAACCTTTGCCGTTCCGACAACATCTGCAAAAACAGGGAAAACGGCATACGAGCACTGGTAAATAATATTCCCAATCACGCCACCGATAAGGTATGTTGCGAGCAATTGTCTGCTATTCAGATTATTAAGAAATATCTTTCCGGCAACCAAAAGCATTATCACATTGAAAAAAAGGTGCCAGAAACTGATATGAAGAAAAAGAGAAGTAATATAAGTCCACGGCTTCATTATAGCTGCTTTGAAAGAAGCTGGGCATGCGAGCCACATCAGCACTGTTTCCGAAAAGCCTGTCGCTTCTTCGCCTGAAAGAAACAATACTGTTTTAAATATCAGATTTACAATAAAATATAGAAAGAAGACAGAAACATTTATCACAATGAGCCTGTTTAAAGTCGATTTGTCGCGTATGAAGTTACGCAGCCGGTCTTTCAGGCTTGCAGACGGAGAAGAATAGAAAGGAGGCTGATAGCTGTACATCAATAATAGGTTTGGTAATAATTGTTTTTGTCTTTCTTACGCCAGATAAGGATGATAACCAACCCGACAAGCATTCCTCCGAGGTGGGCGAAATGTGCCACTCCGTCAGCTGTGCCTGTCACGCCATAAACAAGTTCCATGACACCGTATGCCAAGACAAACCATTTTGCTTTGATAGGCAGAAGAAAATAGAGGTAAATTTCAGAGTTAGGGAACATCATGCCGAAAGCGAGCAAAATCCCAAACACCGCACCGGAAGCCCCGATAATATTATAGCTGTTCAGAAAAGAATCCTTTATTTCGGCGGTAACATCCACAAGTTCATTAAGAGAAGCGACATCAGGGTTAACGAGCAGATATTGCAGATTGTTTTCAAGAATCGGTTTCAAACGGGCGGTGGAGCAGTTTTGAGCGAGATTAGTGTATGTTTCAACGGAGGGGGCATCAAGAAAGGTGTTGAAAAGTGCAAGGTCGGGCCCCACTTGGAATGAGACAATGATGTAGTGGCACATTGCTGCGCCGATACCAGTCAGAAGGTAGTAAATGAGAAAACGGCGGCCGCCCCAGACATTCTCCACCACAGCTCCGAACATCCACAACGCGAACATGTTGAAGAAAATATGCCCGAAATCAGCGTGCATGAACATATATGTGAAGAACTGCCATAAATGGAAGTCGCTTGCAGCGTAGTAGTGCAGCCCCAAAACAGAATCCAAATCAATATCCATATTCGCCAAAACAATTTTAGCGAGGAAGAATAATCCGTTGATAATCAACAAATTCTTGACTACAGGCGGCAAAATACCCGAACTGCCCAATCTTATACCGTCTCCCATTTTTATAGTATTAGTGTGCAAAAATACAACAAATTGGTCATATTAGCGAATGTGGCTTTGCAAATAAGCGGAGGGCAACAAAAAACGCGGATTTTTCAACCCGCGTTTCCGTAACCTTTTGAAAAAAGATTATTCCTTTTTGTCTTTGCAGCAGCCCTCTTTCGGACCTTCGCCTTTTTTGCAGCAAGGTTTTTTGTGGCAGCACGGCATTTCATCGAAAACAGCTTTTTTCTCAGCTATTGTCATGCTGTCCCAATTAGCCATTTTGTTGTCGATTTCTGCCATTTTTGCAGCTTTTTCTTCTCTTTCCGCCTTGCATTTGTCATAGCATTCTTTTTTCTTTGCAAGGAGTTCTTCCTGACGGGCCGGTTCCAAATTGTCCCAATTTTCCCAATCAGCGATAGCCTGTTTCACCTCTTCGGGCATCTGGCATTCAGGATTCTCTTTCTGGCAGCCTTCGCCTTCTGCGGGAGCGGCCTGT
>JAGCRI010000030.1 GCA_017964755.1 Bacteroidales bacterium | reverse complement strand
TAGGTGGTACGGTTTTTCTCGTTGGCATCATGCTTGCTCCATACCCCTCCATCATGTACACGGTAGGTGGCCATGACTTCGGGCATATAGTAGCCTTTGCCCGCTTTTAAAGCGTGATACACAAAATGCACATCCCGACAATACTTGTACTGATTCAAAAGGGAGTAGTCGAGAGCGCTGCTTCTCAATAGCAGAGTCAAGGTCTTGGTAATCCAAATCCATGGAAGTTGTGCAAAAGTGAAACTGAACGGCTGGGTATAGAGATGGTGGACAGGGGATTCCCCGTATTCTGTCCCGTTGAAAGTGTTCCAGTTGTGACAGACCAAGTTGTAATCCGGATGGCTCTCCAGAAAGTCCACCTGTTTCTGCAGTTTGAGCGGGTCCGTCCAGAAGTCATCTCCTTCGCAAATCGCAAGGTATTTGCCCCGGGTGTTGGCGGCAAACCATTCATCTATGATTCCGGGGTTGATGGAAAACTGGTTTTCCTTTTGGAAATAAGGTTTGATAATGTCCGGATATTTATTTGCATATTCGCGAATGATCTCTGCTGTGTTGTCTGTGGAGGCATCGTCATGCACCAGTGCTTCAAACCGAAAGCTTGTTTGCTGCATTACAAAGCCCTCCAAGGTTTGGCGGATATATTTCCCATGGTTATAGGCCGCACAACGAATGGTTACTAATATGGAATCTTGACTAGACATACTTAGGATTTGCATTCACTCATTGTCATTTGTGTTATCAACAGGTATATTCACATAATACTGACTTACCAGACTTGAGATTTCCATGCCAATTGAGGGGACAAATTTTTTGATGATAGGATATATGGTATAACAGGTGGCCCCCATGCCGTGAGCATATATACCAACAGCGGAATTGTTAGAATAAAAGTCGCATTTATATGACATGAAGATATTTTCCAAAACAACATGAGATCCCAATTCCACTAATTCGTCAGCAAAACAGTCATGGATAATCTTGTTAAAAACACGTTTGATTTCCTTATTGGCTTCAGCATCGAAAGTGGGGTGGAATTTGTAGGCTATGGTTTTATAATTCTTCTTTTTGAAGATGGTGGCAATCTGTGAATAGATTTTCGTTACTGCCTCCCAGTCGCAGTACAAATGCATTGGATCTATAGAGAGAATGCAATCAGGGGTGAATCCCAGGTCCACATGCTCAAAAGGCAATCCGATGACCCTTAAGTATTGTTGGTGTAACGGAAAACATTGTGGTTGGGAAGCGATGCAGCCTCTGAATTTTGGTGAGTCAGTTACAATAAAATGATGTTTATACCGATATAATCGAGGATAAAGGGTGCGCAATATTCTATAAGTCAACTTTTGCAATATTCCAGGAAAGACTTCCGGATTAAAATCCCTGTATGACCCCATGCCATCTTCTGTGACAAAATAGCCTTGACAATGCTTGTTGCTTACCAAGAGGTTCCCGTAGTCGTTTCCTAAATTTGCCGAATAATAAATGTAGGTGTCCCCTTTTGTATAAGAATCTATCAAACTATCAAAATGGGCGATATTTCTGTGCGTGGCTATGAAATTAGCCCCAGCAAATATTCTATTTGAAAATTGATTCTCACCTTCAACTCTATATCGAATATGTATCTGATTCTTGAATTGCTTTTGATATTTTTCCATGATTTTATAATCACGGGCAAGGACGAATATGCAATCATCGGGGTTCAACTGATCTAATTCAATGATTCTTTTTGCGATATAAAAAGTAAGATGTCCCCAAACGCTAAAAATATGTTTCATTTTACAAAATATTTTGATGCAAAGTAGTTAGTAGTTATTTATATATTTTTTGACATCAGCCATTTACTATCCCTCTCCTCTGCAATTTTAAAATTCTCTTTTAAATAAAATTGGTATGCTCCGGCATTGCTTTTCAAAACTTCCAATTTGATGGACAAAAATACATTAGGGTCCAGGCGTTCAAGTTGGGAAATAAACGTTTTCCCCAGACCTGATCTTCGTGATGATGATGAGACCCATACAAGGGGCACATACAAAAAACTTTCTGAAAAATTCTTATAATAAGCTACAAAACCTTGAATCTCATTGTCCTCTTTTGCAATGATAAAAGAAGCATGTTCAGATAATTTCTTAGAATAATTGTCTAAATCCAAATCTTCTGAAAGACAGGGGGTAAACTCTTTGTCGCATCGTTTCAATAAAGAGAGCACCTGAATATTTGAAAGTCTTGTTTGAATATATTCCATCAGTATCTTGTTTTTTCCAATTCAAAATATCCGCCGATTGCTGTCATATTGTTACTCTTTTTCATTTATTTTCCAATATCCGCCTTTGTCAGGGCCGATATGGGAGAGAATGCCTCGTTGTTTTAACTTTTCCAAATCCCGATATATAGTCATTCGTGTCACATTCAGCAGTTCAGCCAATTCTTTGGTTGTAATGTTTTTGTTGTTTGTTATCAATAGTATTTCTTTAGCCAACCGTTTTTCTGTAACATTTTCTGTAACATTTTCTGTAACATTTTCTGTAACATTTTCTACAGATTTCTTGCTGTCTTTCCCAGTATCAACTTCCATATTGTTGATTTTCTGTTTTGAGTACCCCAGTTCTGAGAAAAATCCATATTCTGAATTACGAAAACGGAATTCCATAGTCGGATAAGTTTCTATGGCTTTTCTGATCCGAATAAAACCACTTCCATATTTCTCTATATCATGTGTAAGATAAAAAGCTTCGGCTATCTGTTTGTTTCTCGTACTCGCTCTGTAATTATCAGTTTTCAATTCGTTTTCAGTAATATCTCCATAAAGGCCAGAGGGGTTAAAAAAGCTGATGGAGTTGTCAAAAATCTTAATCTGTATATCCGTTGGACTTTGATAATCTCTGTGAATCAAAGAATTAAGCAAAAGCTCCCGTACGGCATCTAACGGATATTCAGGAATTTCTGTCCGCCGAGTATCAGCATCAGTTATATTTATATCAAATGCAAATTTCAAATGCCCGATAATCGTTTGCATAGACTCCTCAAGCACATCATACAAGTTTCCATTAATCATCTTGTCGGCAATAATGGTGGAAGGGGTTTTAAATCTGCCGATATGGACATTATATCTTAGATTTTTCTTGGAAAACAGAATCATGGCAGCATTGGTGGGCACTCCTTCATGTAACATGTCCAATTTTTCCAAAGCGGTTTTGGGATTATTGGGCAAGGTAAAACGACCGGCCAGATTGACTTTTGCAATGAACCGGTTAACCTGCCCCTCATCAATATCTTTTATGGTTGCACCTTCGTAAGGGTAGGAATCCCAAGACAAATTTCGGGATTGCAGGTTCATATTGGAAATTTCAAAAGCAGTCATCATGTGGTTGGAGTTCGCTCTGCGCACATAATGTCTTCCTTTTACTGCAACAGGCTTTACAGGGTATTCTGCCACGGTGAATAAAACAACAGTCTTTCTTTGCACATTTACAAGGTCAACATTAGGGACAATGGCAGGAACCGTTTTGCTTTTGATGTCATTAATCCACTCAGCCAATGTCTCTTTCTGTAAATTCACACCTTTAATCTCTCCTTTGTCCGTCACGCCAATCATCACACAACCGCCGGCTGCATTACAAAAGGCGGATAATGAAACCGCGACCTCGTTGGAATACGAAGTTTTGAATTCCACTCTTTCACTTTCGCCTTTGCGAATAATATCCAACAGTTGTTTTTGATTCATTGTCGTTTTATTTTACCCTCACTTTCACATATTTGTCCATGTCCCGTATCACCTGCATCATCTGCTGCGGCGTATCGTATTTCAAGATGAGCTCTCCCGTGCAATCTTGGGCACCTCGGAATTTATGCACTTCCTCGCCCTCTTTGGTATCCGTCACAAAATCCACCAGATGCTTTTTCTTGAACTCTTCGTCAAACCAAGTTCCCTCGTATTTTCCCGTTTCCGTCGGATGTACCATGTAGTTTGACCAGCACCCTTTGATGGGCATTTCCTTACGTTCATTGAGTATTGACAAGTCAATAGGATCCCCCGCCGCCGCTTGTACTACCCACGTCACCATGTTAACTCCAGTGGCACATTCCGTAACTTGTGGTATCAGACTGCCTCCACTGCGTGCACCGAGTTCCAACAAGTAAACCTTGTCGTCTTCACCAACAATGGCTTCCACGTTATAGGCATTGGATTTCATATTAAGCAATGTCATCAACCTCTGCAATTGTTGTTCCAAATCTTCAATATATTTGTGATCCATTTCAAACGGCCAACACTCTCCAAGCGGAGCAAAGTCCTTGTCACAATTCGGATCATAAAACTCATTACCCAAACAATGGAAAACCAATTTCCCATTCACGGAAAAAGCGTCACCCGAAATCTGATGGCCTTTCTTGACAATAAATTCCTCTATCAGAAAACATTTCCGGCGAGAGTAATGCAGGGCATCATCCACAAAATCTTTCAATTGTCCCCAATCTGTAAGTTTGTTTATTCCCTTGCTTCCTGATGAATCTACAGGTTTCACCATTACGGGCAGGCGGTATTCGTCAATGTCCTTCAAGGCTTCTTCGTAAGTTGTATATCCCTTTGCCTTGGGACAAGTGAAATGGTTTCTTTGGAGAAAATCTCGGAAAAGGTCTTTGTTGGAAAGGATTTCCACAGATTTGTAAGGAGAGGTGGGCAGACCGAGTTTTTCGCAAACGTATGCTGCCGTCGGAGCCGCTGGATCTGAAGCGTATGCCACGACCCCGTCCACATTTAATTTTTTCGCCAATTCCAGTACAGCCTCTTTGTCCGTGGTGCTGACATTGTGGTATTCATGTGCGAACTTATGTCCGGGATTTTCGGGCAAATAATCGCAAGTGATGACATAATACCCCAATCTTACCGCTTCTTTAATAGCGTATGTCTGATAGAGCGAGCCGCCCAACATGAGTAGTCTTTTCATTTTGCAATAGAGTTAATGAAATGGGATATTCTCTTTATCCCTTCTTTTATTCTGTCTTCTTCAAGAGTGAACGCGATTCTGACATATTTGTCACAACTATTCCCGTATGCAATGCCCGGGACAACTGCAACGTGTGCTTTTTCCAAAAGAGCATGGGCAAATTCCAGCGAAGTCATTCCCGTTTTGGAAATATCCACCATCATGTAGAAAGTGGCTTCAGGCTGATGGGCTTTTATCAGAGGCAAATCCTTTAAACCTTCATATAGGACGTTACGGCGTTTGGTGAAAATTTCAACCATGTTTTTGGAATAATCCTCTTTCCCAATAAGTGCCTCAATAGCAGCATACTGCGATGGGAGCGGAGCACAAGCCGCCACATTTTCCTGCAATTTGGTCATGGCGGCAATCAGTTCAGAAGGAGCCAGCACGTAGCCGATACGGTAGCCCGTCATGCAAAATTCCTTTGACAAGCTATTGATAAGCACCGTACGTTCCCGCATCCCCTCTATCGCCACAATGCTCTTGAATTTTGTTTCGCCATAAATAAGGCATTTGTAAACTTCGTCCGCGATAACCGTCAGGTTATGTTTTTTAGCGATCTCAGCCAAGATTTCAATTTTTTCCTGCGGAATGATTTTCCCCGAAGGATTGGAAGGCGTGTTGATGATAATTGCTTTTGTCTTGGGCGTAATTGCCTTTTCAACATCTTCCACGCTGAAAGAAAGTTCCTCTTTCCCCGGATTGTCAACGATGACCGGTTGGGCATGGCAAAGCTGCACCATCTGCACGTAATTGACATAATACGGTGCAGGAATAATCACTTCGTCCCCCGGATTCAGCATGGCAAGAAAGGAAAGATACAACCCTTCCATTGCCCCTACCGAGACCATGATTTCCGTTACAGGATCATAATCGAAACCTTCTTTTCTTTTGTAATATTGGCTGATTGTTTGTCTTAATTCAAGCAGGCCGGCATTTTGAGAATAACGGGTTTTGCCTTGTTGTATCGATTCACATGCGGCGTTTTTGATAGCCAAATGGGGTTGCACGTCAGGATCACCGAGAGTAAAGTCAACCACATCGTCCAATTGTTTGGCCAAATTGAAGATGCTACGAATCAACGAGGGCTCAATAGAGTTGGCAACGGCAGAAACAGGTATCATAATGTTATCTTTGAATTCTTCCAAATGTGTTGTTATTTAACAAATTCTCTACTTCAGCGGCTGTCACAAGATTGTAATCACCTTCAATGGAATGTTTCAAACAACTTGCCGCCACGGCAAAATCCAGACTTTTTTGATTATCGAAATTCTGTAAGAATCCGTAAATCAGGCCTGCTGCAAAGGAGTCACCGCTGCCGATACGGTCAACGATGTGGATGGCGTACTGCTTGCTTTGATAAAAATCCGTTCCGTCATACAGCATTGCAGACCAGTTGTTGTCGCTCGCTGAAATGGATTCTCTCAAAGTGATGGCCACCTTTTTGAACCCCAATTTCTCCGCCGCCATTTTAGCGACTTTCTGATAGGATTTTTCATCAATGGAGGAATAATTCAGTTGTTCTTTTCCTGACGAAAAATCAAATACATCGTTCATATCAGCTTCGTTGGCAATGCATACATCCACATAGGGAGCCAATTTCGACATGGTCGCTTTGGCTTTTTCCTTTGACCAAAGTTTTGAACGATAATTCAAGTCGCAACTGACAACAATGCCATTCGCTTTAGCGATTTTACAAGCCTGCAAACAGATTTCCGCAAGATTCTCGCTCAAAGCAGGCGTAATGCCCGTGAAATGGAACCACTGTGCATCTCTGAAAATTGCTTCCCAGTCAAAATCATCAGCTTCCGCAGTAGCGATTGCCGAATGTTTCCTATCGTAAATCACTTTGGATGCCCGCTGGGCTGCGCCTTTTTCCGTAAAATAAATGCCTATACGTTCGCCCCCTTGACAAACGTATGCCGTATTGACCCCGAACTGACGGACAAAGTTGATCGCACTCCTTCCCATATCATTGTCCGGCACCTTACTCACAAAAACGGTTTCCATTCCCAATTGGCTCAACGAGACGGCCACATTGGCTTCCGCCCCGGAATACTCAACTTTCAGGGAACGGGCTTGCGTCAGTCGGGCGAAAGATTCGGGCGACAATTTCAACATGATTTCACCAAAAGTAACAATTTTCTTCATCTTTATTTTGCCGATTGTATTTGGTTTTGCATGCGGATGATGCGTTGAGTATCTTCCTTGGCCATCGCATCGTAATAAGCACTTTTGTTGAGCAGATACATCAATTCAAATTCCAAAGCCTTTGCGATAGCTTTTTTCAATTTCTTTTCGTCGGTATTCATTCCAATCACCACTTTGCGTGTCTCGAAACGGGCGGCGATGTCGCTCATCCTAATTATGAACGGAATGCTTTCAATTCCGATATTCCCGCCGAAATTGGTAGTAAATCCTGCTTCACGAGACAACGTAAGCAGTTGGCGAGTGGCATCATAAACAGGTTGGGTTTCAATATCTTTCTTAGCAATATCCATGGAAGCAGACAAATCGCTGCGTCCCACTGTTACGGTTTTAAGAAAATCCTTGCCGACATTGATGATGTCAGGATAATTGGCCAGACAAGTCTTCGTTTCCGCATTGATAATCCATTATTTATCTGACATATCATTGCCATACACGCGTTTGGCAGCAGAAATGAATTTTGTCATGGCAAAAGGTGTTTCAATCATAGGTGCCATCACGCCGGTAGCTCCAAGCAATTTGCATTGGTCCATATCGTGTACGGCCTCACACCCACCAATTTTTATTACAAAATTCAGATCAGACTTCAATACCAACTCGCGAAGTTGTATCAGTTCATCTTTTCGAGAGCCTTCCGCTTCAAATTCGGCTTTGATGGCATATGCGCCATGCACTTCTTTCAGCTCCTTCAGTATATCAAGCATTCCTTGTTGTTGTGCATTCATTTGTTAAAAATTGTATGATCTTTTTCACTGTTTACGCTTGCAAATATACTATTTTTTTGTGTATGCAAATTTTGATTAACTCCCCTTCCCCACAATCTCCATCACCGTCTGAAGCCCGTCTATGGCGGCGGTGGTGATACCTCCGGCGTAGCCCGCACCTTCACCTATCGGGTAAATTCCGCAGACTGCCGACTCCCTGTTTTCGCCGCGGAGAATCCTTACAGGAGACGATGAGCGCGTCTCAACTCCTGTGAGGACGGCATCTCCATCGCCGAAGAATGGCATTTTTCGCGCAAAAAGTGGAATGGATTCACGCAGCGATTTTGTGGCAAACGGCGGCAGACAAGTTGCAAAATCGTTGAAAACAACACCGTGAGGGTAGGAGGGCTTTACACTGCGTGGCCCTGTCGCAACCTGCCCCCGCAAAAACTCCCTGACGAGGTTCGCCGGTGCCCTGTAGTCCCCCGATACCGCAAATGCTGCTTTCTCATATTTCTCCTGATACGCCATGCCGTCAAGCGGACTGCTTTTGTAGTAGTCTCCCGGATTCACATTGACTAAAAGTGCGGCGTTGGCATTCGCTTTGTCGCGCGCTTTTGTGCTCATTCCGTTTGTTACAATGCTGCCTTGCTCGGAAGCCGAAGCCATGACCTCGCCGCCGGGACACATGCAGAAAGTATAGACACTTCGCTCTTTGAGGTGGATCGCCCCTTTGTATGAGGCGGCGGGCAGCAATTTTGCAAACTTGCCGTATTGCGCCTCGTTCACGCTCTGCTGCAAATGTTCAATGCGCACCCCAATTGAAAAAGGTTTCGCCTCCATCGGCACGCCCCTTTCGTGAAGATGCCGTATCGTGTCGCGCGCCGAGTGTCCCAACCCAAGCAACAAATGTTCTGTTGTTAATTCTAAATTGTTGTTACAGAATATTTTAATGTATTTTCCCTGCCGCTTGAAATCAGTGAAAGTGGTGTTGAAGTGTATTTCACCGCCCAAAGATTTAATTTCTTCCCTGATGTTATGCACCACTTTTTCAAGGTAGTCGGTGCCGACGTGCGGATTTGCTGCGTATAGCACATCTTCTGTTGCTCCGTGTTTGTAAAATTCCTCTAATACAAAGTTAATCAATACGTTATGATTGTTTGTTGTGAGTTTCCCGTCAGAAAATGCACCGGCGCCACCTTCACCGAACTGAATATTTGAATTTTCGTTTAATTCTTTGTGTATCAAAAAATTCTGGACTTCTTTCTTTCTCTCTTCAATTGCGCTGCCGCGTTCAATCACTATCGGGCGGGCGTTGCAGCGGGCGAGGTACAGGGCAGCGAACATCCCCGCCGGTCCGAAGCCGACAATGACGGGGCGCGTTTCAAAATTCCATTTGCGGTATTTCACAGGTTCCGGCGGCTCATACAGCGTTACATTATCCTTTTTGAGAATCGCCCTATTTTCTTTTTTAAAATCTATCAAAATCTGATAGTTATAGAAAACAGAACTCTTTTTCCGGGCATCTATCGCAGCGTGCAGAATTTTGAAATCCGCAATGTCGCCCTGATTTATGCCGAGCCGCTTGCATACAATATTTTGCAAGTTCTCGCTGTTCCCGACAAAAACGTTGATATTGCTGACTTTAATTTTCATCTGCCAGGAATTTGTATAGTTTTAGTGCGCTTGCGAAAGCGAAAAAGAGATTGTACCCACCGCAAACACCGTCAACGTCAAGCACTTCACCGAGGAGGTGGATGCCGCGGTGCCGTTTCAGTTCAAAGTTATCGTCAATTTCCGACAGCGCGACCCCGCCGCTGCACACCTGAGCAAACTCAAGGTCGTAGGTTTTGTCAATCTCAAGACGGAAGTCATCTGTTGCAAAGTGCTGTTTTAGAAAAAGTTGGTTGAGTTTTGGGTGAAGGATGCCACGAAGGTCGCCGTGCCGCAGAATGTGCGCTGCCGCATCGTAGCGTGGATTGTTGTAGAGAAAATTCAATGAAAGAATACAATTCGATTTGTCTTTCAACCGATTGTAATATGCTGAACAATTGAGGATTACGATACCAGAAATACCATCTTCCTTAAAAACGACCTCCCCTTTTTCCTTGTGTATCTCTTTCCCGTTTTGAAGCAGCGTAACTATTGCACGGGTGCGGCAGCCGAAGAGTTCTTTCGGATAGTTCTTGATTTTGAAACCGACAAGAGATGGCTCAAAATTTTTGTATTTAAGACAAAGATTATCAATAAGTTCTGAAAATCCTTTTCTGTTGCGTGCTATCATTGAGGCGGGTGAACCGATTGCAATTACAACCTTGTCAAATTCCGTGTCACAGCCGTTCAGCCGCCATTTGTCACCTGAAGGTGTTATTTCGGTAATTGGGTGTTCAAGAACAACAGTTGCTTTTGAGATGTTTTCTGTAAGAATATCTACAATGGTTTCAGAAAAGAGCGTTGCCGGATAAACGCGATGTTCCTCGTCTTCGGTCATCAGCAGACCCATCTTTGAAAATTCATCGCTGATAACAGAAGGTGTAATTCCTTGAAGCAAAGAATCCTGTATGTTTTGATTATAGCAGTTGCTGTTGATTACTGTATTGAAGATATTGGCTTTGCCGCCGCCCGATGCCTTTATTTTTGTGCCAATTTTCTTTGTTTTCTCAAAAATGGAAACATTTACAGCCGGCAGTTCCGACAGTTTGCGGGCTAAGAAAAGTCCCGCCGCTCCAGCACCCACAATAGCGATGTTCATTTCTGAAATTTTTTGCAAAGGTGCAAAAAAAAAGCGGTCTGACAAAATCAAACTATAGTGTCTGTTTTTCTTGCAGTATTTGTAACATTTCCGCTGGGGTTACAACAATGGGAACACGAGGATAATGCTTCACGTTTCCTGTTATGAGATATGCGTTCTTTTTAGAAAGTGCAATCTCATAAAAAACAGCATCATCGGGATCAGAGAATTTCTCATCACACGCTATTCTGCGACTGCTAACCCCTGTTTGCAGGATTAGATTAATAAGTAATGAAATGTCAGTCTCTGCAATATTGAATTTTTCTCTATGCAGTACTTCGATATATTCCATTAAAATTTCTTTATTGTAGATAGGAATAATTCTGTTTTCAGCAATTGCTTTTACAATGAGAACAGTTGATGATTCTGCGTTATGGGTAATTAAAGCAGAGACTAAAACATTTGTATCAAATACTGCATAAATCATCTGTCAGAGCGTGCTTTTGAAATTTCATCATTGATTTCCTCCAATGAGAGTTCAGGGGTTTCGCCCGACTCCGCCCGTCTCCTCATCTCCTGAAAAGCAAGCATAGGGTCAATGTAGGAAGTCTCCTTGTCCGCTCTTATCTCAAATGGTATTTTCCGTCTTTGTACAACCGCTTTAGCAAAAATATTCATAGCAGTATTTGCGCTCATTCCAAATTCTGCACATAATTTGTCAAATAATTTCTTTAATTGTGAGTCCATTATCACTGTCATTGATATTTGTGTCATAATGATGTGTTTTTACGCCACAAAGATATAAAATTATTTCATTACGCATCTGTTTTTTTATACCAAGGTGCAAAAAAAAGCGGTCTGACAAAATCAAACCGCTTTCTTCTTTAGAGAAAGATAAATTATCTTCTTGGTTTTTTAGGAAGATCTTTGATCTCTTCTTTAGCAGCGTCGCCACCAGCATTGATAGCTTCTTTTGCAACTTCGGTTCCAGTGTACCGATGAAGGTTTCCAGAGGCGCGGCCCGTTCCGGCGGGTGATAGATCTTGACAGTTCGCAATGTCCTTACCTCCTACATGGTGATTGATCTGCCGGCGCTTACAGTTTGGCGCCGACGGGAAGATCCTTGATGAAAAATGAGAGCTGCTTCACGAACTCCT
>JAGCRI010000029.1 GCA_017964755.1 Bacteroidales bacterium | reverse complement strand
TAAAAATGTACTTTCCAACAATCATTTTTTATAAAAAAGTGGTCTTTGCAAGGTACATTTTTTCACAGAATAATTCCGAAAAATTAATGTATCTTTGTGCGCATTTTAAAGGAAAAGGATTTTTACGATGAGAAGAATCATTGTTTTTGGTGTTGTAACAATGCTTTTTTTTGTGCTGGCGGGCTGCTCCAAACCTTCACGTACTGTCAGAAATTTTTATGATGCCCTGAAAGTTGAAGATTATGAAAAGGCTATAACTTACACTGACGCCGAACTGCCCACATACAGATTAAATGTCGCATTTATGCAACTGATGCATTTAACCGTGTCGGATTATGAGATTGTGAATGAGGAAATTACCTCCGACAGCACAGCAACCGTAAAAGTCAGGGTGGCGCTGAGCAATGAAGCTGAAATGTCGGATACGGATTTGCTTCTCATCAAGAAAAAAGGAAATTGGGTAATAAAGTATTAGCTACTAAACGATTTTTTGTTATGAAAGGTGTTTTTATCTCGTTTTATCAGGCTTTTTACAGTGAATTGTTAGAAGTATTGGACAAATTGGAAATACGCGGGTTCACTTTTTGGGAGGAGGTGCAGGGACGCGGCAGCGAAACGGGCGAACCGCACTATGGCACGCACGCCTGGCCGACACTCAATTCCGCCATGCTTGTCTTTCTGCCGGAAGAGAAAGTCGGGCCGCTTTTCGATGAGATCCATAAACTTGATGAGAGCGCACCGCTACAGGGAATCCGCGCCTTCGTGTGGGACGTTGAGGAGAGAAAATAGCGTTATAACTTCTTTCGCCGCTTTGACATCGTGGACGCGGAGAATGTCCGCACCATTTTGCAACGCCGCATAATTAACCACAGCCGTACCCACTAACGATTCTTCAGGTGTAGTATTCAACGGCTTGTATATCATTGATTTGCGCGACACACCTGCCAAAACATGACAGCCCAATTCTTTGAAAAAAAGCATGTCCCTTAATATGTGGTAATTCTGTGCCACGGTTTTCCCGAAACCGAAACCGGGGTCAATGATGATGTCGCTGACACCTTTTTCACGCAAACAGCGTATTCTGTCACCGAAAAATTTGAGAATATCGCTTAAAATATTGTCATACTGTGTTTTGTCCTGCATTTCAGAAGGTTTTGCCGAGGTGTGCATCAGTATGTACGGAACCTTGAGTTCTGCGATAGTGTCAAACATTTTAGCATCAAAAGTCCCGCCGGAAATGTCGTTTATGATGTCTGTGCCGGCTTCAACAGCTGCCGCCGCGACATCTGCCCGCCACGTGTCAACGGAAATGGGAATTTCGGGAAAACGCTGCCTGAGCGCTGAAACCGCTTCCACGATTCTGTTTTTTTCAACTTCGGCGGGAAGATCACCGGCACCCGGACGCGTGGATACTGCTCCCACGTCAAGCCAGTCGCAACCCTCGGCAATATGGCGTTCGGCCATTTTTAGTACCGCTTCTTCACTGCCGCACCGGCTTCCGGAATAAAAAGAGTCGTCAGTGAAATTTACAATGCCCATCACAACAGGCATAGCGTAAGTCGTGAGTTTTCCGTTGATTATTATGTCCATTTTATCCCTTTGCTCAAAATCAAATTCTTTAGCGCAAAAATAGTTAAAAATAATCACAATTTTTGGCAATTTATTAATATCTTTGCGCAAATATGCAAAGTCATCATGAAAGGAAGAGACAACAAGCCGCATATAGGTGTTTTCGGGAGAAGAAACTATGGGAAGAGCTCTCTGATAAATGCAATTACAGGACAAAATACATCCATAACCTCACCGGTTGCCGGCACAACCACCGACCCTGTGAAAAAATCAATTGAGATTTTCGGTATCGGCCCCGTCATCCTCATCGACACGGCTGGAATTGATGACCTCGGCGCCCTCGGAGCACAGCGCGTTGACAAGTCTGTCGAAATCCTGAAAATTGTTGATTTTGCCATTATTGTGATTAATGATTACAATTGGGGTGAACCTGAAAATACGCTTACGCACCTTTTGTCTGACTATGGGACGCCTTTTGTAATTGTGAATAACAAATGCGATGAATGCAGTCAGCTTAAAAGTTCTGCCGGAAATAATGCTGTAGTAAATGTCAGTGCGAAAAACAAGCTCGGAATTGATGAGCTGATTGCTGAGATTGTGCGCCGAATGCCTGAAAGCGCGTGGCATACACAGTCGTTGTTGGGAGATGTCATCAGTGAGAACGACACCGTGGTCTTGGTAACGCCTATCGACAGTGAGGCTCCTGAGGGGCGGCTTATTCTGCCGCAGGTTCAGACCATACGCGACATTTTGGATAATAGGGCTATAGCCATTGTTTTACAACATGATAAACTACAGAATTACCTTAAAAGCAATCCGGCGCCGAAATTGGTTATAACCGACAGCCAGGTTTTCGGCGTTGTGGCTCCGATTGTGCCGCCGTCTGTTCCGCTCACAAGTTTCAGCATAGTTCTTGCGCACCACAAAGGCGATTTTGAGAATTATCTGAAAGGCACTCCGCAAATCTGTAATTTGCAGGACGGCGACAAAATCCTTATGTTGGAATCGTGCACACACCAGACCTCCTGCGATGACATAGGACGGGTGAAAATTCCAAGACTTTTACAAAAATATACAGGGAAAAGAATTGAATTTGTGTATGTTACAGGCTTGGACAAAATCCCGGACATTAAGGATTTTGCAATGGTGGTGCAGTGCGGAGGGTGTATGGTTACACACAAGCAGCTGGTTAACCGTCTGCGCCCCGCCATCGAAAAAGGGATACCTGTTACTAACTACGGAATGCTTTTGGCTTACGTGAACGGCATTTTCGACAGGGCGGTGCAAATATTTCTCAAAGTAGAAAATCAGAAAGAAAAATAATTTTACATCTTATAAATTTTATTCCTATGAAGAAATTAGCTATCATTTTCGCAATGCTTACACTGATTTGTGCATGCTCAAAACAACAACAGAATCAATCTGATGAAAAAGTCATCGGGAAGCCTGAAATAACCGTTCAGGACGGGCGTTTTACGCCGGAGGTGATGTGGTCGCTCGGCAAGATGACTGAAAAGGCGGTGTCGCCAGACGGGAAACAGATTGCATATATTGTCACATATTACGATATGGCTGAGAATAAGGGCAACGCCGAACTTTATCTTATGCCTGCTGAGGGTGGCGATGCGGCGCGGCTTACCACGACCGCCGCGGGCGAATTTAACCCCGTGTGGCTTGATGAAAACACGCTGCTTTTCTGCCGTGGCAACGAAATCCGCTCCATTGACGTTAACAGCAAAAAGGAGAATCTGCTCGGCACAGTCGAAAACGGAATCGAGGGCTTCAAACTCGCCCCCGACAAGAAATCTGTTGTTTATATAACTACAATTCCTGTAAAAAGACCGGATCATTTGAATGATATTTATAAAGGTCTTGACAAGACAACGGGACGCATTAACGAGGATCTGATGTATCGTCACTGGGATTGCTGGGTTGATGAGATTCCTCAGATTTTCTTGGCAAAATTCGATGGGAAAGTTGATATTGAAAATTCAATTGCTTTGATTGACAGCACTTTCGAATGCCCGATGAGACCTTGGGGCGGCGTGGAGCAGTTCAACTATAGTCCTGACAGCAAAACCATTGCATACACCTGCCGCAAGAAAACCGGCTCCGATTACGCTCACTCCACCAATAGCGATATTTTCCTTTATGACATTGAAAATGGGACTACAAAAAATATCAGCGAAGGCATTATGGGCTACGACCAGAACCCTGTTTTCAGTCACGACGGAACGCGTATTGCTTGGGAAAGTATGGAGCGAGACGGCTACGAAAGCGACAAAATCCGCCTGATGGTGATGGATATTGCTTCTGGCGAACGCACAGATTTGTCGGAGAATTTCGACTATAATTTTACCGGAATATGCTGGAGCGAAGACGACAAGGAGATTCTCGGTGTGGTCTATTATCTCGGTATGACTGAGATTTTTGCCTGCGCTCCTGAAACGAAGGAGTTCCGCCAGATTTCGCACGGCTATCACGATATTCACAGTTTTGAGTTGGCAGGCGACAAACTTTTTGCAGATCAGGTTTCAATGCAATATCCGTCTGAAATTTTTGTCTATAATCTGAAAGATGAAAAAAGCGAAGGCACAAAGATTTCTTCAATTAATGACGAGGTTTTGTCTCAAGTGAGAATGGGAAAAGTTGAGGAACATTGGATTAAGACTGTTGACGGAAAGGATATGCTCACATGGCTCATTTATCCGTACGATTACGACAGCACTAAGACCTATCCGGCGTTGCTTTTCTGCGAGGGCGGTCCGCAGTCGATGGTGAGCCAGTTTTGGAGCACGCGCTGGAATTTCGAGGTGATGAGCGGAGCAGGCTATTTTGTCATTGCGCCCAACCGCCGCGGCACAATCGGCTTTGGGACAGAGTGGTGCGAGGAGATTAGCGGTGACTACGGAGGGCTTTGTATGCAGGATTACATGACCGCCGCCGACTATTTCGCCGACAACGTGAAGCAGATTGACAAGGAGCGGCTCGGTGCCTGCGGGGCAAGTTTCGGCGGGTACAGCGTATATTGGCTCGCGGGACACAACCATGATGTTAAAGGTTACAATGACGGACGCCGCTTCAAGGTGCTGCTCGCGCACAACGGAATGTTTAATTTTGAACAGCAATATCTTGAAACAGAGGAACTTTGGTTTGACAATTGGGATTTAGGCGGACCATATTGGGACTGGAATAATCCACAAATCAAGAAAAGTTACGCCAACTCACCGCACCTGTTTATCGACAAATGGAATACGCCTATTTGTGTGATTCACAGTGAGTTTGACTTCCGTATTGTTGCTTCTGAGGGAATGGCTGCCTACAACGCCGCAAAAATGCGCGGTATTGAGGCGCGTTATCTCTATTTTCCCGATGAAACCCACTGGGTGCTGAAACCGCAGAACAGCCTCCTCTGGCACCGCAACTTCATCGACTGGTTCGACAGGCATTTGAAGTAGGAAGACCTCATTTCTGCCCTACAACAATCTCTGTGAAATCATCAATATTGAAAAGTTCGTCAGACAGTTCCATTATCCTGTCTGACGAAATGTTTCTGATTGCTTCGCGGGAGCGGTAAAACTCTGTTTCGTCCAACCCTTTTTGTAAACACGAACAGTAATATTTCATGTAAGCTGTTACGCCGTCAATGCTCCGTAGCAAGCGACCTTGCATGTAGTTCCTGACTATCTGCAGTTCTTCTTCGCCGACAGGTTCTGTGCGCATCCGCCGCATCTCGTTGTAGCACTCCTCTATAGCCTTGCCGCAGTTTTCGGCGTTCACTTCGCCGTTGATATAAAATAACATCTCTTTCCCGAAACGGCTGCTTTCGCAGGAAATGCCGTATGTATAACCGTTCTTTTCGCGCAGGTTCTGCATGAGCCTCGACCCGAAATAGTTGCCGAACAGTGTTGTGAGCACATCCAATTCGCGCTCAAGCTGCGGATTCACGTCAAAAAGCCGCCTGCAGAGCACCACCGCCGACTGCACACTCTCTTCACGCCTTTCATAAATGTTTCTGGCAACTTTACTGTGTGAAATTTCTGAAACAGGTTCTATCTTTTTGTTGTGTGGTATTTTTTCTAAAAGATTATTTATCAGATGTTTGAGATCATCATCTATATTTCCTGCAGCAAAAAATGTTATATTCTCCGCACAAAAACTCTCATTATAAAAGTCAATCAATTGTTTTTCACTGACTTTATTGACCAATTCTTCAGAAATGATGGTTTGTGTCGGAGTTCCTTTTTCAAAAAAAGTATTGAAAAGAAGTTGAAAAGAACGGACATCAACTTTCAGCTGATTATACTGTAAGTCTTTTATTTTCTTTATCTTATAAATATCAATATCATTCTTTTCAAAAGTAGGATTTAGGAGTAAGTTGAAAATTATATTCAGAAAACCGGCGGCGTTACGTTTAGGAACAATCATGTTTATATAAACAGATTCCATATAGACATTCATCCTAAACGAAGCTCCGAAACCGTCAACCAACGCGGCAAAGTCGGCTGAGGTCTCGCCTTTCCTGTGCTCTTTCAAGACATTATAGCACATTTCGGCCACGCATTTCGTCTTCTCATAATTCTTTCCGCCCTTTACCAGAAGTGTGAAATGG
Organism: Bacteroidales bacterium; assembly: GCA_017964755.1. Lineage (GTDB taxonomy): Bacteria > Bacteroidota > Bacteroidia > Bacteroidales > WCHB1-69 > RUG11942. The sequence goes on along the minus strand of JAGCRI010000029.1, from coordinate 2,331 downwards.
AGAAGGTCAAGCTGATCATTCTGAAAATAAAATGATAGAATACCATTGGCAGATTCCCGCTTTTCAGGCGGAAGCAGCCGGTAGTCTTCAAAATCTTTAACAACAGGTGAGACAGATCTGTCCAAATAGGCCATTTGTCAGTGAAAAAAGGTGTGTTACAATATATGGTTAGAAACGAAGGGAGAAGCCTACTCCGTATCTGTTTGCGCCAAAATTGAGAGTTGCTTCCGGTCGTCCGGATTTGTGAGCATAGTTTTCATTATAGACATCGCACGAGGTAACACGCTGTTTGTGATAAGCCACGCTCAAAAGTGGGATAGAGCCGAGTGACAGAACCGTGCCGCCGCAAAACATCCCCAAGAAACCATACAATTTTTGATCAGTATCCAAAGTGCTTGAAGGAAGAAACATCAAAGGAGAAAGAGCAATAGAGCAGAGCCCTACAGCAAGCAAGCAGGCGCCGGAGATACCAAATGCATCGCCTTGTTTGTATTTACGGTATGCTTCGGGGGCGTAAGTCTGCAAATATGCGCGATACTCAGGCTCATACAGCATATTCTGCGGATTTTCGCGGATGGCGCGCGCCAACTCAGCTTCGTTCATACTGGCAACCCCTTCACCAAAAAAGAAGCCGGAAGTGGTTACAGTGCCTCCGCCTCCCCAACCGTATCCGGCAACTTCACCGATTTTGCGCGTAATGAAACGCACTTCACCGCTCATATAGCCGTTAGTGCGCTGGTTTGCCGCGTGAGTCGTAGCCACCGCAGGCTTTGTTTCCGCATCTTTAAATACATCTACAGAACCGTTCTCATAAATGATTGAAGAAATTTCGGCCTTGCTCATGGTATATGTCGGACCGTCAAGGTTATCGAACTTCTTGTATTTTATGACATCAACATCCACTTCGCTGATTTTTGCAGAAATCTTTTGCGCGTCTTTCGTTACTATAATGTCTTGTGCGAAGAGAATATTTAATGTGAAAACCGACAATAACAATAATACGATTCTTTTCATAATCATAATTTTAAAAAATCACAACCTGCAAAGGTAATATAAATTATGGGAAAATGCTATTTTTTAATAAAGATAATGCTTCAAATATTTTGCCGTATAGCCTTTGCCTTGTTTCACAATGGCTTCAGGGGTTCCGGTAGTGATGATTTTGCCGCCGTCTTTGCCGCCTTCCGGGCCGAGGTCGATAATCCAGTCAGCCATCTTGATGACGTCCATGTTGTGCTCGATTACGAGGACTGTGTTGCCACGTTCCACAAGTTTGTTGAGAATGTTCAGAAGCACGGCGATGTCGTTGAAATGAAGTCCGGTGGTCGGCTCGTCCAAAATGTAGAAAGTGTTGCCCGTCTCCGTTCTTGAGAGTTCTGCGGCCAATTTCACGCGTTGCGCTTCACCGCCGGAGAGTGTCGTTGAGGGCTGGCCGAGCCGCAGATACCCCAAGCCCACATCATCTAATGCTTTGATTTTCTGAATAATGGCAGGTATATTCTCGAAAAATTCGAGAGCGGTCGTGACATCCATCTCCAAGACATCGTTAATGGACTTGCCCTTGTATCTTATCTCCAAAGTCTCGTCGTTGTATCGTTTGCCGTTGCAGGCTTCGCAGGTTACGTAAACTTCGGGAAGAAAATTCATCTCGATGCTTTTCACACCGCCGCCGCGACACTCTTCGCATCGTCCGCCCTTGACATTGAACGAGAAGCGGCCGGGCTTGTAGCCGCGGATTTTCGCTTCGGGCAGCCCGCTGAACAACTCCCTTATCTTGTCAAAGACTCCGATGTATGTTGCTGGATTCGAGCGCGGGGTTTTGCCAATGGGCTGCTGGTTTATGTTTATCACCTTGTCAATATTCTCTAAGCCTGTAATTGTTTTATATTCAAGAGGTTTCTTTTCCGAATTATAAAAATTGTTATTTAATATCGGAAACAAAGTCTCATTAATGAGTGATGATTTTCCGCTTCCGGAAACACCTGTAACACAGATAAATGTGCCTAATGGAAAGTCAACAGAGACATTTTTCAGGTTGTTGCCGTTTGCTCCGCCGAGACGTATTTTCTTACCGCTGCCTTTTCTGCGCTCCGCCGGAACTGTTATTTTTTTTGTCCCGTTCAGGTATTGTGCTGTCAGTGAGCCGGTTTTCAGAATATCCTCGTATGAGCCTATCGCGCTGATTTCGCCGCCGCGCTCGCCTGCCCCCGGCCCGACATCAACAATGTAGTCAGCCGCCTCCATCATGTCTTGGTCGTGTTCCACCACAATGACTGAATTGCCTGTATCGCGCAGTTTTTTCAATGACCCAATCAGAAGGTGGTTGTCGCG
>JAGCRI010000028.1 GCA_017964755.1 Bacteroidales bacterium | reverse complement strand
CCCAATGGATAAAAAACAATTTTCAATGTGAATACGAATATGTTGACAGAACACGTAGCGGTTTGATTTGGACGGTGAAAATCTATTCAAAGTCGGGAGAATTGCTTGAGGTTCATAAAAGAGTGTTGATAGGTTATTACACAAAAATCATCAAATGAACAGAACTATCTTATTAATATTTACGCTGCTGCTAAGCATGGAGGTTTTCCCCATAATACCTATTCATAAGGGACGATTTTATTCTAATCGGAAAAATATCGCAGACACATTGTATCTGCCTATAAAAAAAGAATATCCGGTAAAAGTTACAGTTTTCAGAGTAGTGGATTCAATTGCAAAGATTGATAATAATAAATACTTGTCAAAATTGTATTCTTCCCCTTTTTTCACTTCAACTTCAAGTCTTGGCGATAATAAAGGTGATATTGATATATATACCTATAAAGTTGAATCATATAAAAGCATTACATTAAGCACAGCAATCATTAGGGCTAGTATGGATGCCAAACCTAATACAAAACCTATTGACATGATTTATTGTGTGCAAGATACAAGTGCTTTTTATTGCACATATTTTGACTCGTATCATCATTCTGTAGAAGGTGAGGAAGTATTGAAGCACATGTATCTGATTTTATATTATGTGCAACAAAAAATAGAAAAAGAAATCACACTTGTCGCAGAAGAATCTGGTAAGATACTTTTGGATGATATTAATATCGTGCTTGTACCGATAACTGGTAACAATAGAAATTCTAAATAATCTTCTGCTTCAACTCTTTAACCCTATGCAATAGTGTGCTGCCTGATTTGTCCATTATGTGGTAACGGCATGCGGCGCACCATTTTATGAACCATTTCTTGTATTTGAAGAAGAAGAAGAGGGTGCAGAATGCCGCAAAGAGGTAAGCGGCGGCAATCCACAAACGGCCTGTGAGAACCCACGCCGCGACAAAGATTATAAGATACCACAACGGAAAAGAGATGAGGACACTCAGTGCATAATTTACTGAAGATGAGAACATTTTGTCGTTCATTTTCCGCTTGAGCGGTTCGGGACGTTTGAACGGGATAATGTTGTTTATGAAACCAAAAAGGAAAAACGGTGAGAGAGCAAGTAGCAGCAATGCTTTGAAAACCAGTGTGGTGGCTTTAATGTCATAATTTATGAGCCAGTCTCTGAAGTTGAGTTTTTGCAGTCCGTTGAGATATTCGCGGGTGCCGGTCATCAGAGCGGTGAATTTTTCCGGCTCCGTAGCACGCATTTCGTCAAGTTTGCGCACCGTCTCAATGTCTTCGCGCTGCTGCTCATAGAGTGGGGTAGGAGAGCGTTTCCCGAGTTCTTTCAGCGGAGTGTGCCTCATCTGCCGCAGTATGTCATACTCTTCGTAATGTTCCTTGTCTTCAATGTCCAAGGTCATCGCCTTGATTGCGGCGCGCGCCTTTTCGTTCAATGCGGAAAACGCCTTGTTGGGCTCGATTTTGTATGTCTCGAAAAACTCGCCGATTCTGAAAGGTTTGCCGACAGTTACTGACAAATAGCCTCTGAAATTGAAATAGTTGTCGTAATAGATGTTAAGGGGAAGAATCTGCAAGTTAAGGTTGAAATCCGCCATTTCTTCGGCTTTGAAGGCGATTCGCGGGAATCCTTTTTTGAAAGTGCTCATGAAGTGCCCCGCCTGATGTCCGGCTTCGGGGAACATGGCAAGCGTGCCGCCTTCGTTGAGAATGCGGCCTTCCAATTCGATAAAGTCGAGGTTGCGTTTCACATCGTCTCGTCCGCCGTCTCGGGAGCGGAAAGCGGGCAGAATCTTGAGGTAGCGCAGCATTTTGGCTATGGAATCTTTTTTGAAAATGTCGCCGCGCGCAATGAAAACAGGCTGCCGGTGGTCGTCAAAAAGGTAAAGTATGGCAAGGGCATCCATAAGCCCGTTCTGATGGTTGGAGATTACGAGTGTGGGGGTGCCGCGTGGAGGAATATTCTCTCTCCCAACTATATCTATCTTCCTATAATAAAGATGATTATGTGTAAAGCGAAGATAGTTGTTGTTGATGTCGTAAGATTTTGAAAATTCGTTGATATGGTCAAAGTTTATCATAGTCGGATGAGAATGACGGATATGAATTTTACAACTTTAAAATCTGAAGTAATTGAATTGTTTCACTTTCTTTTGCGCAGGAACGTATTCGTAGGCACCGATGTCGGGGGCGGCGTCCCGTTGGTTTCCGGCTATGTCGTACATTATGCCTAATCCCGCTTTGCCCGCATCAATGGCGGGTGACGATGACTGCAACGAGAAGTCCTGTTTTGACTTGTCGGTGAAAAGCGGGTCTGTATTTCGCTTGCAATCAATGAAATACTGGCTGTCGCTTTTGCCTTTGATAATGCAGTTTTCAAATCTGTGGTCAAACATAAGCGACTCGTCAGAGAATTTTTTCATAGTCAGTTCGTCTTCCAAACTTCCGTAAATGATGCAGTTTGTGAACCTTGTGTAGATGTCGCCGATGAAAGTTGTGCCGCTGCCCTGCTCGATGTATGAATTTGCAAGGAAGACCGCCGGATTTTTGCGTACCGATTGCGAAAAATAGTTGGCTATAGTAGTGTGTTTCAAATCGTAAAGACCTGTTTCGAGTTGGAGGCCGCAGACACCGTTGTTGCTGATTTGGCAGTTTGCCATCTCCATTTTGGAAGCCCGTGCCAAAATGCCCGAACCCGCCGTGTTCTGTATCACGCAGTTGGTGATTTTGTTGTTGTTGTATGTCGGCTCAACCCATGGCACAAACTGTATGCCGATGTAAGAATTTGTGATAATTGCGTAGTTGATAGTGTTTTCCGTCTGTCCTTCGTTTATCAGAATCCTGTCCCATTGTGAGTAGTCGGTGTCGTACCACGCTTGGGTGCGGTCTCCCTTGAAAACCACCGGCTCGTCTGCGGTGCCGTTGACATTGATATTGCCGTCACGGTAAACCCAAAGTCCGCTGCCGCTGTGAAAATAGATTTTCGTTCCCGGTTCAATCACCAACTTCCCTAACGAATCCACGACAGCCCAGCCATATACGACGTAGGGTTTCTCATTAGTCCAAGTTACAGTTTCGTGCTCCGCCGCAACCACCTTGTATTTGAGGCTGCTGCCCAACCACTTGTCGGCCACAATGAAATTGGCGTCTTGTCCAAAAGCAAGCAAATCAACATCTTGGATGGTTTTCCCTGTAATAAAAACAACTGAGTCAGTAACAATAAAGGGTGTATTCTGATTGCCCGGATTGATATTCACCTTGACATGAACAAACATACTGTCGTTGGCTGCAATTTCAACATTATTCACTTCGGGCCCCGTCTCGCCGTCAACATTGATGCTGAAATAGGAACTTTTGCCGCCCGCGAGCCGCACATTGACCGAAACCGGAAAATTGTTATTGTTGATGACCGTAAAACGCTTTGTTACAGAACTTATTGTCGTAAAAACAGTGTCAAAAGAGATTTGTGTAGATGAAAAATTGAGCCGCGCATTCTCGTCAACTTCTATTTTTTTACAAGAAGTAAAAGAAAGAATCGCCATCAAAAACAGTCCCCAGCACAATATATGACCTTTTTTTATCATTTTCATTTTTTTAACTCACAAAAGGATAACGAACTTTTTCCAAAAATAGTGCTTTTGCCGGTGCAGAAGTTCCTGCTTTACATCTATCTTTTTGATTTATAATATTTTGAAAATCTTCTAAAGAAATTTTACCTTTGCCGACTTCAAGCAGAGTGCCTACAATCGCCCTTACCATATTTCTCAAAAAACGGTTTGAAGTGATTTCAAAAACGAGTTTGTCGCCGTTTTGTTCCCAGAAAGCCGATGTTACATGGCAGTTGTGGTTATTCACATCGGTATGTACCTTTGCAAAACTTGTAAAATCCTCATTATTAAGCAATAACGCTGCCGCCTCGTTCATTTTTCCAATATCTAATTTGAAATGGCAGAGATAAGAAAAATCTGTATCGAAGCAATCTTTTTTAGTGGAGATATAGTAGCGGTAAGTTCTTTCCACGGCATCGAAGCGGGCGTGCGCCTCCGCTGGAACAGGAAAAATATCATGAATGACCACCTCCGAGGGAAGCAGACCGTTTAACTTGTAAACCAATGCGTTGCGTTTTTCATCAGAAAGTTCTTCGTCGCAGTCGAAGTGGGCGAAAAACTCTCGTGCGTGAACGCCTGTGTCGGTGCGGCCGCAGCCCATCACAGGCACAGGCTTGCGGAACAGCGTTGCCAAAGCCTTCTCAACAACACCTTGCACAGTGAGGCCATTCGGCTGAATCTGCCATCCGCAAAAAGGAGTTCCGTTATATGATAGTTTCAGAAAGTATCGCAAAATAATTGATTATTAAACATTTTCGGCAAGCACCATCGCCGCCGCCCCTAAAATAGCCACATCGTTCCCGTCCAACTCCGAAAAGCGCACCTCAACCTTGCCTTTGTATGAGGAAAGCAGGTTATCCTCCATTGATTTGCGTATGGCGGGAAGAAGCTCGGACAACTTTGACGGTCCGCCCATAATGAAAATCGCTTTTGGCGAAGTGATGGCGACAACATTGGCGAGCGCAAGACCGAGTACGGAGCCGGTATATTCAACCGTAGCCTTGGCGAGTGCGTCTCCCGCTTCAGCGGCGTTGCCAATCATAATGCAGTCAACTTCACTTTTTTTAACTTCAAGCAGAGGCGACTTAAAACCGTTTTTCTCCGCCAATTCCCAAAAATTCTGGATAATGCCGCGCACGGAGGCGTACTCTTCGAGGCAGCCGCGCCGTCCGCAGGAGCAGAGCCGCCCGCCGGGGAACGTTATCACATGGCCGAGTTCGCCTGCAAAACCGTCGTGTCCGTAAACGACTTTGCCGCCTGAGACGATACCGCTGCCGACACCCGTGCCGAGCGTGAGCATGATGAAGTCGCTCATGCCGCGTCCGCCGCCATAAACCAGTTCGCCGTAAGCAGCAGCATTGGCGTCATTGGTGAGTACAACCGGCAAGCCAAGACGCTCTTCCAGCATTTTCTTCAGGTATATTTTACCTTTAAAAGGGAGATTCGGAGCATTGTCAATCGTGCCGCTGTAGAAATGTGCGTTGGGCGCGCCGATACCCACACCGCTCACTACGCAGGGCTGCCGCTCAGCAATCAGGGCATTTATGTTTTCAGCCAAAGAGTCGGCGTATAATTCCGCATCAATGAACGCCTGCGTGGAAATCCTGCACCGCGCCAGACATTTGCCCGCATCAGAAACAATTCCAATATCTGTATTTGTCCCGCCAATATCTACACCTATCACATATTTCTCCATCTGTCATTGAATTTTAAAGGTGGAATAACCTATCAGTTTGTCGTAAACCTGACCTTCGTCCTGCAAATAAACGAGCACCGAATATTCGTTAGGCGTTTCCCAATGGCTGCCCTCAATGTAGGTGGCATCAATCTCTTCGGAACCTTCTTTCACATATACATACTGATAATTGTAAAAGCCCTGTTTCAGCAGCAGCACCGCCTCCCACAGCCCGTTATACTGATTCTGTTTCAACTCCGCCTCGGGTTTTATCTGCCAGTCAGTTAGCGCACCGAAAACATAAAGTTTGCCGCCAGTGACAGGAAATTCAGTGCGAAGCGTAAACACTGTCTTTACATAATCTTCCGTATTTACACCGCTAAAATCCTCATTTTTAATATAATAATAACCATGCAAAGTCGGATTTGAAACGTATGCGCCGTATGGCCGTGCTTCGTCTTGCACCACAAACGCATAATTGGTATGGTTTTGATAACCTATTGATACAATGTTAGTTCCGTTGTATCTCAAACTTTTTGTATCGAAAACTCTGAAATCAGACCCGCCGGTAAAGGTATTCTCATTATTATCATAGTTGAAGCTGTACTCGCCCGGTTTTCCTGAGCGGTAGCGCAGCCCTGTGACGGCGTTGTCCCAGCGGCCGTTCTGCACTATATTTGCGTGAAGATACATCGAAGGGTTTCGGACTATGTAATTGCCTGTATTCACTATAAAATCCACCTCCTGATGAGTGAACATATTGACCACATCGCTTGCCTTCTGCACCTCGCCGAAAACCTTTGCCGGAGAAGGCTCCATAACCATAAAGCGGCGTGTCAGCACGGGATTGTCCTGTGTGTCGTCGTAAACGTAGAGAATATAATTTCCTGATTTGATAATTCGCATTATGTCATTTGGAAAAGAAAGGCTATAATGCGTGTAATGCTCAATAGTATTGAATGAATATGAATAATCGCTGATTTCGTCCTCCATAAAGCCGTCGAGGTACTCAAGTTGGCTGAGGCCGTCCTGCTTCCAGTCGTGGGTGCAGTGGATGAAGGTATATTTCAGGTAGCGGCTGTCGTTGTTGAAATCGTCAAACGAAAGCACAAGTTGCTCGCCGCTATTAAGCGAGATGACTGGCAGAGAGTAGGGGTAATCCTCAAGATAGCATTGCACTGTCGCCAAATCGTTGACATATACTCTGTTATCGAAAACTATATTATCAACATTTTGCGCTTTAAGCGCGAAAGAAAGCAGCAAAAAGGCAGCAAAAGAAACAAGTTTCCGCATACGACAATTTTTTTCACGCAAAGATAGTGAAAATTAAGACAAAAGTGTATTATTTTAGGGGAGTAATGATAAATTTAAAGCTATTCGAAGAGTTTTTCTATCTCGTCATGGAATTTTTCTGAGATGAAATTACGTTTGAGTTTAAGTGTTGGTGTCAGTTCGCCGGTCTGCACACTCCATTCGTAAGGGACGAGGTGGAATTTTTTAATCTTTTCTGTTTCGCCTAACGATTCGTTGTATTTGGCGACAACGCGCTTGAATTTGGCCACGACTTCAGCCTGTTTGACCATTTCTTCATTTGTGGAATAGGCGATGCCTTTGCGGGCGCACCAGCTGCGCAAGTCAATGAAGTTGGGCACTATCAGCGCTGCGGCGAACTTTTTGCTTTCACCCACAACCATGATATTGTCGATAATAGACTCTGAGGCGAAGCGGTTTTCCACTAATGTAGGCACGACATACTTTCCGAATGCGGTTTTGAACATCTCCTTTTTCCGTCCTGTGACAGAGAGGCAGCCGTCTTCGTCAATGTTGCCGATGTCGCCGGTATGGAACCAGCCTTCCGGGTCGATTGCTTCGGCTGTAAGTTCAGGAGAATTGTAGTAGCCCTTCATCAGACAATGGCCGCGGGTGAGGATTTCACCGTCATCGGCAATTTTGACTTCAATGCCGGGGAGCACCGGGCCGCAGGTGCCGAATTTTGCGCCGTTCTTGAAAAAGTTGCTTACTGCAATCACAGGCGAAGTTTCTGTCAGTCCGTACCCGTTAAGCACGGGCATTCCTGCAGCCCAGAAAATACGGCTTATGTTCGGCTGTATCGGGGCGCCGCCAGAGACAATCACATCCAAGTTCCCACCCAAAACAGCTTTCCATTTGTTTAACACCATTTTGCGTGCTATCGACAACTTTATGCGGTAATTCAGTGAACGGTGCCCGAAATCAAAGTCCGAGGCGATTCTGTCTGCCCAGAAGAAGAGACGCTTTGAAGGCTTCTTCAGTTTGCGGCCGGCAGCGATTATGCGGTCGTAGAATTTTTCAAGGAGCCGCGGCACGGTCGTGAAAATGGTGGGGCGCACATCTTTGAGGTCGGCGGCAATGGTGCCGAGACTTTCGGCATAATAAATGGGGATGCCGAGATACTGCCACGCATATATCATCATTCTTTCATACACATGGCACAACGGCAAATAGCTCAAGACCTTTGTGTCGGAGCGGATTGGCACAATCGGCGTGATGGCCTTCATGTTGTATAGAAGGTTGCTGTGCGTAATCATGGCGCCTTTCGGGTGGCCGGTGGTGCCGGAGGTGTATATAAGGGTCGCAATGTCATCGGGAGAGACAGCAGCCTTCATTTCGTCAAGGTATTGGCGGCTCGGATTAGCCATGCCAAGCTCTATGAGGTGATTCAAATGCTTGTAGCCTCTCAAGTTTCTGAAAGTATATACATTCTCTTTCAAATCGGGTTTTTCCTCAAGCACGTTTTCAATTTTGCGGAGGAGATCCCAGCCCGATACGAAGACCATCTTCACACCGGCGTCATCCAAAATGAACTTGTAGTCGCTTTCACTTATTGTCGGGTATATGGAGACGTGAACGGCTCCAAGTTGGAGTATCGCCATGTCGAGAAAGTTCCATTCGGGGCGGTTGTTGCTGATTGACGCTATGCGGTCGCCCTTTTTTATGCCGAGTTGCATAAGGCCGTAGCAAATATTGTCAACCTTTTCGATGTAGTTTTCGATGGTGTAAGGGGTCCAAATTCCGTTTTCCTTGCCGCACAGGGCAACACCGCCCGCATAGTGCGCGGCGAAATGTGGGAGCAGGTCAAAAATACGTGTTACTTCCATGGCTACCGGCGGAAAAGTTCTGGCTTCATGTGAAATGCGGTCTCAAAAAACATATTTGCTGAGTCTTGCTGGTGCTTGTATGTCATGTATATCTTACCGAGTTCTATGTATGATTCGGCACATTCAGGCATAAGCTCAAGACATCTTTTGTGCGATTCCATTGCTTTTCCAATCTGCCCTTTGTGGCTTTCTATCAGACCTTTGACAAAATATATTTCCCCGTAGAATGGGGTGGCGTCGAGGGCGCGTATTGTTATTTTTTCAGCGTTATCCCATTGTCCCATAGTGATATAGGTTTTGGCAGCAAGAACGTATGTGCTTCCCAAGTTCGGTTTCAGCTCAATACCGCGTTCATACATCTTTACAGCATTGTCGTAATCCCCGGTGTTAGCATAGCTTAATCCCATGTATGTATAGCATTCGGCACGTTCCGGTTGAAGTTGCAGACATTTGTTATAATAATAGAATGATGAGTCATACATCTGTAGCATTCCATAGCAGCTGCCAAGGTTGAAATATCCGTCTGCAAATATTGCGTCATATCTGATGGCTTCCATGTAGTAGTTTTTCGCTAACTGTATGTCGCCGCGGTCGAAATAGATTTTCGCCAAGTTGCTGTTTGTCGCGGCTTTTGAAGGTACGATCTGCAATGCCCTCAGATAGTAGCGTTCTGCCGAATCGCGGTAGCCTCTTTCGGGGTGCAGTGGGGCGAGATTCTCGAAGGCGATGCCGAGCTGCTCGTTGCAGTCAGCCGACTCAGGGTATATTTCCACACCTTTTTTGAACTGCTCCACAGCTTTCCATGTCCACTCTTCCATCTTCACATTGTTTTCCTGTATTTTGTTCCAGTCTTTTTCACTCTCATTGGCTGTTTTCAAATCCAAACCTTTGTCGCGCAGGGCCAGCCCCCAATACAAGCGCATGTGGGCACTGTTGTCAGATTTTTTCACGTCAGCGCCGAAAAGGTCAAATTGTGTCTTCCATTCGGCGGCGCGCCCCACTGTCTTGACAGTGAACAGAAGCAGGACTATAATGCTTATGGCTGTAAATGACATTGAAAATGCAGGCTTCGTCTTAAGTGAGAAACTTGATGCCTCGTCCGTAGGTATTTTGAATATTTGTACTAAAATACAGGCAAATGCAATGCAATAACCTAAAGACGGTATGTATAAAAACCTGTCGGCAAACGATGAGCCTATACGCATTACAATATTGCTGAAAATACTCATCGTGCAGATGTAATAGAATATTCCGAAAGCTATAGGATTCTTTTTCTTAATACCGAGGATGGCATAAACGAGAATGGCGATATGGAACAGTAAAGACAGTACGAACAGCAGATTTGTCCCCATTGTCGCAGAGTTCCATTTGAAAAGATTAACGGTTGGCAGCTGGCTGTACGAATAGTCGCATACTTGCTGGTAAGGTACAAAAAGGAGGATCATATATTTTCCGAGGAGAAGAATGGCAGTAGCCCAGTACGAGAATATATCCTTATCCCACAAGTCGTAGTAATAATGGTCCATAATTGAAACAGTGAACTCCTCGGAAGTCGGATAGTTGAGCATAATATTATGACGTACAGTCAGATAGATGGTAGCGGGCACCAAAAGCGCAACGCCGACTGCAATAAACTGCTTCAGGTTGGGTTTGCGGAAGAAGTAGAGCATGAGAGGCATTGCAGCAAGCATTGTGATAGCACTCTCTTTTGAGAAAAAGGCGAGAAGGAAGAAGAACATCAGTGAAATCAGATGAATGGTTTTCCTCAGAAAAGATTTGGTGTCAACGAAATTAACCATAGAAATCATTGAGGCGAAGAGGAAGAGCATGCAGACGATGTCATCACGGCTTTTGGTGTTGGCGATGGTTTCGGTGTGCATCGGGTGCGCTGCAAACAGAAGCGTTATGAGCAGCGGAATTATCCGGTTCTGACCGCGGAAAAGCTTTCGCATAAGTATATAGAGCAGAACGCATGAAAGAGCGTAGCATATCACACTCACCAAGTGTGAGAAATGCGAGATGTACTGGTTCTGAGGGTCATCTTTCGTCTTGCTTTTGTCAAAACACAACTCCCATTCGGTGGCGAACATCAGCTGCGAAAAAGGACGGTACAGGTTGTCGGTGTAGAAGCCTGAGCCGTGCCTGTATGTTTTTGTCAGAATGTTTTCGTATGCCTCGGTCAGCGATTCTGTCTCGTGGGTTACATATCTGTTCAGCTTGTACGCGCCGTAGTCGTCAAGCACCCATTCATGATCAAATGTGTTTGAGTAAATAAGGAAAGTGAAGAGGAAAATGCCGAGGTATATAGCCCAGTCCACCCAGTTTTTCTTTTTAGGCTCAGGGGTTTGCACTGGCGGCGGTGTTGCTGCGTTTTTATTCTGTTTAGCAACTCTCTGTTTCCTCTGTGGAAAATTTCCATTAGTTGTTGTTTTGTTATTATTCTGCCCCATTAAATTATTTTTAAAAAATGCAAAGATATAAAAAAATGCGTTTTTAATCAGCAATATCAATTTTCACCTTTTCTACCGCACCGATGTTTTCCATAACGTATTCACGGCAGTTGGTGCAGGTTTGCGAATAGTTGCTGTTGTCGGAAACATATTGCAGCCACAGCTTTTTCATCTCTTCGGCGGTGTGCACCGGAAATGCGGCCTTCCGTGCCACAAGCTGTACCGCTTCGTTGAAACGGCTGTAGTGTGGGCCGAAGAACACCGGTATCCCGAATACCGCCGCCTCAAGCGTGTTGTGCAGCCCCGTCTCAAATCCGCCTCCAATGTGCGCAACATCAGCGTATCTGTACATCTTGTTCAGCAATCCTATAGTGTCAATTATAAAAACTTCATATTCTGACAGATTTTTGCCTTCTTTTTCTGAAAAAAGAACAGTTTTTTTGTCTGAAAAGAGTTTTAATATATATCTGATATGTTCTTTATCAATGAGATGAGGTGCTATCACCAATTTGTATTCATTACTTATTGCAGGGAATATCTGTGCAAGGATGCGTTCATCGGGAGCCCACGTGCTGCCAGCTATCAGAAGTTTTGAGCCGGCTTTGAACTCTTCAACCGCAGGCACAGCGACATTCTCTTTAGCTATTCTGTAAACACGGTCGACACGGGTGTCTCCTGAAATTGTAACTTGTTTTATATTAATACTTTGTAGTAATTTTTCAGAATTTTTGTCTTGGACATAGAAATGAGTCGCCATACCAAGCTGGCGGCGGAACCAGCCACCGTACCATTTGAAGAAATGCTGGTTCTGGAAAAATATCGCCGAGACGTAATAGAACGGGATATTTCTCAGATGTAGCAGGCGCATATAGTTGTACCAATATTCGTATTTTACGAAGACAGCAGCTGCCGGTTTTACGGCGTCCAAGAATTTTTTTGCATTTTGAGGAGTGTCAAGCGGCAGATAGAAGACAAAGTCGGCGGTGGTGTCGTTCTTTCTGACCTCGTACCCCGAAGGAGAAAAAAAGGTAACCAAAACCTTATAATCTTTTTTTTCGGCGCGCCATTTTTCAATCAGCGGCTTGCCCTGCTCATACTCACCCAACGAGGCGCAATGTAACCAGATAATTTTTTCTCCGGAGCATGCCGCTGCAAGTTTTGGAAAGATATTTTTCCTCCCTTTCCGCCATAATTTTGCTTTTGTGTAAAATGGCGAAACCGTAAAAATGGCGAAACCGTAAAGAAAAATGAAAAGATTGTAGAAAAATCTCATCTTTAATGATAATAGTAGGTTTCTGTCCGTTTCTTTTCATAAAGCGGTATAATCCAGCCGACTTTCAATCCGAAAAGCGCACTGAATTTTTTTGAGTATGAATTTGCGCCTGTTACAAAATTCCAGTTCCGTGTTGGTGCTGTCCATACCTCATAAATTTCAATACCACCGTAAAAACTTGCCACTCTGACTTTCCCGAGGTGTATATAGCCTATGAACTGTGACATATAAAAACCGGCTGAGCGGCGGTCATAGCCTTTGCGGTAGTCGCCGTCCAACTGGTCGATGAGATGGTCGTTGTCGGTGAAATGGATTTTGTGCGACAGATAGCCGAAGTTGCCCTGAATCCATATACCGGAATTGCGCATCTTTTTTGTTACGGGGAATATTTTCCCAAAGCCGGCCGACAAGTCCCAATAGCGTCCTTCCACGCCGAGTGTGGCTTTCATTCCGTATCCGTCAAGAATGTCGCCGTTGCTGTTTACCATAGGGCCGAGCACATCGCGCAGCCCGCACGAGAGTTTCGAACCGAACATATAGTTGAAGTTGATATCCCATGTCCAGTTTTTCGCTGTCTTGTACGTAAATCCTGTGCCAATATTGAAATTGCCTTTGAAAGTTTCTGCCAAATGACCAACCGGTAGCTGGTATGAGAAATTTGCCTCCATCCACACAATTGTGGTGGTGCTGTCAACCAGCTGCTTGTTCAGCATTTTTGTGTGCTGGGCAAACACGCCTGACATTATTGACAGAAAGATAAACAGCGGGAGGATTTTTTTCATCTAAAAAATAAAAATAAAAGTGCTAATCGCAAATGGATTAGCACTTTATAATGAGAAAAATATTAGCATCTTTCGTAAACCCTGTCGGCGAGGCGGCTTGCTCCGATTCTGAAGTTCTTGTTAGTGAGCCATGGTTCACCAAGCACATTCTCCAAAATCTTGAGGTAGGTGATAGCTGTGTCAGCATCAGAAATGCCACCTGCAGGCTTCATGCCCACAATCTTGCCGGTCTTTTCGTAATGAGCTTTCAATGCATCAAGCATGGTGAGGAAATATTCAGGTGTTGCATTAACCTTTATTTTTCCGGTTGAGGTCTTGATGAAGTCAGCACCGGCTTCAATGGCTATTTCTGAAGCCTTGTAAACGTTGGTCAGAGTTTCGAGGTCGCCTGTTTCAAGGATGACTTTGAGGTGTGCTGTTCCGCAAGCAGCCTTGATGGCTTTGATTTCGTCAGCCACTTCTTCGTAGTTGCCTTCGAGGAACTTGCCACGAGAGATAACCATATCAATTTCGTCAGCACCCTGTGCAGCTGTATATTTCACTTCAGCGACTTTGATTTCAATCGGTGACTGCCCTGCCGGGAATGCGCCGGCAACAGCGGCAACATTGACACCGGTGCCTTTGAGGATAGATTTTGCCTGTGCCACGAAAGGTGGATAGACGCACACCGCCGCAGTTGTCGGTATCTGACGCGCTTCGTCTTTGTAGTTCAGCGCTTTGTGGCAGAGGTCGTCAATGCGTTTCTTGTTATCAAAGCCTTCAAGAGTTGTCAAGTCGATGCAGTTCAACAAAAAGCGATACGCTTTCGGCTCATCAAAATATTTTAAAGGCTGTGATTTGTAAAATTCGATTCTTTCTTTAATCTCTTTTTCGTTAATTTCTTTCATTTTGATATGTTTTTAAAGTTTGACTTCTGACAATTCAAAGATACAACAAAAAATCAAAGGAGCGAATAACACGCCGATTTATTGGAATTATCCGATCAATTCATTATACATCTGATGCTGAATCCGTGGCAAATCTCCTTTGTGTTACGGTTCATTCCTTTGTTGTTGTATTGCAGGTAACGGCAGTATGCTTCCCCATTTGGTGCTGGCTTCGTAGTCCACCAGTAAGTGCCGGCGCCGAGCCCGAAGAAAGAACCGTGCTCGTAGAAACCTGTGGGCAGCGCAGAAAAGCCCGATGTGTTGAAATAGAGGGGCGAGGTGCTCCAGTAGCCCGGCATCCCGTCAAATGTGAAGTTGTCTGACACCCAATAGCCGGGAAGAGAGAGCGAACGCGCCAAATATTCGTCACCGCCGAAAAACGGGGTTGCGTCGTAGCAGCTGCTGAGCGGGGCAAGTGTGCTTGTCATTTCGCACCACTCTTCATCGGAGGGCAGATGCCAGCCGTTAGGGCAGATGCCTTGCACTTGTGCCAAGGTTGTGTCACCAAGATTACGCATCGCCGCCGTCCATGAGTATAGCATACCATATATTTCCGCTAACGAATCGGAATTTGCATATTTGAAATAGAACGGTATGGAGTGGTCGTGAACGGTGTCGTTGCCAAGTGGGAGCCCGGTCCCGTCGGCGTAACGCGTAACCTTGAGGTTCTCGCGCATCCAGCACTGCTTCCCTATTAGAACGGTGTTGTAAATGTTCCCGTCTGTGTCGGTTAAAGTGGCATTTTCAGGACAAACTTGCGAGGCGAGTTTCTGGAAAACGAAAGGTATTATTTCGTCATCGTACTGGGCTTGTTCCATTGAGGCACTTTGTGGGATTGTGCCCTGCACGCAATAGCCCGTGTAAATCATATTGTCGCCTTTGGAAAAAGGAAGCTGGCAGTCGCCTTTTGTTGCTTTTGTTATAAATGTCTTTGATTCAATAATTTCTATTTTATCGTATGAAGCTGGTGAGGTGCAGATGATTTTGAAAATATGGTTGTCGTTGGCGGAGCGGATACTCAAAAAATAGGGTTGGGCTGCTGCTGCCGATACCGAAAATGTGTGGAAGCCTGAAGCGAGGCTACCCGTCCAAACAGCAACACGTTCACCTGTCAGAGTGTAGAGTGCTGCCTCTGTGGCACCGCCTTCAAGAAAAATCTCTGCAGTTGAATTTTCTGCAAACGGGTTGGGGTAGCAGACTGCATTTTTTGTGGCTTCAGCTGTCTCATTTATTCCGTTTTCAGTGTGAAGAATCAGCACAGTGTCATCATATACCAAAGTTTCGCTCCAGCCTTTGCTGCTGTTTTCAACTGTTACACTGTCGAGTTTTTGCCATGTGGCGTCTGTATGTATGCCTGTAAATGTCAGTGTTATAGTGTTTTGAGAAAATATTGCAAACGCAGGAAAGAAAAATGCGATAAAAATAAGAATGTGTTTGTTCATAATTTGAAAAAATTTTTTTATACAATGCAAAGTTACATATTTTTTTATATCTTTGCAGCCGAGTTTTGTCCAATGGCCCCTTAGCTCAACTGAATAGAGTATTTGACTACGGATCAAAAGGTTACAGGTTTGAATCCTGTAGGGGTCACTTAAAAGAAGCCGGAGTTTTTTGTTAAAGTTCCGGCTTCTTTGTTTTAAAAATTTATATTTGGCACTGTTATGCGGAAGAAACGTTTTTCGGATAAGGAAGAAAATCCACGTATTTTTTATAGTTTTGATGTATCTGGTTTTAATCCTGAAGGGGATGTTGTCTTGATAGACAAGCCTTATCGCTGCACCTCTTTTGATATTGTTGGTCAGCTGAAATATGCTTTAAAACAGGAATTTGGGAAAAAGATCAAAGTCGGGCACGCCGGCACCCTCGACCCGCTGGCTACCGGTCTCCTTATAGTCTGTATCGGCTCGTTCACGAAGAAAATCAGTGATTTCCAGGCGGAAGAGAAAGAATATACCGGCACTTTCAGGTTGGGGGCGACCACACCGAGCTACGATTTGGAGAAGCCGATAGATAATGAGTTCCCGTATGAGCATATCACAGAAGAAATGGTAAGGCAGGCGGCGGCTGGTTTCATAGGCGACAGCGAACAGGTGCCACCGCTCTTCTCGGCGGTGCGCGTTGACGGGAAACGCGCTTACCAGTTGGCGCGCGAAGGTGCTGAGGCGGCAATAACGCCAAAGCAGATAACTATTAGAGCATTTGAGATTACACGTTGCGATTTGCCTGAAGTCGATTTCAGAATAGTCTGTTCCAAAGGCACTTATATCCGTTCCATCGCCCGTGATTTTGGTGAACGGTTAAATTCTGGCGCACATCTCACGGCTTTGCGCCGCACACGTATCGGCGGCCTTCGTGTGGAAAACGCCCTTGTGTTGTCAGCAAAAGACGAAAAAAGCGCAGAACCTAATTGTCCCACGACTCTGTAATGTTTTTGTAATCTATTATCAGCCTTTCCCCCTGATACGTTACAGTGGCGTTAACATCATCGCAGCCTTTCTTTGAAGCGGTGAAAGTTACTTGCCCGCTTCTCCATTTGAGCTCTTTTGCAGCATTGTGGATGAGCATTTGCGAAATGACGAATTGGAGCGCTACAGGATTCTCCTTTGTCGCATCCTCAAAATCAGAACCGGTGTATATGTAGCTTCCTTTCCCTATGAGGTTAATGTCTTTTTCAAGTATGTCAGTCGGAATAATGGTGTCGAGCGGAAGTCTGATGCCTAATGCTATTTTGCTTCCTGACAAATACCCCTCTTTTTCAAATATCTGCCATTTGCATGTGCCTTCTTTCTTGATTTTTATAATATTAAAAGAGTCGGTGTAAACAAATTGAGGCATGGCGCTGTAGTAGTTATTGTCGCCTTTGTATGGCGGATAAGTCGTAACTTCCCACTCTACGTCAGGGTCGGTAATGCTTTTATTGTAAGTGTTTACAGAATAGATAAGTGTGTTCCCGTCAAGAATTTCGTAAACACCCGTGCCTTCGCCGAACTGGCGCACCTGCAAATGCTGGAAATATTTGTTGGCGATTACGGTTTTCATGCTGTCGTCAGCGTTAATCCATGCTTCTAACTTGAAAGATGGCACAACCATATTTTCCATTATGCATTTTGTGGCGTTGAACCACACATCACTTATGGCTTTTCCGCGCAGAGTCATGTTTTCGTTTCTGTCGTGTTCCTTACATCCGCAGCAGATTATAGCAAGGAGTGATATTGCAATTATTGATTTTCTCATTATTATCTTCATAATACCTAATTATTTGCTTTTTTTGTTTTTGCCTGATTTGAGCTGGCAACCGAATCCTGCTGATATTATGCCTTGAGTTCCAACACCGATTTCAGTGAATCCATACCATTTGGTGCCGACGTGCACTCCGACTGCCGTGATTTGGAATGCCGCATGATGTTCAATACGGCTGTCTGTTTTCCCTGAAATGTCGTTGTAACTGCGGATTGTGGCGAGGGCGTATCCCAAGCTGAGCCCTGAATAGAGAGTTACAATTCTTGTGTTAATCCACGAAAATCTTACTGAAGGCATTATCATAAAGAAATTGGTGTGGTCGGCTCCAGCTTTCTTGCGTGTAACCCTGTCTGTGTAGTTGGTGTGGAATCCGGCATAACCTACTGTGCCGCCGACCCAAAGCCATTTTGCAAGGCGGTAGCGGTAACCTGCGCTTATCGCCCCTGTGGTGTACGAATAGTCGCGGAAGACATCCTGCTTGAACCATGAGTCAGGCGAGTAGAACGGGTCATCATTTTTGATGTAGCGCAGTATTTTTTCACTGTTTGTGAGCAATCCGGCAAAAATAGGGTCTCCGATGTCTATCTGTATGTCGTGCCGCGCCATTGTCTGCCGCCACGAGAGCGTATCCTGTGAATATAACGTGCACGTTGTGAATGCAAATAGGGCTGCAATTGCCCAAAAAGTTTTCTTCTTCATCTTCTCTTTTTATTTGTTAAAGTACAAAAATAACTTTTTTCTTTAATAATTATTGCCATATCAGTAACTTTTTTTCGGAGAATCCGTATAAATCCAATTATAAAAATAAAAAAATTGATTGAAATAGTAGATTTATAAAAAATTTATACTAACTTTGCGACTTTAAATAAAGTGATAATTCAAATGGTGATATGAAATATAGGAAATCCATATTATATCTTCTATTCTTCCTCATTTCCCTTGCGGTTGTGATTCCGTTGGATGCTTGCAAACCTTCGTACAGAAACACAAGAAAAATGTCAAAGCATCGCAAGATTAAAGTGAAAAGACACAGATATGCGAAGACGTATGGGAAGAAAATAAGGAAACATCCTGTTCCTATCAACACAAAGTATATCATGAAGACACAAAGGCGTTCTTCATATAACTACTAACCTATATTTACTTTTTTATTTTTGCATAATGATGAAATTAAAATATTTCCTGTTTCTGGCGTTTGTATTACCCGTGACGGTTTTATTTGCGCAGCGTGACAATGGGGATTATAGCGGCAATATGGGCGGCGGCGGTCCGTTGGTGGACTCTACCTCCGAATCTGAAATCGACACACTCGGTTTCTATCTTGAAGATGATGAAAGCGATGATTTCAGCGACAACTCCGGACAGGGCTCAATGCTCTTCACCTATTTTGAATGGATGCCCGGCTATGGCGTTTATGACAATTTCGATGTGCTCTCAACGCATTACCGCCCGCTGGCTCCGGTCAAAGCCGACACGCTTATATTGACCGGCTACATTCACCCCGCAAAATTCAGGGTTACATCAAATTACGGGCGCCGCAGAAGACGTATGCATTATGGTATCGACCTCGGCTATCCTACCGGTACGCCGGTTGTTGCAGCCTTTGACGGTATCGTGCGCGTGTCGAAATCAAGCGCAGGAGGGTACGGAAATCTTGTCGTTATCCGCCATTACAATAAATTGGAGACCTATTACGCCCACCTTTCAAAACGACTGGTAAATCCGGGACAGATGGTACATGCCGGCGACACAATCGGACTCGGCGGGAATACCGGCCGCTCTTACGGAAGCCATCTCCATTTTGAAACACGCTATCTCGGCACACCATTCAATCCTACAAAAATTATAGACTTCAACAATTACCAGCTGCTCACTGATACATTATACATAGCTCAGAATGCAGTGAAGATACAAACACCGACAGAGGCGGAGAAGAGAGCTATCGCCGCACAGAAAAATCAGGAGCAGATTAATTCCGGACAGAAAGTTTATCACAAAATCCGCTCCGGAGAAACATTGTCAACCATTGCACGAAAATACCGTACCACGGTCAGTGCCATAAAAAAATTGAACGGCATGAAAAGCGACTTCATCCGAGAAGGGAAAAGCATTAGGGTGAGGTGATAGAAAAACATGTAGGGACGTTCTGGAACGTCCCTACATTGTATATTTAAACTGAAACGCAATTACTACGCTTAAAATCAATACTGTATGGAATACAATTTCAAGGAAATAGAGAAAAAATGGCATGAGATTTGGAATGAGTCCAAAGCTTATAAAACTGAAATTGACAACTCTAAACCGAAATTTTACGTGCTTGATATGTTCCCCTATCCGTCTGGCGCGGGGTTGCATGTTGGTCACCCGCTCGGTTATATCGCTTCAGATATCTACGCACGCTACAAACGGCAGAAAGGCTTCAATGTGCTGCACCCGATGGGTTACGACGCTTTCGGGCTGCCGGCTGAGCAGTATGCCATACAGACAGGCCAGCACCCTGCCGTGACCACTAACGCCAATGCCGCACGCTATCGCGAACAACTTGACAAAATCGGCTTTTCATTCGACTGGTCACGCGAGTTCAAAACCTGCGACCCCGATTATTACAAGTGGACGCAATGGACTTTCATTCAGTTGTTTAACCATTATTATAATAAAAAAGAAGAAAAGGCGGAAAAGATTGAAAAACTCATTTCGCAGTTTGAAAAATCTGGCACAGAGAACGTTACAGCCGCTGAGACGAAGCCGCTGACCTTCACCGCCGCAGAGTGGAACTCAAAAACAGAAGATGAAAAACAGGAAATCCTTTTGAATTACCGACTTGCGTACATTGCCGAGACTTGGGTGAACTGGTGCCCGAAACTTGGGTGCGTGCTTGCCAACGACGAAGTGGTGAACGGTCTTTCTGTGCGCGGCGGCTTCCCTGTCGAACGCAAATTAATGAAACAGTGGATATTGCGTGTCTCCGCATACGCAGAACGCCTGCTCCGCGGACTCGATACCCTCGAATGGAGCGACTCCCTGAAGGAAATCCAACGCAACTGGATTGGCCGGAGCGAAGGTGCTTTTATCCGTTTCAATATTGAAAATAAAGAGGAAACTTTGGATATTTTCACCACCCGCCCCGACACGATTTTCGGCGTGAGTTTTATGGTGCTGTGTCCGGAACACGCTCTTATAGAGAAGATTACAACAGCCGACCGCAAAACTGAGGTTGAAAATTACGTTACTTGGGCGCGCAACCGCTCCGAAACTGAACGTCAGGCGGATGTGAAAAAGGTCAGCGGTGTTTTCACAGGTGCGTATGCAGTTAATCCGTTCACGGGCGAGCGTGTCCCGATTTGGGTTGCAGAGTACGTCCTCGCCGGTTACGGAACCGGTGGCATTATGGCAGTCCCCGCCCACGACAGCCGCGACTACGCTTTCGCAAAACACTTCCAACTTCCTATCCGTGAGGTAATTGCAGGCGGTGATATTGAAAAAGAGGCTTTTGAAACGAAAGACGGGACGGTCATAAATTCGGACTTTATTAACGGTCTGACTGTCAAGGAAGCGGGAAAAATGATTATTGAAAAAGTTAAAGAGAAGGGAATAGGTTATGGCACAGTTAATTACAGACTGCGCGATGCCATTTTCAGCCGTCAGCGATATTGGGGTGAACCGTTCCCTGTCTATTATAAAAATGGTTATCCGTATATGCTTGATGAACAGGAACTTCCGTTGCTTCTTCCCGAAGTTGACAAGTTCTTGCCGACCGAGACGGGCGAGCCTCCGTTGGCGCGTGCCGCAAACTGGAAGACGAAAGAGGGCTATCCGCTCGAAACCTGCACAATGCCAGGCTTTGCCGGCTCAAGCGGCTACTATCTCCGCTACATGGATCCGCACAACGACAAGGAATATTTCTCGAAAGAGGCAAACCAATATTGGCAGGACGTTGATCTGTATGTCGGCGGTGCAGAGCACGCCACTGGGCACCTCATCTACTCACGTTTCTGGAATAAGTTCCTCTTCGACATCGGGCTTGCCTGTAAGGAAGAGCCGTTCAAGAAACTTATCAATCAGGGCATGATTCAGGGGCGTTCTAATTTTGTATATCGTATTGTCGGGACAAATAAATTTGTCTCTCTTGGCTTGAAAAATGAATACGAAACGCAGCCGATTCATGTTGATGTGAATATTGTAAGCAATGATATTCTTGATATAGAGGCGTTTAAGAATTGGAGACCTGAATTTGCAGATGCAGAATTTATTTTGGAAGACGGCAAATATGTTTGCGGTTGGGAGGTTGAGAAGATGTCAAAATCCAAATATAACGTTCAGAATCCCGATGACTTGGTGGAGAAATATGGAGCCGACACTCTGCGCATGTACGAGATGTTCCTCGGCCCGATTGAGTTGGCCAAACCGTGGGATACTAATGGCATTGAAGGTGTTTTCCGTTTCATTAAGAAGTTCTGGCGGCTCTATCACGATGCACAGAATAACTTTGCAGTTACAGATGATGCTCCGACAAAAGAGGAGTTGAAAATTTTGCATAAGACTATCAAAAAAATAGAAGAAGACAACGAGAAATTCTCCTTTAATACGGCTGTAAGTTGCTTTATGATAGCCACTAACGAGTTGACTGAACTGAAATGCCGCAAGCGCGCGATTTTGGAGCCATTGGCGGTTCTGCTCTCGGCGTATGCCCCGCACATTGCCGAGGAGTTGTGGCATCTGTCAGGTCATACAGACTCTGTGCTGACTGCAAATTTCCCGATCTTCAACCCCGAATATCTTGTTGAAAACAGCTTCACCTATCCGATTTCGTTCAACGGGAAAGTGCGTTTCCAGAAGGAATTTCCGGCTGATATGTCACCGAAAGAGATTGAAGCGGCGGTGCTCGCTGATGAAAACGCAGCCCGCTGGCTCGACGGCAAGACTCCGAAAAAAGTAATTGTGGTGCCGAAAAAAATTGTGAATGTTGTTATATAACAGATAGTTATGAACAAATATTCGCATATTTACACGGTGTCCGCTGCTGATATGGACAACCGCTACCGTATCACGCCGCACGCAATTCTGCTCTATTTTCAAGACAGTTTTGCGCGCTATATGGGTTGTCTTCATCTTGCCGCTTTTGACCTCGTTAAAGTGCAGAAAATGTGGATTATAACTGAGTTTTCTGCGCAAATGTCTGAGATTGAGACTTTCTGGACAGAGGATATTGAAGTTACAATGTGGATAAGCGAAATATCAGCGTTGCGCGTCTATTCTGATTATATTATCAAAAAGGCTGATACAGAGGTTGTTATAGCAAAAGGCACAAGTTGCTGGTGTCTGATGAATACAGAGACACGCCGCTTGGAAACCACGGATTCGGTTGCGGCGAAGATTACAATTTTACCCGATATTGTGTTGAGTCATAAGAAAATACGTTTTCCGAAGCCTGAAAAATCACTAAAGAATATTGAACATAAAGTCAATTTGCTGGATCTTGATTTCAACAGGCACGTAAATAACAGGAGTTATCTGAGTATCGCTATGATGACTGCTGATGACAAGTTTCTGAGTGATAATTATTTGCATTATATGGTAATTCATTGGCTGCATGAAACTTATCTTGATGAAACTCTGAAATCGGAATTAGCGGTTGTTGATAAAAACATTTTTTTGAATTCTATTGTAAAAGAAGACGGAACGACTGCTGCAGAGATTTATTCAGAATGGCGGAAGATTGAAAATCCGGTTGATATTTCTGAAGTTTTATTAAGGAAATAGGCATATAATGATAAAGGAAATTCTTGAAAAACAGTACTTTAACAAAGAAGACATAAAACAACTTCTTTTGGCGGAAGGCGAAGATTTGAAACTTCTGCTTGACAAGGCGTTGGCGGTGAAATTAGAGAAGTTGGACAATTATGTTCATTTGCGCGGACTGATAGAGTTGAGCAATATTTGCAGAAAATCTTGTCTTTATTGCGGTGTCCGCAGCGGCAATAACAAGGTTGTGCGCTACACAATCACCGATGACGAGGTTTTGGAATGTGCAGAAATGGCTGACAAACTCGGTTACGGCTCCGTAGCAATCCAAAGCGGCGAAAGAAACGACAAGGCCTTTACAGAAAGAATCACAAAACTTGTGAAGGAGATTAAGAAAATCGGGGACGGCGCACTTGGAATCACGCTGTCGCTTGGAGAGCAGACCCCCGAAGTTTACCGCGAGTGGTTTGAGGCCGTAGCGCACAGATACCTGCTCGGTATTGAATCTTCAAACGAAAAACTCTACTACAAAATTCATCCGCACGATGAAACCCATGATTTCAAAAAACGCCTCGATTGTATTGACTCACTGATTTCTATCGGCTACCAGACGGGGACAGGTGTGATGATAGGACTGCCATTTCAAACCGTTGACGACCTTACCGATGACCTGTTTTTTTTCAAAAATAAAAATGTTGCGATGGTCGGCATGGGGCCGTTCATTCCTCACCCCGACACGCCGCTGTATGAGTTTGCCGGTGAAATTCCGCCGGCTGAGGAAAGGATGAATCTCACTCTGAAGATGATTGCGGCGGCGCGGCTCTTAATGCCCGAAATCAACATGGTGGCGGCCACGGCAAACCAGACCATTGACCCGATGGGACGCGAAAAAGCAATACTCGCCGGCGCGAATGTCATCATGCCGAACCTTACACCGAACAAATACCGCGAAGAGTATCTCATCTACCCCGACAAAGCCTGTGTGGGCGACAAGCCTGAGCAGTGTTCTTCTTGCCTCGGACTCCGCATGAAATCAATTAAACACGAAATCCTTTACAATGCGTGGGGCGATTCAAAAGCGTTTGTGAAAAAACATCCGAACACCTAATCAAAATCATTCAAACTGACGCACGCATATTTCCAAAACGAAAATGGAAATTAACCGCAGCGTGTCTGGGGCGTGGCATGCAAGAGAGCCTTGGCATGCCAAGGCTCTACAATACGTCATCTAACATCCTAATTCCTATCTCCTAAATCCACTCCCGTTACTTTGGCGATATCTGCGGCGGACATTCCCAATTCAAGGAGATTCTTCGCGGTTTGGAGCAGGGCTTCCTCACGGCCTTTTGCGATACCTTCAGCAATTCCTTCTGCTTTTCCTTGTTCAATACCCTCATCGAAAGACTCCTTTGCGGCGAGTGCTATCGCCTGCTTCACGTCCTCATACTCGAGGACGCTCTTGTTGTAACTCTCTTTTTCCACGTCGTCCAGTTTTGATATTCTACATTCGTCAAGCAGTGAGCGGAAGAAGTCGTCCTGCGCGGCGTACTCCTCGTCCCCCATTTCTGGCATGTTCTTCAGCACGTTGAGCCACGCTCGCATCTCATCTGTAACATCCGCCTGCTGCGCTGCAAAGTTACACAAATTCATGTAAAAGACGCCGACCTTCTCCGTCAGGACGCGATTTTTTTGGTCTTTCAGGAAAATGGCCCAGAAACTCTCGCCATTGTTCTTGTATTCGGGTATATCAAAGTCGAGGATGTTTACGGAATAAGCTGGCAGTATGTAGTACTTCTTCTCTCCCGCCATCATGCTGCTGCTGATAGTCCGGGCGAGGTAGAATATGGAGCGGTATTTGTACTCGGGCTGCCTTGCCCTCTGCATCTCAATAATGAACTTGCGTTTGCAGGTGTCCTCGCAGAGAATGTCGAAGACCACCTTGTGCTCTGCCTCAGTCATGCCGTAGTGCTCAGTTGGCAGGTAAGTTATGTCTGCAATTTCGCCGGTGTATGCTGCCACGAAAGAGTTCAGGAAGTGAATCAGGAACCGCTTGTTCGTTTCTGTCCCGAAGATTCTTTTGAAAGAGAAGTCCGTAGTAGGGATCATAAATATTTTCTTGTCCATGCTTTTTGAGTTTATGTTAGTATAATCGAGAACACGGTGCAAATATAATACGTCAAACAGACGAATCAATGATAATTTTTATAAAAATATTAACAATATAAAGTTGAAAACGCAGGTGTGGGCGATTTTATGTCTGTCTGCGACAACTATTTTTTGCTGAAATCGTCAAAAGACGCAGCGTGCGTAGACTTGGCGTGCATGAGGGGCGTGGCATGCATGAGAGCCTTGGCATGCCAAGGCTCTACAATGCCATCATTCTTAAAATAAACGATAAAAGCCGTGCCATGCCAAGGCTCTACAATACGTCATCTAACATCCTAATTTCTAACTCCTAACTCCTATCTCTTATCCTTCAATAATTCCGCCCCCAACAACCAATCCATCTTTATAAAGCACTACCGATTGTCCCGGAGTCACGCCCCAGACGGGGCTGGTGAATGTTAGCGTTGCGGCGTTGTCGTCTGCAAAATCGTCGGAAAGGCGGATGGTGGCTTCTGTTGCAGGCGATTTGTAGCGAATGCGGGCAAAGAGTTCCGGCGAAGAGCGCAGCCAGTCAATATCGCGGATACGTACCTGCGAAGCACGGACTTCCGTTGTGAAGAGTTCATCGCGATTGCCAAGTGTGACCTCATTTTTATAGGCATCAATGTGCGTGACATATTTCGGTGTTCCGAAAGCAACATTCAGCCCTTTGCGCTGCCCTATTGTATAATTGCAGTAACCTTTGTGCCGTCCTATTATATTTCCTTGATTATCAATAAAATTACCCTCTTGGATATCACAACCTTGTTCGGCTAAAAAATGCCTGTAGTCATTATCAGGAATAAAACATATCTCCTGTGATTCACTTTTTGCAGCCAGTTTTTTCAGATTATGTCTGACAGCTATCTCCCTGACTTCCTGCTTGGTATATCCTCCCAATGGGAAAATGGTACGTTTAAGATTCTCTTCTGTAAGCATCCACAAAAAATAGGTTTGGTCTTTGTGAGTATCTTTTGCTGTTTTCAGATAGTAATGGCTATTACGGTTG
>JAGCRI010000027.1 GCA_017964755.1 Bacteroidales bacterium | reverse complement strand
TCATCTCGGCAATCAGGTTCACCACCGACTTCGGCGTATAGTATTCGCCCTTGCCCTTGCCTTCCGCGATGGCGAACTTGCCCAGAAAATACTCATACACCCGTCCGATAAGGTCGTTTTCGGCATCTCCCACCGTGTCGAGTTTGTTGATTTCGTCAAGCAACGAAGCGAATTTGGTGCGGTCGAGTCCGAGGTTGGAGTAGTAGTTGTTGGGAAGCGCACCCGCCAGCTGTTTGTTTTTCTTCTCTATGTCGGAAAGAGCGTCGTCGATAATCTGGAAGATGTTGGGCTGCTTGGCGTTTTCCATGATATACGACCATCGGCACTCTTCGGGCAGATAGAACACATTTTCAGCGGTGTAGAAATCCACCGTATCCACGTATTCCTCCAATTCTTGTTCCAACAGTTCCTGCTTGCGCTGCTCGAAGCGGTCGCTGGCATATTTGAGGAATATCAGCGATAGTACAACGTGCTTGTATTCAGCTGGTTCCACGGCACCGCGCAGTTTGTTGCACGACTCCCACAGGGCCGCTTCCATGGATTTAGCTAATTTCGGTTTGATTTGAATTATTGTTCTGGGCATATTATTTATTGTGAGTTTTATAAAAATAGCATTAATAGCATAACATATTTTGTGATTTGTAATACAAAGCAAAATAAAAATCACTACTTTATAAGATTACAAAGTTACAAAATTTTTTGTTTGGCAAACGATAAACCATCCACATTTTTTCTCCAGTATAAAATAATATTTAAACTTTTTCGTTTTTTAATAGTTTTTGATATCATTATGAAAAAGCGCCTCCTATATATTCTCTGCCTTTTCTCAATCTGCGGAAACGCTTTCTGCCAGACGTTTTCAGGGCAGGTGCTTGAATATGGGCAAAACGGCGAGCTGGCACCTATTCTCGGGGCCATGCTGCAATGGAAAGGCACCTCTATCGGCGGCATCACCGACAATGAAGGCAGATTCTCTTTTGAGAAAACAGACAAAACAGACACTCTTATAGTCATATATCAGGCTTATCAGAACGACACGATAAAAGTGGCGCGTGAGCAGAACGAACTCGAAATCATTCTGTCGGCGGCGCACATGCTTGATGCGGCGAGTGTCACTGCACACGGCGGAGCTTACATTTCAGTGAAGCCTATCCTGACCTCAGTTATCACAAGCGAAGGGCTCCGCAAAGCGGCCTGCTGCAACCTCTCTGAGAGCTTTGAGAGCAGCATAGCCGTTGATGTGGAGTATAGCGATGCGATTAGCGGCGCAAAACAGATTTCAATGTTGGGCTTGGCAGGCATCTACAGCCAGATTCTTTTGGAGAATGTTCCATATATTCGCCTGTTAGCCAACCAGTTCGGGCTCGGATTTATTCCAGGCACATGGATGGAGTCGATAAGCGTGTCAAAAGGGACTGCTTCCGTCACCAATGGATTTGAGGCCATTTCCGGTCAGATTGATGTTGAGTATAAAAAACCTGAGACAAATGACGAAAAACTTTTCATAAACTTGTTCGGCAGCTCTATGGGAAAGGGCGAACTGAACCTGAACTCGCGCTTTGACGCCAGCAAAAGCGGCAACGCCTCGGGAATGGTGCTGCTACACACCGAAGGGCAATTCGCTAAAATGGACATGAACAAAGACAATTTCCTCGACGTGCCGCGCAACTATCAGGTGAACGCCATGAACCGCTGGGACTATGATATCCCTGACAAACTGGAGGGACGGACAATGATCGGTTATCTTTGGGAAGACCGTATCGGCGGCGAAAAGAATTTCTCTCCCAAAAACCGCTTTGCCGAAGACTCACTCTACGGAATCAGAATCAAAACCAACAGATTGGATGTCATCACAAAAAACGGATTTCTCCTGAAAGGTGAACACGAAAGCGTCGGGACAATTCTGTCATTCACATTCCACGACACAAGGTCATATTTCGGATTTAAAGACTACAACGCCCAACAGTTGAGCGGATATATGAATATATTGTATTCAAATAAATTCGGCAAAAAAGAGCAGCACAAACTCACAGTCGGCGGGAGTGTGCAGGCCGACAATCTGAAAGACGAACTCAACGGGCTCAATACCACATTGTTCTCGCTGACAGGCACCCGTTTCCAAGCCATTCCAGGCATTTTCGCAGAATATTCATTCATAATTGAAGAAAAGCTTGTTGTGATGCCAGGGCTCCGTTTCGACTATGACACCTACAACGCACAACTGTACTGGACTCCGCGCCTTCACATCAAATGGCAGCCCGCCCCAAACAGCAGCATCCGCATTTCGGCGGGCAAAGGATACAGAAGCGCAAACGTACTGATTGAAAACCTGTCGCTGCTCGCCAGCAGCCGCGCTCTTATCAAAGCCGACAGCAAATTCAAACCCGAAGAGGCATATAATGCAAGTATAAGTTTCACACAGTCATTCCAAATGAAAGGTGGAAAATCCTCATTTACAATAGATTACTACTACACACATTTTATAAATCAAGTTATCGTTGACCTCGACCATGACGCCCATGCGGTCTTCTTTTACAATCTGAATGGAAATTTCAACGGCAGCGGCAACCGCTCATACTCGCATTCGGCGCAAGCGGAATTTACACTTTATCCGCTTGAAAGATTTGAAATTATTTTGGCGTACAGATTCAACAAGGTCAGAGAATCGGCTGAAGGTGTTGTGAGGGACAAGGCTCTGACAAGTCCGCACAAGGCGTTACTCGGCCTAAGTTATGCCACGCGCTTCAACAAATGGAAATTCAACACCACACTGCAGTATAACAGCGCTATGAGGCTGCCGGACATGAGCGGGAACAGTGCCGCAAGCCTTCCGTCATATTCTCACGACTATTTTATCTGGAATGCGCAAATAACCGCAAAATACAAGGCTTGGGAATTTTATATCGGCGGCGAGAACCTGCTGAACTACAAGCAGAAAAATCCGATTATCTCCGCTGACCAGCCTTTCGGTGAAGACTTCGACACATCAGTGATTTATGCTCCTATAACAGGAATCATGGGGTATGCGGGAATACGGTTTACGATGAAATAAATCAGTAATACCACGCACTGTGCCGCCATTTGGCGTTAGGATTATCATAATCATCTAACCTATCGCAGAAAGCCGACTGCACATCAGCTTTGAAGGTTTTCCTTTTGAAAGAAAAACAGCTGTTTTTTACAGTGCGGATTTCCTGCATGGAATCTCTTGTTTTGCTGTGCAAAATCTTACATTTCATGGTGAAAATCTTTTCAGCGTTATACTTCAAAGCCTTGTCAAGCCATAAATCCACACGGCTTGAATAATCAGCAGCATCATTTTTTTGATTTTCCTCCGGAAAGTCATAACCACAATCAAAATCATAATCACCACTCAAACCATAGAAGTCTGAGTGCGAACTGCTTTGCGAATATTGCTGTAATGCCCATGCATATCCCAAGAAACTGCTTTGATGTAAACCGACCGCATACGCGTATGCTGCCTTTGCGCGTTCAGCTGCGGTTTTTGCGGAAACGCTTTCATTTTTCAGCCGCAGCATTATCTTGGAAAAAGTCAGTTTGCAAGGAGCTTCCGCATACTCTTCCGCCGGGTCAAATGAGAGGTCATATTTCCCAAGCTCGCTCTCATTCGTAATCCAAAATTCCTCAAACGGATTCCGGTTCGCCCCAATATATTCCGAAATGTTCTGTGTCTTCAGAAAATCATTTGACACTTTCTCAAAATATTTAACCGCATCAGAAAACTGCTCCCTCCTGATATACTTTGTGCCGACTATATCATACAAGTAGTTCATATCCTTATAACTATTGCTGACAATGAATTTCTCTGCCGCAGTCTTGCCGCCGGAAATGAGAAAATCGACATATTTCAGGACATTTTCCAATGATGTGGTATCCATATAGTTAAAGAAATCTGTGCTATAGTCAAAATTATGAGTATAGAACCAGCTATCGGCAAATTCAGCCTTTTTTCTCTCCCTCGATATTTTCCGCTCTTCTTTATATTCTGAAAAAACCTCCTGATATAGATTCAGATAGGCAATGCTTTTGTATGCTTCCCCTATCCGCTCAAAATGAGGGACAGCACCGAGAAAAACCACACGGCGGAGAACTTTCACACGATGATACGGAAGATTTGAAGTATATGGGTCTTCACCATATAATCCCCAATAATAGTCATAATGTGTGTTTCTCTGACTCAAGTCTTTGTTAATGCGCTCCGCAAGCCAACGCAAATCAGAATATATTGTTTCCTCATATTTATTGTCATTGTCGGTGCGCGAAGAGTTGAAAATGAGCCGCATAAAACGGATGTTCTCTTTCACAATCGGAGTGCCTTTCAAACGCTCCGCCTCGGCAATCAGCCTCAAAGCAAAATCAACATCATTTCCCATGTATGCGAAAGCCGCTTGGGCAGACTTCCACAATGCCGGATTTGAATTCTTTTTTTCCTTCAGAATCTGTTCAGCCAGAAGATAGAACTCCTCCGCTTTAACTGGATTTGGCGAATCAAAATAGCGATTGACAAACTGCTGGACCATAAACTCAAAACTGGAGGAATTGGGCTGCTGCTTATAAACTTCCCTCAAGACATCAATATTATAGTGAAGATAATAGTTGGAATATCCTATGGTTGAATAGGCTATCGCGGCATCAGCTTTGCGGCCGAGGCGCAGCAACGCGCCGCCATAATAGTTCACGCACTGTGTCCGCAATGCGCTCTGCGGAACATTCTTCCCATATTTCTCCCACACATCCACACACTTCTGGTATTTGGCGCTATAAAAATATTTCCGCAAAACCTGCAAAACATACCTGTTCTTAATGTTAAGATTTTTACATTTTTCGATACAGCTTTCATCTAACTGCCTTACATTCAAGATACTAACATCCATCGCCTGATCTTGTGGCGAATCATCGTTGGAATAGTAAAACTCATTATTATAACACCAAGCAGAAACCTGCCAACGCTTTTCAGCAGCAGCCACAGAGTCCGTTCCTTTCAGACTCATCCAATATTGCAGAGCTTCCGTATCTTTTTTATTTATAAGATAAGAGAAAAAAGCGTTCGTGGTGTTAGTATTAAGCAGATAAAGGTCGTAAAGAGCCTCCTCCACAGACTCGCGCGGAACAGATTTCCCGACATAATTATGCCAGAAATCAATATTCTCCTTGCGGAACTGCGTGTCAACAGCCGTTTGCCAATCGTCAGCCTCAGGATAACCTGTATAAAAAATCCAATGGTCTTCAGGCCTGACCATATAGTACCCGCCACAAGCCATTGTCGGCAAATAACAAAACAGCAATAGACTACTTATTATAAAAATCCTTGATTTCATTTTCCGAATATTTAGAAAGTTGTTGTAAATCTAAATGATACAGCGCCACAGGGATATTCCCGTATTCACTTCTGACAAGTCTCTTCGCTTCAAGGATCGTCTCATCTGAAACCACCTCATATCGAGACATTTTCTTGGCCTTATGAGACTCTTCACGCTCAAAATACTCTTCTTCCCCATTGCCAGTCTCACAATCCTCTTCCCACACTTTTCCCCAACCATGAACATCATACGGGTTTCTAAGTCTTACAAATTGCTTATCCTCGTCAAACTCAACCACCCATGAATATACAGGAAGCCCCAAAACCAAAGGCAAATTGTATGATTTAAGATATTTCATATAAGGCTTCACATCTTTGACGTCCAAAATGGAGTTTTGGGTTTTATAATCCCTGAAATTCCCAGTGTTATAGCACATCAGCATACCATAATCGACCTCAGGCGGAGTCTGCGCAAGCTGGTGCAACCGTATAGTTGAGGAGAGAATAACCTCCTTTTTGAAATAACTGTTCAGCGTTTGCCTGACATCTTTAACAAACTGGAAATAAGCATCATGTGTTGTTTTTGTCCAGTCGCAGTCCAACTGAACCTCATTTATGTCAATTTTGTTTTTGGAACACATCTCATAAAGCCGGTGCGCCAAATCATCGGTAAATGACGAATATTCCCTTATTGCCTCTTGAGTGATAAAAACCACCGGAATAATCTCAATATTTTCAGCAGCAACCAATTGCAGAGGCCTTTCATCAAAAGAAATTGTGGCTACCGGCGCACATTTATCCCTGAACTTCGAGTTCTTATTGATAGCGACGTCAAAAAAACGGACATACATTCTCTTTATCTCATTTTTCTTCAAGAACTCAATCTCCTCATCTCCGACCTCGAACCATGTTTTCCAATAGTAGATGGCATTCGCTTTTTTAAACGGCAAACTTGTCCGTTTGGGCGAAAAGCCCCAATAATAAGCAGTAATGGCAGCAACAAATAGCGCCAAAACAATTCCTACAACAAGATAAATTTTTCTCATAAATCAAATATTAAAATCGTAACAAAAATAATATTTAAACAAATACGCTCCAACCTGAAAAACATAATTGTACAAAATGAAATTATTTTGGCAAAAAAAGCATTAAACGAAAAAGTTTATGTAAATTTGCGCCCAAATTTTATAACCGTGAAAAGAATTAATCCCAGACTCAATTTTGAAGAGACCCGCAAAGAGATAGGGTACGTGAACCGCAAAGACGCGACACAGGAAGATTACAACAGAATAGGCTTCATGTCAGGCTTGGAAACACACCAGCAGTTGCTCACCAAGAGCAAGCTGTTCTGCCACTGTCCGGCTGGCAAGTTCCAGAAACCGGACGAGTATGATGCTGAAGTTGTGCGCCACATGCGCCCCACCCTCTCCGAACTTGGCGAGTATGACGGCACCGCGCTCATGGAGTTCAAAACCCGCAAGGAGATAATATACCGTATAGCACACCCGACAGCCTGCACTTACGAAGTTGACGACACACCGCCATTCCATATTGATAATGAGGCGCTTGACATTGCCATTGAGATTGCCTTGGCTTCAAAAATGAACATTGTGGGCGAAGTTCATATAACCCGCAAACAATATTTGGACGGCTCTATTCCAACGGGTTTCCAACGTACGGCAATTATTGGTGTGGAGGGTGAGATTCCGCTCAAGAACAAGAAAGTCAAGCTGATACAGCTCAGCATTGAGG
>JAGCRI010000002.1 GCA_017964755.1 Bacteroidales bacterium | reverse complement strand
CGACCGACACGTTTTCATGTTGAGAATATGCCCGAAGGAAATTATCTTTTAATTCCACGAGTTTCTTCTGAAAAAAGGAAATACGTGCCAATTGGATTTATTGACAGTTCTATATTAAGTAGTGATTCTGTACACATTACAGAATCTGCGACACTATACCATTTTGGAATCCTCACCTCAAGTGTTCACAACGCATGGATGAGAATTGTTGCCGGAAGATTGAAATCAGATTATAGGTACAGCAAAGACATCGTATATAACAACTTCCCATGGCCACAGCCAACTGACAAGCAAATAAGGACAATAGAGGAAACGGCGCAAGCCATCCTCTCTGCCCGTGCCTTGTACCCAAACAGCAGCCTTGCCGACCTATACGATGACGTCATTATGCCTATTGAACTTCGCAAAGCCCACCAAGCCAACGACAAGGCAGTTATGCAAGCCTACGGCTTCTCTACGAAGATGACGGAGAATGAGATTGTGCCGGCTCTTTTCAAAATCTATCAGGAATTGGTGGAAAATGAATGAAAACATCAAATTTTTCCTTATCTTTGCAGTTAAAATAAACCACTAATTTGTGCTGCAAATGTTAGAAATAAACAATTTACACGTTTCCATTAAAGGAAAAGAGATTCTGAAAGGAGTTAATTTGAAAGTGAACCGCGGCGAAGTGCACGCAATCATGGGGCCTAACGGCACGGGCAAGAGCACCCTCGCTTCGGTAATCGCCGGCAAGGAACTTTTTGAAGTTACTGAAGGTACTATAACATATAAAAACAAAAACCTGTTTGACCTTTCCATTGAAGACCGCGCGCGCGAAGGGATTTTTGTGGGATTCCAATATCCTGTCGAGATCCCCGGAGTGAGCATCTCCAATTTCATGAAGACCGCGCTCAACGAAATCCGGCAATACAGAGGCCTGCCGCCGCTCACTGCAAGCGAGTTTTTAAAACTGATGGAGGAAAAGAAAAAAGTGGTGGAACTGACGGCGAAACTCAGCAACCGCTCCGTCAATGAGGGCTTTTCAGGCGGCGAGAAGAAGAAAAACGAGATTTTCCAGATGGCAATGCTTGAGCCGGAACTTTCCATTTTGGACGAGACCGACTCCGGACTTGACATAGACGCGCTCCGTATCGTGGCTAACGGCGTCAACCAGCTGAAGACAAAGGAGACCGCCACAATCGTCATCACGCACTACCAGCGGCTTCTCGATTATATTGTCCCTGACGTGGTTCATGTGCTTTTTGACGGGAAAATCGTGAAATCAGGCCCGAAGGAACTCGCCCTTGAACTTGAAGAGAAAGGGTACGATTGGATTAAACAAGAATATGAACAAGGAAAACTTATCTAAAAGATGAAACCTTTCACCCAAAACATCCAATCTTTGTATCAGGCTCACAAACAGGAACTTGCCGGTTCCGACCAGCCACAAATCGCTGCAAAACGCGAGACCGCCGCAAACCATTTCTTCCAAACGGAACTCCCAACACGCAAATATGAAACTTGGCGCCACCACGCCATCGACGAATTAGTCAGTGAAAAATACGATATTCAAACTCAACCGTCTCCGTATCAGCCTGTTAACGAATATTTCAAATGTGAACTCAAAAACATAAACGCCAATACATATACTTTTCTGAACGGCTGGTATGTACACGAAAATTCGCCCCTCACGGTTTTCGACAATGGAATGATAATCGGCAGTCTGGCTGAAGCGTTGAAAAGCCACCCTGCCCTTGTTTCAGAATATTTTGCAAAACAGGATATTGAAAAGAATGACAACCTTTTGTCTCTTAATGAGGCACTTTTCACTGACGGTCTATTCGTCTATATTCCTGATAATCTGTCAGTTGAAATTCCAATCCAACTTATCTCAATTGTGCATTGCTTTTCACCTCTTCTTGTACAGCAACGGAATCTCATTGTAATCGGGAAAAATTCGTCACTTTCTCTTGTGCAATGCGATGACTCTTTCAAGAATTGCGAGAGTTTTATAAATAACGTTACAGAAATATTTTTGCAGCAAAACGCTCATCTTCATTATTATAAGTTGGAAAATAAAGATGAAAAATCACTGCTTGTAAACCAAGTGTATGTAAATCAGAGTGAATATTCTGAATTTGTTGCAAATACAATAACTTTCAATGCCGGTTTTGTAAGAAACAGCATGAATGTTAACCTCAACGAGCCGGAAGCCACAACAAAACTTTACGGATTATATCTCGTTGACAAAGAACAATATGTTGACAATCAGATATTTGTAAGACATTTTGCTCCAAACTGCACAAGTTACCAACTCTATAAAGGAATCGCTGACGACAAGGCAAGCGCGAATTTCAACGGGCATATTTATGTGGCACCGAATGCACAACAGACAAACGCCTACCAAAGCAGCAAAAACATCAGTCTGACAGATGAGGCGAGAATTACGACACAGCCGTTTTTGGAAATTTATGCAGATGATGTGAAATGCAGCCACGGCTCAACTGTAGGGCAATTGGATGAGGAAGCACTCTATTACCTGCGGTCGCGCGGGATTTGCGAGCGCAACGCACGCCGGCTTCTGCTCTTCGCATTTGCAAATGAGATGGCAGAATTTGTTGATATAGAATCACTTCGGGAACGCCTGAACGACATGATACGGCGGCGGCTCAGCGGAGAACTCACAATCTGCGACAACTGCCGTCTGCACTGTTCCGCAGAACATCATTTCTCTTTCGAAAACATTTCAATAAAATTATAAGTATGAATCTTTTATTAATCAGTAATTCAACAAATTATAAAGAAGAATATCTGGGCTGGTGCCATGGTATGATTACCCAATTCATCCATTCCACTGTTTGGGAACACCTTGCAATGGAAAATATGAAAGACAACGCAAAAGAATTGTCAGAATATCGCTTAAACCATCGTTTGAAAATTGCATTTGTGCCGTACGCAGGCGTCAATATCGGCGGAAAAGTTTACCCAAAAAGTTATGACGCCTACACCGAGCGTATCAGAAAATGCTTTGGTCCGCTTGAAGTAGTCTCTGTACACGAATCAGAAAATCCAGTGGATGTCATAAACAATGCTGAAATCATAATTATTGGCGGCGGGAACACATTTCATCTTGTGGCCGAACTCCACAAGCACAAGCTGATAGAGCCGATACGCCGCAAGGTGATGGAAGGCACGCCGTACATCGGCTGGAGCGCGGGTTCTAACGTGGCCTGCCCTACCCTGATGACAACCAACGACATGCCAATAATTATGCCGGAAAAATTCTCATGCCTTGACCTCGTCCCGTTCCAAATCAACCCCCACTACATTGACCCGTATCCGGAAGAAATCAATGACAGAATCAGACACGGCGGCGAGACACGGCAGGTGCGTTTGGAGGAATTTTTGGCTGTAAATCAGAATATTACGGTAGCAGGTCTCCGCGAAGCCACAGCCCTTTGGGTTAAAGGTGACAAGATGAAACTGTTAGGGCAGCGCAATATGCGCGTCATGCGTTTCAACAAAGAGGCAGAGGAGTTTGAACCGGGTTCTGTCCTCAACTTCAATTTCACCCGCAGCAAAAGCAATGTGTTTGATATTGATTGTCAGTAACATACAATGAAATACAATTTTGACGAAATCGTTGGCCGCCGTGGCACCGACTGTCTGAAATATGACGGTATGGCACAATTCTACGGGTCAAATGACAATCTGCCGATGTGGGTAGCCGATATGGATTTCCGCACGCCCGACTTCATCATTGAAGCACTGAAGAAGCGTTTGGAACATCCCGTTCTCGGCTATTTCAACCATACGGAAAGATTTCGTCAAGCGATAGCCGACTGGGTGCTCCGCCGCCACAAATGGAAAATTGATACAGACTGGATTCTCTTCTCACCCGGTGTGGTACCGGCTTTGGCTGCCATTGTTCAGGCTTTCACCGAGCCGCACGACAAAATCATTGTCCAGCCACCAGTCTATCATCCTTTCTTCTATGTTATTGAAAATCAAAATCGTACGATAATAGAAAATCCTTTAAAACTTGATGGTGACACTTATTTGTTCGATTTTGAAGATCTTGAAAAGAAGTTGCATCAAGGTGCAAAATTGCTGATTCTGAGCAATCCGCACAATCCTGTCGGACGGTGCTGGCAGCCGGAAGAGTTAAGACAACTCTCAGAACTATGCCTTAAACACAACTGCATTGTGGTGTCAGATGAAATCCATTCAGACCTGATGATTGACGGGAACAAGCACACTGTTACGGCCTCGCTCTCAGATGCAATTTCCAATAATACAATCACTTGCATGGCACCGAGCAAAACATTCAACATGGCCGGACTGTCAACATCTGAAATAATCGTTCAAAATGAGGGACACCGCAACAGAATAAACCATGTACTGACAGACGGGCTGCACATACAATGCGGAAACATCTTCGGCGACATCGGGCTCATCGCCGCATACACAGATGGCGAAGAATGGCTCACACAACTTCTTGATTATCTGACAGAAAACGTAAAATATTCCATCAGATACATAAGAGAAAGAATCCCTGTTTTAAAGACATTCCGCCACGAAGCGACCTACTTGCTATGGGTTGATTTCAGCGGCACCGGCCTGACACACTCTGAAATTGCCGGCAAACTTGTCCGCGAAGCC
Organism: Bacteroidales bacterium; assembly: GCA_017964755.1. Lineage (GTDB taxonomy): Bacteria > Bacteroidota > Bacteroidia > Bacteroidales > WCHB1-69 > RUG11942. Next base: position 1,759 of record JAGCRI010000002.1, on the reverse strand, counting down.
CATCTGGCGCTGAATGACGGCAGCATATTCGGACGCGGCGGCGAAAAGCACTTCCGCATAAACCTCGCTTGTCCAAAATCCACTGTCACAGAGGCTCTTATACGTTTGAAAAAAACTTTTTCAAAATACAATCCATAGAATGAAAAACAGAGTTTTTACATATATAATATATTTTATAGCCGTTTTTCTTCTCGTTGCGTGCAAAAAAGAGGAGAAATTCTCAGAAATTCCGTATATAAGTTTTGTGGATTTTGTAAAAATTGATAATGCGCACGGATATGACGATCAGGCGCGCCTCACGATACATTTTCAAGACGGGGACGGCGACCTCGGCTTGAACGAAAGCGACCTCTACTCACCTTTTGACACATCTTCAATATATTATTACAACTTTTTCATCGACTATTACAAAAAAATTGACGGCGAATACCAGCTACTGGAACTTGACGGAACGCAAAACTCCCGATTCCCGCGTTTGAGCGACAAGGATTCTGAATCAATTGAAGGAGATATAAGCGTCAATGTTTACATCGGCACATACGACTGGTCGACACCATACGACACAATGAAGCTGGAATGCCACATCGTTGACCGCAAGTTGCACGAAAGCAATACTATAACCGTTCCTGAATTTATAGTGAAGAAAAAGTGAGGGGAAATAAAATACAGAATTATACTTTTTTGTCTTGTTGGCATTTCTAATTCCTTATAGAATTTGTTATTAGCCCTGGCCTCCATTCCGCGGTGAGCGGCTATTGGCTTTGCGGAAAGGGTACAGCGCACCGCGGAGGTCATTCGGTGGAGCTTGACATGCTCCAGATTGCGCTGCAGTACAATGTGCAAAAGTGTGGTTAACGCTTAATTTTCATTATACCCGTGCTCTCTTGTGCCAAGTTTGATTTTATACAATTTTTCCCTATCAATAGCAACTTTTGGGGTCACATTTAGTGGAAGTGTCTCAAGTATTGACCATTGAAAGTTCTTCTCAGCGTAAATAGAACCTTCTTTTTCCAGCAATTCAACCAATTTTTTATCATTCCCGTGTCCTGATTTTGCATATTCTGTCCATCGACAATGAATGCCATTCTTTTTTCCGGGGTTTATATCTTTATAAGTTACACCTACATATTGCTTCCCGTTTTTCTTATCGAGAATAACATATACGCAGTTAAGACAACTGAGCTTTGACTTCCAATCATTGTCCTCGACAACGGCTTTTAATTGTTCATACGAAAGAATAACATCTTCATAACGAGTGAAAAAAGGAAGACCATCAGTACGCGACGTCTGTTCAATACGAACTACTTCCTTTATAGTAGTCCAGTTGTGCATCCAATTTTTGGTGCCTGCTCCCCAATCTATTACCACCATATCTTTCAAAATTTCAAAGCCATCAACTTCTTTTAAATCGTATAACGCTGCTTCAGGTGTGGTTTGATGCAATTTTCCACAATTTTTGAATACTCCAATAAATCGACATTCAAAATGCTCTTCTGCAAGAAAAGCAACAATATACTCAACATTATTCATATTGGATTCCTTTTGCTCACATTGCCACTTTTGAAACAACTTGAAGTTTGTGTAATACAGTTCATCGACACTGCCATTGTACTCTTCGTAAATAATACTGTCTTGTTTTACATCACCTGAATGTCTGACAAGTTTTATCCGTTTCGGATTTGCTTGATCAAATTCCGTATTTCTGCCTCTTCCTTTAAGCAAGTCTTGCATGCTTATAATCGAAGTTGTACTCATAACT
>JAGCRI010000026.1 GCA_017964755.1 Bacteroidales bacterium | reverse complement strand
CTTCGCCGCAGCGTTGGCGCAACCTGAAGCGGCTACCTCCGCCGGAACCGTCACCGGCCACCTCGTTGACGAGAACGGAAAAGACCTTGAATATGTGATGGTCTCGGTGCTGCGCGCCGCCGATTCAATGACAGTGGGAAACAGTATCTCCAATACTGAAGGCCAGTTCCGCATAGAAGGGCTGCCGCTTGGCGAACTGATGCTTAAGGTTGAATGTATGGGCTACCGCACCCATTATTCGCAACCATTTACGCTGACTCCAGAGGATCCGGCAAAGAATTTCAACAAATTCCAGCTGAAACAGAAATCCACGCGGCTGGGTGTCGTCGAGGTTTCAGCGAAAAAGGAGATGATTCAGAGCAACCTCGACAAACAGGTTTTCAATGTGGAGTCGAGTATTGTGGCTGAGGGCGCGACCGCAGTTGAGGTTTTGGAGGAGATTCCTTCGGTTGACGTTGACCTTGACGGCAACGTTACTCTGCGCGGAAGCGAGAATGTGACAGTGCTGATTGACGGCCGCCCTTCTAATCTCACGCTTGACCAGATTCCAGCGGAGCAGATTGAAAGCGTGGAGGTTATCACAAACCCTTCAGCGCGACTTGAACCTGACGGCATGGCTGGTATCTTGAACGTCATTCTGAAGAAAAAGCGCGAAAGCGGCTTCAACGGGCTTGTCAGTCTCGGCGGAGCAATGACATTTTTAAAGACAAAACCTTATTTCGACCGCTATAACGGCAACGTAAATCTCAATTATAACTACAACAAAATCAACGTCTTCCTGAATTACAACTTCCGACATTTCGGGCATCACAGCTACGGCTCACTCGACCGTGAGGCTTGGTTCGGCAGCGACACATCAAAACTCGCACAGGAAAACCACTCTGACGGCGGCGGCTACGGCCACAACGTGCGCACCGGCATCGACTGGTTCATCGACAAGAAAAATTCGCTGAACCTCACTTTGGGCTACAATTTCCACAAGCACTCTTCGGCGGCGCAACTCCAATCAAGCAATATGCGCAGAACCCTCGGCGAATATATTCCGTTTTCTGATTACGAAGAGCTGACAGACAACGGCGACAAAAATCATAATATCAGCGCAAGCATGAATTACAAACGCACATTTGAAGTCAAGGGCATGGAACTGACCACCGACCTCTACTACACGCAAATGTGGCGCAACGGCTGGAACAAGGAGGAACAGAATTTCATCATCCCTGACTCCACCGAGCCGTTCTACCAAAACACACAAACCATTGGCAACAACAGAAATGCCTCGGCGCAAGTCGATTTCATCACCCCTGTCGGTAACGGCGGCCGCATAGAGACCGGCTATAAAATCTCTTACCGTTTTATTGGGCAGGACTACTCCCTTTTTACGGGGCACGCCGAAGAGAGCCTCGTTGAAGACATCAGCCAGAGCAACAACTTCGACTATTCAGAACTCATCAATGCGGCATATTTCATCTATTCAAACTCATTTTGGGACAAACTGAAAATCCAACTCGGCCTCCGCGCTGAACTTGCCAACACAAAATCAGATTTAAAATCCTTAAATTCAACTCATTATAAAAATTATTTCAACCTTTTCCCGACAGTTCACATAAGATATGATTTCAGTTTGTCGCACTCGATGCAGATCAGTTATTCGCGGCGTGTCTCGCGTCCGCGGGTGTGGCAGCTCAATCCGTTCATCGACTATTCAGACCGCCAGAACTGGAGCACCGGCAATCCCGACCTTCACCCCGAATTCGTCAATTCAGTTGAACTCGGCTATCTGATGAACATCAACAAAAGTTCGCTCAACACCTCTGTTTTCTACCGCCAGAGGAAGGACATCATAACGCGCTACACCGAACTCCTGAACGACTCTACCACATTGACAACATACAAAAACTTAAACAGCAGCCACAACCTCGGACTTGAGATAACATACGGGCAGCGGCTATGGAAATTCTGGAAAATCACCCTTTCAGGAAGTGTCTATTATGAAGTTATTGAAAGTAACAATCTGATTGAAAAGAGTTTGTCGAACCATTGGAACTGGAACATCAGGCTGAACCAGAACTTCACGCTGCCGAAAGATTGGGATTTGCAGTTGAATTTCCGCTACAACTCACCGGGACTCACGGTAGGCGGCATGGGCTGGGGCAACAACGGCGTAGGACAGGGCAAACGGTCAGCACGCTATTCTCTCAATTTCGGTGTAAAGAAATCAATGTTCAATAAGAATTTTGTTATAAGCATGAATTTCAGAAACATCATCTATAACAGAAACAACAAAGTACACACATATTCATTCGGCGAGACCAACGGCTACGACGCATACAGTGTGAGGGTGCGTAGCGGGTTGGAGATAAACCTTACTCTGAGCTACAAGTTCAACAACTACAAACGCCGCAAGGAAATGCCGTCAGGCGAGGACGAAATGTTCGAGGAGGAATACTAAAAAAAGTGTATTTTTGCAAGTTTGAACTTTAACGATAAAAGACTAAATCAATGGATAAAAACACGCTATTAGGATTGCTTATTATTTTAGCCATTCTCTTCGGCTATTCGGCATACAACAACTCAAAAGTACAGAAAGCCAAGCAGCAGCAGATGGAAGAACTTGCCGAACAGATGGCGCAGCAGGAAAAGCAGGATTCTACAACAATAACCATAAAAATGGATTCTGTCGGCGGCAAAACCGACAATGCTTTTTCACCAGTTCCACAAGCTCAGCAACCTGACATCACAAAAGCAAGTCACACAGACTATTACGCTGAAACAAACCTCGCAAAATATACTTTCTCGGCTCAAGGCGGCTACCTCAAAAAAATAGAGTTCAAGGACATTTACGCTTACACCCCCAAAGACTCTGCCAAGAAAAACCTCATTCTTTTTGACGGTGAAAACCACTGTTTCAATTTGAACCTTACCCTTAAAAATCAAAACACAGTCAACACAAAAGATTTCCTTTTTGAATCAGAATCCAATGATACTCTTATAGTTACAGAAATCGGCGAGCAGTTGGTGCTTCGTGCGCACCCTGTAAAGTCCGTGACTGACGAAAACGGTGTGCAGACACAATCGCCTGACAGCGCAAGTTATATCGAGTACGTCTATACTTTCGACCCCGACAACTTCCGTTTCAGCTTCCGCGTGAATATGGTCAATATGTCGCAATACCTATACTCAAACAGCAACTCAATTTCAATGGACTGGGCTGCCAAGTTGAACAATGTTGAGAAGAACTACGATTACGAACGCGACATCACCACAATATACTACATGGATAACACCAACAAGGTTGACAATCTTGAAGAGCGCAAGCCTGATAAGAAAGAGTTCGCCACCGAATTGAAATGGGTCGGTTTCAAGCAGCAGTTCTTTACCTCCGTACTCATCGCCGACTCGGCAAATTTCAGCAGCGGATTACTCAAAGTCTCCTTGCCCGACAAATCGGAAAGACCTCTTCTGAAAGAAGCCGAAGCGCAATTGGAATTTAACGTCGGCAACCTCGACAACGGCGGCTTTGATATGTCTTTCTATTATGGGCCTAACCAATATAAGTTATTGAAAGAGTACGACTTGAATCTTGAAAGACAAGTTCCGCTCGGCTGGAGTTTCCTTTTGCATTGGATTAACAGAATCGCCATCATACCTATCTTCAACTGGCTTGAAGCATACGGCATCAACTACGGAATCATCATTCTCATTCTGACTATAATAATAAAAACAATACTTTTCCCTGTGGCTTATAAAACCTATATGTCATCGGCGAAAATGCGTGTGCTGAAGCCCGAACTGATGGAAATAAACGCGCGCTATCCGAAGCAGGAGGACGCGATGAAAAAGCAGCAGGCGACAATGAGCCTATACAAAAAAGCGGGCGTGAGTCCAATGTCGGGCTGTCTGCCTATGCTTTTCCAATTCCCGATTCTTGTCGCGATGTTCCGCTTCTTCCCGTCTGCATACGAGTTGCGCCAGCAGTCGTTCCTTTGGGCTGAAGACCTCTCCACATACGACTCAATTCTCGACTTCAACTTCAACATACCATTCTACGGCGACCACGTCAGCCTCTTCTGTCTTCTGATGACGATTGCCACCTTGTTCTACACTTGGCTCAACAACCGTCTGATGGCACCGACAGGGGACGAACAACAGCAGAAAATGATGAAATGGATGATGTATATCATGCCAATCCTGTTCCTCCCGATGTTCAACTCATTCTCGTCAGCACTAACATACTACTATCTTCTCGTTAACATTATAACCTTCATACAGATGGGAATCTTCAGGTATGCTGTAAATGAAGAAAAACTGCGCGCAAAGTTAAAAGAGAACATGCAGAAGCCCGTCAAAAAATCAAAATGGGAGAAAAAACTTGAGGAGATGCAGAAAATGGCTCAACAGCAGTCTTATCAGAAACAGAACAAGAGATAAAAAATAATCTTCAGAACCTTATAAAAAACAAAGAAAATGTTACAGATCCAGTTGTTAAGGGAAAACCCTGAAAAAGTTATCGAAAGACTTAAAGTTAAAAATTTTGACGCAGAAAATATTGTTAATGAAGTACTTGCATTAGATATTGAAATAAGAGGGACGAAAAAGCGTTTGGATGAAAATCTTGCTGAGCAGAATAAGATTGCAAAAGAGATAGGAATGCTTTTCAAAACCGGCAAAGCTGCTGAGGCTGCGGCGCTGAAAGAAAAGACCGCCGAACTGAAGAAGGAAGAGAAAGAACTTCAGGCACTTGTGGATTCTAAAAATGATGAAATCAACAGAAAAATGGTGCTTCTGCCGAATATGCCTCACACTTCAGTCGCTCCAGGCAAAGGTGCGGAAGACAACGAGATAGTCTATAGCGAAGGTGATGCTTCAAATCTTGGCGAAGATGCCCTGCCGCACTGGGAACTTGTGAAAAAATATGACATTATAGATTTTGAACTTGGCACTAAAATTACCGGTGCGGGCTTCCCTGTCTATAAGGGCAAAGGTGCGAAAATGCAGCGCGCACTTATCAACTTTTTCCTTGACAGCGCCACTGAAGCCGGCTACGAAGAGACACAGCCGCCTTACGTTGTGAACGAGGCTTCGGCTTACGCCACCGGCCAGCTGCCCGACAAGGAAGGTCAGATGTATTATGTGAACGAAGACAATCTCTATCTGATTCCGACCGCTGAGGTTCCGATTACAAATATTTTCAGAGATATGATTCTGAAAGAAAGCGATTTTCCGATCAAAAGATGTGCCTATTCAGCCTGCTTCCGCCGCGAAGCCGGTTCATACGGCAAGGATGTGCGCGGACTCAACCGACTCCACCAGTTCGACAAAGTGGAGATGGTGCAGATTGAACACCCAGACCGCTCATACGAGACTTTGGAGAATATGAAACAGTACGGAATGTCGCTGCTTCAGAAACTTGGGCTGCCGTTCCGCGTGCTGCGCCTCTGCGGCGGTGACATAAGTTTCACTTCTGCCCTTACCTACGACCTTGAAGTCTATTCAAAAGCCCAGCAGAAGTGGTTGGAAGTCAGTTCCATATCAAATTTTGAAAGTTATCAGGCTAACCGCATGAAACTGAGATTCAAAGACGCCAACGGCAAAACACGTCTTGCACATACCCTCAACGGAAGCGCGCTCGCCCTGCCGCGTATCATGGCTTCAATTATCGAAAACTACCAGACTCCAAACGGCATTGTAGTCCCTGAAGTCCTTAGAAAATATACAGGTTTCGATATTATAGACTAAAGACGGACATGATGAGATTTGTGCGTGCACTCTTGGTTGTATTGCTGCTTTCAATTGCGTATTTTGCTGAAGCAGATACAATTAAGATGATGCAGTATAACTTGATGTATTATACCGACAACGCTCCTGAAGGCTGCAACGATTTCACCAATCATCTGGATAAAAAGGACACTTGTCTGAAAGCGATTTTCAAATACCTTAAACCTGATGTCATCGGTGTTAACGAAATCGGCAAGAATGACGTGTATGCCAACCGCTTATTAACCAATGCTTTGAATGTTGACGGTGCGG
>JAGCRI010000025.1 GCA_017964755.1 Bacteroidales bacterium | reverse complement strand
GCGCATGTGGGACAGAGGTCATCAGAACGAATATGTGAACTGGCTCAGGAGTTACTACAAAGGTGATTCAGCAGGAGACAAGGAGGTGCGCCGCCATCTCGAAAAAGGCAAACTCCCGACTTGGGCTCTTAATGTGAAGTTCCTTCAGACTTACCAGTTCAACTATATGTATTTCCGCTATTTTATGTGGAATTTCTCAGGCCGTCAGAATGACCTTCAAGGCCGCGGAGGCAATATGGAAGGTAATTTCATCACAGGCATTCCTTTTATTGACAAAATTTTGGTCGGCGACCAGAGCGAACTGCCTTCAGCATTGGAACGTCCGGGAACAAACAAATACTATATGCTTCCATTGCTGCTCGGTCTTATCGGTCTTTTCTATTATTCTATTAAAGACGGAAAGAATTCATTTATAGTTCTTATGCTTTTCCTGATGACAGGTCTTGCTATCGGATTTTATTTGAATATGTACGCGTTCCAGCCGCGTGAGCGAGACTATGCATTTGCCGCCTCGTTCTATGCTTTCTCTATTTGGGTAGGCTTCGGCGTTTTCGCTATCTATTCTCTTTTCGAGAAGATTAAAAGCCAAGGCGTTCAGATTGCGGGCGCGCTGCTTGCAACGTTGGTATGCCTCGGCCTCGTACCGGGTATCATGGCAAGCGAAAACTGGGACGACCACGACCGCTCAAACCGCTACACCGCACTTGCCATTGCAAAGAACTATCTTGACTCATGCGCTCCTAATGCCATTCTCTTCACTCTCGGCGACAATGACACTTTCCCGCTCTGGTACGCTCAGGAGGTTGAGGGCTACCGCACAGACGTGCGCGTGTGCAACCTCTCCCTGCTCAGCACAAGCTGGTACGTTGACCAGATGAAACGCAAGGCTTATAATTCAGAACCGCTCCCGATTTCAATGACTTGGGACCAATATAAAGACGGCACAAGAGATCTGGTGGCAATGGACAAGGCTAACAGCCAATTCATTGACCTGAAACAGATTATGGATTATATCAAATCTCCAATATTTGACAACAAGAGCCAGATACTGCTTCTGAATGCCAAGGAATACCGCAGCGACGGACGTTCTATCCCTGCAAGTTTTTCACTGGCTGTTGACAAGGCGAAAGTCCTGGCTAACGGTACGGTCGCCCAAAAGGATTCAAATCTTGTGGTTGACCGCCTCCGCTGGAATCTCAAAGGGGACAATATCAACCAGATACTGAAAGCATATCTTGTTATGATGGATATTCTGGTCACCAATAATTGGGAACGCCCGATTTATTATGCGTCAACTACCGGTCCTGAGGCTTATCTCGGTCTTGAGGACTATTTCCAGCTCGAAGGTCTTGCCTATCGTCTTGTACCTATCCAGACTAAAAACCGCGGTGGTTATTCCACAGGGCGCATCAATTCGGATATTCTTTATGACAATCTTATCAACGTGTTTAACGACCACAGCCGCAATGACCGCATCAACAATCCTAATGCTCCGGCTAAGGCTGCCTATCCGTATGCATGGGGCGGATTGAACGACCCGCGCGTTTACAATCCGGAAGACAACCTCAGGCTCACCCCGCTTATCCGTAGCACTTATCAGCGCCTCGCTGAAACACTGCTCGTTGAGGGCGACACCGCTAAAGCTGAAACCGTACTCGACAAAGGCAACGAAGTGCTTCCGAATAACGTGATACCTTTCGTATCTACTTTCAGAGTCGATTATGCTATGTGGATTATCAACTATATGCAGGTTTACAACCGTCTGCATACTGAATCCGCAGAAGCAAAAATCGTGAAAATGGCAGACGACATGGTTACATCTTATGAGGAACTGTTCAACTGGTTTGAAACCCGAGATGACCACACCCTTGAGATTCAAAGCGAAAATGTTGTCAGTTCGTTTTATGTGCTCGGTGAGATTGCAAACGCACTTAGCGAAAGCCAGCAGGCGAAGCTGAAACCTGCATTTGCAAAAATCAAGATGGAGAATACTGTCAAGCTCGCCTTGAACCGTCAGGACTCTAAATTGGAAGCACAGGTCGGCGCGATACTGCAAGGCGGCGACAACCAGCCTGCCGTCAGATCGTTCCAAGAACTGAAGGATATGCTTCGTATTGCACAACTTTCAGGCAACGAGAATATGGCGAACTCAGTTATCCAGATAATGGAAAAACACCTGCTCCGCCTTGAACAGGCAAGTCCTGGACTCGGGAAGGCATTTAGGGATTTTGCCGGTATCGGCTGAGAAATTTTATAGAACTTGATGAATTATGAAAAGGATTATTGGTGTCGGTAATGCTTTGGTGGATGTTATTGTTCAAGTTGATGACGAAGATATTCTCAAACGGTTCAATTTGAAGAAAGGCGGGATGGAGATGGTTGACGCTCCCACCAAACGGATAATACACACCGCAATATCTAACATGAAACAGAACGTAGCTTCAGGCGGCTCAACCTCAAACACTATGCACGGCCTCGCCCACCTCGGCGCGCCTGTCGGCTATATCGGGAAAATTTCAAAAGACGCAATGGGCGATTTCTTTGAAAAAGATCTCATACATAGTAAAATAAATCCCCACCTCGTCTATTCTGATATAGATACGGGAATTGCAACCACATTCATAACAAAGGATGCCGAACGCACATTTGCCACCTATCTCGGTGCTGCCTCCGAACTCACCCCGGATGACATCGACGAAAGTGTACTTGACCATTATGATTTGATGCATATTGAAGGCTATCTTATTTATAATCACGAACTTATATTAAGATTGTGTAAGTTGGCGAAAAAACACGGCCTTCAAATATCAATGGATATGGCAAGCTATAACCTGATGGACGAACACCGTGATTTTATGTTCGAGCTCCTTGAGAATTATGTTGATATAGTTTTTGGCAATGAGTTGGAGGCAAAGGCGCTAACTGAAACCGATGAGGAGGAGTCGCTTGAAATTCTCTCGCGTTATTGTCCTGTTTCAGTAGTGAAACTTGGGGCTAAAGGCTCCATAGTGAAAGTTAACGGGCATAAGGCCATCATTCAAGCGGTACCAAGCGAATGTGTAGATACCAACGGCTTGGGCGACATATACGCTTCCGGATTCCTTTTCGGGCTGATGAACAATTATCCGATAACTGAAACAGGCTGGCTCGCTTCTTTTCTGGCAGCACGCCTCAGTGAAACTGTCGGAGCCAAACTCTCCGATGAACAATGGGAACAAATTAATAATGAACTGTTTAAAAGATAATTTATGAAAGACATCCAGATGGTTGACTTGAAAAGCCAATACCATAAAATCAAAGAGGAAATTGACTCTAAAGTTTTGGAAGTTATTGAATCTTCAGCATTTATAAATGGTTATGCTGTAAAGGATTTTCAGGCGAATCTTGAAAAATATCTTGATGTGCGCAATGTGATTCCTTGCGGCAACGGTACGGATGCGCTTCAGGTAGCCATGATGGCACTCGGCTTGAAGCCCGGCGATGAGGTCATAACTGCGCCTTTTACCTTTATCGCTACTGCGGAGGTGGTCGCCCTGCTCGGCCTTAAACCTGTCTTTGTTGATGTTGAGGAAGGCACTTTCAATATTGATGTGAAAAAAATTGAAGCTGCAATCACGCCTAATACAAAAGCAATAGTCCCTGTGCATCTCTTCGGACAATGCTGCGACATGGAGCCGATTCTTGCGATAGCGAAGAAACACAATATTTTTGTCATCGAGGATGCGTGTCAGGCAATAGGTGCTGAATACACTTTCACAGACGGAACCGTGAAGAAAGCGGGAACAATGGGAACTGTAGGCTGCACATCGTTCTTCCCTTCAAAAAATTTAGGCTGTTACGGTGACGGCGGAGCACTCTTCACACAGGACGATGAGTTGGCTCACACCATCCGCGGAATCGTGAACCACGGTATGTTCACACGCTATTATCACGACATGATTGGCGTAAATTCGCGTCTCGACAGCATTCAGGCGGCAATTCTCGACATAAAGTTGAAACACCTTGACGAATACAACGAAGCCCGCCGCAAAGCCGCCGATTATTATGACAAAGCATTTTCAGGATTGGAGAATGTGACAATTCCAGAACGCGCCAAATATTCGCGACACATCTTCCATCAATATACATTGAAAATCAAAAACGTTGACAGACAAAGAGTTATTGATGAGATGAAAAAAATTGGCGTGCCGGTGATGATATATTATCCTGTGCCGCTCCATTTGCAGAAAGCATTCGCCAATGCCGGCGGCAAACTTGGAGATTTCCCTATAACAGAAAAACTTTGCAATGAAGTCATTTCACTGCCAATGCACACCGAACTTGATGAGGAACAGCAGCGTTTCATTGTGGAAAATATAGTGAAATACCTTTAAGGGGCTCTTCTATCCATTCAAGCAAATCTTCTGGCAAGCTCACGAATAAAGCCATTCCTAAGTTTGTCAGAAGATTTTCTTTATCCCAATACCCCCAACAACAAAAAGAGGGAGACACGTGCCTCCCTCTTTCTACTTAAAAACACAAATATATTATTTGCATTTAACCTCGATAGTAACTTCTTTACCATCAATCACGCTTGATTCACCCTGGAATGGAGCTACTGACTGATTTTCGCAATATGCTTTTTCATAAATAGATTTTACGTCAGCATCGCTTACAGCATATTGTTTAACGCCATCCTCATAATATGTGCAAACACATTTTTTGCCACAAGATGTGAACATAAGGGTTGCTACTGCCGCAACAGCAATGATAGATAAAACTTTTTTCATAATAATTTAAATTTAAATTGATGAATAAATATTTACGAATGCAAAAGTACTAAAAAAAATTGTGACAGATAAAAAAAATAAATAAATAATCTTCACAAATGTTAACGGAAAATATATTTTGCCGTTTCCGCAAAAAAATGTATCTTTGCCGCCGAATTGAAAGGGGTGCCGGAAGGCTGAGATTATACCCAATGAACCTGATGCAGGTAATGCTGCCGTAGGGAATATTCCGTAAATCTTATTTTTCCCTTTCTATTAAACGTTTCAAATAATAACTTAAAATTATTAATTTATGACGAGTAATAGAATTTTAAAGGTAAAAAGAGAACTTGCCGCTGGAGTTGCGGCGCTGACACTTTTTTGCACACCAATTTTATCTTTGGCGCAATCACTCACAGACTCGCTCAATCCCATTGAGCTCAAGAGCGTTGGCGTCACTTGGACACGCCCAAACGGAGAAGAGTGTTTCTCTGTGACGAATGTCAATGAAGACGCAATCCGTAAAAACGCCGGAAACGGCAGCGTGAACAATATGTTTGACATGGTCCCTTCAATGGTGACGACCTCGGACGCTGGCACGGGCGTGGGTTATACCTACATGCGCATACGCGGCATCGACCAGACACGCATTAACGTAACCCTCAATGGTATCGCCCTGAACGATGCAGAGTCGCAAGGGTCGTGGCTCGTAAACTTGCCCGACCTCGGACTCAAAACGCAACATCTTGAAATTCAGCGCGGCGTAGGAACTTCAAACAACGGCGCGGCTGCATTTGGCGCTACAATGAACTTCACCACTCTTGAACCCGCGGAAAAAGCCTTCCTCGAATTCACTTCCGCTGCGGGCTCCTTCTATACATTCAAAAATTCCATCACCGCCTCAACCGGAAGAATAAAAGACCGTTTTTCAGCCTCTGTCGCATATTCCAACACCTTGAGCAATGGCTATATCGACCGCGCAACCGCTAATCTCCACTCATTATTCTTCACTGCCGATTACAAAATGCTCTCGAAAGACAAAAGCAAATCATACGGCACACTGAAATTCAACTTCCTTTACGGAAAAGAAAAAACAGGGCTCGCATGGAACGGTGTCCCAGCAGACTCTCTCAAAACAAACCCCCGTTACAACAGTTGCGGTGAATATTACGATGAGAACGGCAACAGAAAATACTATGAAAACCAGACTGACAATTACAACCAAAACCACTTCCAGCTCTTCTACACAGGATACAACAAACCAACTGCCAAAAACCGTCTGCGTTACGACATCGGCGTACATCTCACACGCGGGAAAGGCTATTATGAGGAGTATTACGATGCCCCATTCGAAATGTACGGTTTCGACAATATTATAAGAGATAATGACACAATATCCACGACCCAACTCGTAACAAGAAAATGGCTCGACAACTATCTTTACGGACTCAATTTCAACATCAAACAGAATATTAACAAGAACAAGACCGATGGGGAAACGACAAAAATAAGACAATGGAACTGGTCACTTGGCGGCGACATAAAGCAATATGACTGAAAACATTTCGGTAACATCATCTGGGCGCAATATTCAGAAAACATCCCCATCAACACACATTGGTACGATGGCACTGGGAACAAGACCCAAGGCAACCTGTTCACCACAATGTCGTTTTCAAGCGAGCATGTCTATACATATATTGACCTGCAATACCGGATTATATATTATAAAATACGAGGCATTAATGAAAGTCTGAACACTGTTGACCAGACACATTTATGGAATTTCTTCAATCCGAAGGCAGGTATAAACTACTCTTGGAAAGCCAAAAAGAGTCTCACCCACTCAATTTACACCTCATTTGCCATTGCACACCGCGAGCCAACCCGCAGCGATCTCACCGAATCCGATCCTGACCGCCGCCCTGTGCCTGAGCGCATGTACGATGTCGAAGCGGGCTACCGTCTCACCGCCAACACATTCGCCGTAAACGCCAACGCATATTTCATGTACTACGACAACCAGCTTGTGCTCACTGGAGAAATTAACTCTGTGGGTGCCGCAATAATGACAAACGTGAAGAAAAGTTTCCGCACAGGCATTGAAATCATAACCTATTACAAGCCAGTGAGATGGTTCACATGGAACCTGAATGCGGCATTCAGCATGAACAAGATTTTGGATTACACAGACTATGTTGACGACTGGGACAGTGAAACTGGTGAGCAGCGCACCGCAAAACTCGGCACAAGCACCATCTCTTTCTCGCCGGCAATAGTTGCGGGCAACGACTTCACTTTCACGCCAGTAAAGGATTTTAATATCTCTTTCATCACAAAATTTGTAAGCAAGCAATATTTGGACAACAGCCAGGACGAGAATTTAGTCATCAAACCGTACTGTGTCAGCAACCTGCATTTCGACTACACACTCCGCACCCGCGCGATTTCAGAGATCGGCTTCTTCTTCCACATCAACAACATCTTCAACCACAAATACGCGAGCAACGCATGGATATACAAATTTTACTCCGGCAACGAGCTCAACTATTCGGCAGGCTATTATCCGCAAGCTGGAATAAATTTCATTGGCGGGATAAGACTGAAGTTCCAATAAAGTTGTACTATTCTTTTTCGCTCAATTCGAGCCAGCGCATAGATTTTTCATCAATGGAATCGGCCACTACCTGATATCGGCGGCCGATTTCCACTATCTTCTGGCCGTCAGTTTCGCCGCCATTCATCTGTTCAAGCAGTATCTTCTTTTCCGCTTCCAGCTGCTCAATTTCTGTCTCCAACGCTTCAAGTTCCTTTTTCTCCTTGTAAGTCAACCTGTTTGCATTTGAGTTTTTTGCAGCTTGTTGCGGTGCAGGCGTGCTTTCAGCTTCACGTTGTAACTTTTCCGCCTTCTTTAATATGCGGTTTTCTTTCTCCTTTGCAAGTTTGTATTCTGTATAATTACCATAAAAATCCTTGACTTTCCCGGCACCTTCAAACACAAAGAGATGATCAACCAATTTGTTCATAAACCAGCGGTCGTGGCTCACAATCAGAAGACAACCTTTGAAATTATATAAGAAATCTTCCAGAAGATTCAGCGTATCGATGTCAAAATCGTTAGTTGGCTCGTCAAGTATCAGAAAATTAGGATTCTGCAAAAGTGTTATCAGCAGATGGAGCTTCCGTTTTTCGCCACCACTAAGGTCTTCATAATAAGTGTATTGCTGTTCGAATTTAAATCCGAAATGATTGAGGAATTGCGAAGCGCTGATATAGTTGCCGTTTTCCGTCCTGATAACTTCGGCCTTTTCCTTCACAATGTCAATGATTCTGCGGTTTCCGGCGACTTTCATCCCATCCTGCGCAAAATAACCGAATTTGATTGTCAGTCCGGGCGTAATTTTTCCGGCATCGGGCTGCAGCTCGCCCATTATGAGCTTCAGGAAAGTACTTTTACCCGTACCGTTCTTGCCAACGACACCGCATTTCTCCCCTTTCTTGAATATGTACGAAAAATCGTCTAAAAGTTTGTTGTTTGGAAAGCTGAAATCTATATTATTTATTTCCAATATTTTATTACCGAGACGTTCTGTCTGTACATGGAAAGCCGCAGGCGCGCTCTCCACCTTTTGGCTCGTTTCTTCCTTCAACTTTTCAAAAGCGTTAATACGGGCTTTGGCTTTCGTGGTGCGCGCCTGCGGCGAAGTGTGCACCCACTCGAGTTCGCGGCGGTAGAGCTGCCGCAGCCTTTCATTCTCCGCCGCAGCGTTAGCAAGCCGCTCCGCCTTCTTCTCAACAAAATAGTCATACTTCCCTTTATAGTGGTAAAGTTTCCCATTATCCAACTCTATTATCTCATTGCAGACCCTGTCAAGAAAATGGCGGTCATGGGTTACCATCAACAATGTCGTGTTTGAATATGACAGGTAATCCTCAAGCCACTCTATCATGTCAATGTCAAGATGATTAGTCGGCTCATCCAAAATCAGGAAGTCAGTTTCGGTCAGAAGAGCTTTTGCCAACGCTGTTTTTTTGCGCTGCCCGCCCGACAGTTCACCAATATTTTTGGAGATGTCATCAATGCCGAATTTAGAAAGAATCTCCTTGGCTTTATTTTCAAAGTCCCAAGCATGCAGACGTTCCATCGTCTCAATGGCCGCCTCAAGGCGCGCGTGTGCTTCGGCGGAGTCGTCTCCATAATTTATTGCGTTGAGGGCATTTTCATACTCCCTGATTGCAGTTATGGAAGGTGTCTGGGCGTCAAAAATGGTGTCAATGACTGAAAAATGATCCGGGAAATTCTCTATTTGCGGAAGATACGACACTTTTATGTCGTTACGGACCACAACCTGCCCGGAGTCGGGCTCTTCCAAGCCTGCGATAATATTCAGCAGTGTGCTTTTACCCGTACCGTTTCTTGCAATAAGCGCGACCTTCTGTCCACGTTCCACGCCGAAAGATATATCTTCAAAAAGAAGTTTTTCACCGTAAGTCTTGGAAAGTTTTTCAACGCTGAGATAGTTCATCGTCCGGCTTAGATATTAAGAGTTCCACCAGTCTGTTTCAAGCAGAATGTCTTTCAGCTGCCGCATCCCCACAGTCGCTTTCTCTTTGATGAATCTCACCTTACGCGAAATCGGCTGTACATCATTTGGATCGATGACATAAATAGGGATGTTTGTCGGGGCATAATAAAGAAGGTTAGCCGCAGGATATACATTCAGCGAGGTGCCTATGACTATCATCAGGTCCGCGGTGCTTGTCTCCTCAATGGCGCGGCTGAGCAGCGGCACATCTTCACCGAACCACACTATAAATGGGCGCCAGCGTCCTCCGTCCGGAGCCTTTTCGCCGTAAACCTGAGGGGCATAGCCTATATCCGTAACATGGCGTTTTCCATATTCACTGCAAATCTTGGTCAGTTCGCCGTGCAAGTGTATTATTTTTGTCGAACCAGCCCTTTCATGCAGATTATCAACATTTTGTGTTGCAATAACAACATTGAAATACTGTTCTAATTCAGCAAGGATTTTATGGGCTTCATTGGGTTGTGCCTTTTCGAGCTGCTTGCGCCGCTCATTGTAGAAATCAACCATAAGTTTGGGATTGCGCCCCCAGCCGTCAATATCAGCGACATCACGCACATCGTAATTTTCCCACAGCCCGTCTGAGTCACGGAAAGTCTTTATTCCGCTTTCTGCGCTTATTCCAGCCCCCGACAAAACCACTATCTTCTTCATAACTAATTATTTTTGAACTCGTTTCTTATCTTCCTTATACCAGTACATGGTTTTTCCGAACATGGATACGCCCCAGTAACCACGCACTTTCCATTTCTTTCCGCTTTCATGTTTCATATATAACTTATAAGTACCCTTTTTACCGGGATACTGTACGGAACCGCCTTGCCATTCATTGTCTTTTTCGTTATAAGTCAACCCTTTAAGGAAAACCAAACCTAAGAAATTCTTTTTCTTCTCGTTTGATACCCAGCAAACAGAGCCATCATACTTGCCCTCTGCATTCCTGTAAATATAGGTTTGTGACTCTTCGCCTGAAAAAGGATCAACAGAGTAGTAATAGCCGATAAGCTCGTCAGCCTTACTGGATTGTGCCAAAATGACAACAGGTAAGGTAATTAGCAGTATTAAAGGAAAAAATTTCTTCACCATACAAATTATTTTAATATGGTGGCAAAGATACACAAATTAAGCGTATATTTCAGAAATCAGTGCTGCATACTTTTTCTGGACAACATGACGCTTGACTTTCAAAGTCGGCGTAAGGATATCGTTCTGCTGCGTCCACTGCTCCGGCACAAGTTTGTATCTCCTTATCTGCTCTGTCTCACCGAAATTCTGGTTATACTTGGCAATTTCATCTGAGAATCGTTTCAGCACACCGGGGTTCTTAATGACGCTGCTCGGCGTGTCGAACGGAATCTCATGACCTTGACACCATGTCTTAAGAAATTCGAAATCAGGAGCAATAATAGCCGCGGCAAATTTCTCGTTCTCGCCAACCACAACAATATTTTCAATAAACGGTGATTCGCAGAATTTTTCCTCAATCACTTGAGGATTAACATATTTGCCCATTGATGTTTTGAAAAGGCTCTTCAGACGGCCGGTAATAACCACTTGGCCATGTTCGTTGAAATGCCCCATGTCGCCAGTGTGGAACCAACCATCTTCATCAATGACGGCCTTGGTCTGCGCCTCATCCTTGTAGTAGCCCATCATCACATTATGCCCGCGGCAGATAAGTTCATTCTCATCTGTAAATTTTATCTCAATGCCGGGGAGTGCGGGGCCAACCGTGCCGACCTCACGACCGTATTTGCCGCGGCAGCTGACCGCAATTACCGGGGAGGTCTCAGTTGCGCCGTAGCCCTCAAACACAGGCATTCCGATAGCTGAGAAAAATCCGGCGAGACGCGGTTGGATACTTGCCGCACCGGAAACAACAATGTCGAAATTGCCGCCAATGGCCTGACGTATCTTACTGTAAACCAGCTTGTCGGCAATGGCATGTTTGAAGTTATACCATTTTGTGCGGTCGCAATCCTCAATTTTATATTGTTCGCCAAGACGCACCGCCCAACGGAAAAGTTTACGTTTCATCGGAGACATCTTTTTGCTGGAATTCCATATCTTGTCGAAGAATTTTTCCAAAACGCGAGGCACCGCCGACATCATTGTCGGATTTACCTCCTTGAGATTTTCAGCAATGGTACCGAGGCTTTGCGCGTAATAGACGCTCATTCCAAGATATTGGTAAAGGAACACCAACATACGCTCGTAAGCATGGCAGAGCGGCAGGAAACTGAATGCACGCTTCGACCACTTTGCAGGAGTCTGTCTCAGATTCATAATTTGTGAAACGATATTATTGTGCGAAAGCATCACGCCTTTAGGCAGTCCTGTCGTGCCGGAAGTGTACATGATAGTTGAGCAATCTTCAGGCTTCACCGAATCGCGGCGGCGCTGCAGCTCTTCAGGGTTCTGGTTCTCTTCACCAAGCGCAATAAGCTGTTCGAGAAACGGAAATTCACCTCTGTCGATGAAAGTATATATATTTTTCAGGTTCGGTGATTCGGGCATGATGGATTTAATCTTGTTCATCACTTCAGCACCTTCCATGATCACCATTTTCATATCAGAGTGGTTTACAATATGCTTATAGTCGGCCGCACTGATTGTAGGGTAAACCGGCACCGAAATCGCGCCAATCTGCATTATAGCCATGTCAAGTATGTTCCACTCCGGCCTGTTTGTCGAGATGATTCCCACCTTGTCGCCTGGCATAATGCCCAATTTTATCATCGCGTAACTCGCATAATTAGCCATCTGCAAATATTCCTGTGGGGAGAAATTCCTCCATGAGCCGTCTCTTTTAATGGACAATGCCACTTTCTGTTCAGGATACCTTTCCTGATAGTGTGTCAGAATGTCAAAAAGCCTTGTAATTTCTTTCATAGTATTAATGTTTTGGTTTTTCAAATCAAACTGCAAAAAAACAGATAAATTCCCAATCATCTGATTATATGGGATTAGGGGTGAATAAATGGGGCGAAAATTATTATTTTGGGGTAAATTTTAAAAATAAGGGGTATAAATTTGGCGGTTCGGATTATTATTATTAATTTTGTGGGGTGAAAAATGATTAAAAAATGAATAAAAAAATACCGGCATATCTGTTGGATATTAAAACCAATCTGCAAATTCTCGGTTTTGTCGGAATATTCTCAATTCTTTTCATAATAATATATACTCCATTTGAATACTCTTCATGGTTCAAAAGCAACAACAATAACCATGGACTTCAGTTCATATATTCCGTTATAACAATCATCGGGGCACTCCTTATCACCACTTGCACAAGAATACTCCTTAATTTTACGAGCAAAAAATCAGGAATCACACATATAGAATATGTTTTCTGGAATATTGGGGAAATAATCCTTGTATCCCTCTCCTATACAGCTTTCTCAAAATTCATCCTGCACGACCCGCGCGATTTTTTAGACATTTGCAGACGCGCCATCTTGTTCATACCTCTACTCATGTTCATCCCTTATACTGTATCTCATCTATATCTTGCTTTAAAAGAGAAAGATATGACTCTGAAAAAACTTCTCACAAACAATGCCGAAAACATTAACAATGAAACAGTGAATGCAGTTGCAGAAAGCAAGAACACGAATGACATTATAAATTTCTATGACGAAAAAGCAGCTCTGAAACTATCTGTCAAAAAGGATTTTATATATTATATTGAATCTGACGACAACTATGTGAACATATATTATATGCAAAACGGGAAACTGACACGCTTTATACTCCGCAACACACTCAAACATATTGAAGAGATGTTGAAACAATGCGGATTTGCAAGATGTCACCGCTCATATATCATTAATCTGCAAAAGGTACAGATAGTGAAAAAGGAACATGATGGCTTTGTGATAGCCTTGGATACTGAAGAAATAAGTGACATACCGGTATCGAAGACCTACGCGGAAGAGATTATGCAATTTATTGCAAAATAGTTAGTCAGGAAAATTTGCCGTTTTCGAGTTTACGAACTTCCCGTCTTTTGAACAAATAAAATAGGCAGACCATTCGGGGTGCTGTTCCAAGATTTGCATTGATTTGTCCTTACCCAAAACCATAAACGCTGTGGCGAGGGCATCTGCGGTGATGCAGTCAGAAGCGATAACTGTAACACTCAGCAAGTCGGATTTTTCAGGATAGCCCGTCTTGGGATTGATAATATGGGAATAGCGCACGCCGTTCTCTTCGCGATAGTTTCTGTAGTTACCGCTTGTGGCTACAGCTGCATTATCCAGCACAAAAGAGTGCTCAGATTCGATGGCGCCATCCCTCTCTTCGGTCGGGACCTGTATGCCAACCCGCCACGGCTTGCCAGCTTTTGTCCCATTAGTAACAATTTCGCCACCAATATCAACAACAAAATTCCTATAACCTTTCGTCTTCAAGAAATGCGCAACCTTATCAACCCCGAATCCTTTTGCTATTGCATTGAAATTCAAAACTATATACTGATTTTCCTTATACAAAGTGTCATTACTAAGCGTAATTTTGCCAAAGCCCAAGTAACGCATAAGCGAATCAACTTCAAAATCAGAGACAGAGCGTGCAGAGTCGCGCCCGAAGCCCCACAGGTTGATGAGCGGCTCTATTGTCGGGTCGAATGCTCCGCCTGTAACCTCGTATATCTGCTTTGAAACATTGAAGACGTGACAAAAATCCTCATTTACCACAGCCGAAACTGATTTGTTGACCGAAGAAATCATAGAGGCTGTGTCGAATACGGAAAAAGTATGGTTAAAATCCTTCAACAGCGAATCAATCTGTGGCTTAATGTCTGTAGGTTCGTCACCATAAAATATAATCTGGTAGTAAGTCCCCATTGTTATCCCCTGAATGATTTTGGGACGGGCGGGCGGTGCGCAGGCGGCAAGCAGTGCGGATATGCCGAGAATTATCAGTGCTATTTTCCTATCCATTACAAATTTATATTAACCCCAAATCTGATAATCGGAATAGAATAAAGAGAATACTCGTCGTTATTAATGTTAAAAAGTATAAGGCTGTAAATACTAACATTGTTTGTAACCTGCTGTTTATATCCCGGCCCTATCAGTACCGCATGGGTTCCAACCCATTCGTATGCTGCGACATTTCCCATCAAGTCGTAAACAGGCAATTTATATCTTAGATATTCATACGAAGCGTGAAGCACAAGATAATTCCACAAATATCCTTCAATAAAGGCATTAGCCCCAAAGATATGGTATTTGTCGCGTGCCCCGTTAAAGCCCCTGAGACTATTATAAATGTACGTTCCGCCAACACCGATTGCGAGATATTTTATAGGAACAATACCGACATGTGGGGCGAGCTCGACATTTGTATTCATACCTATTGAAAAACCAAAATAGCCTCCAACGAGGATTTTGACTTTGCGTTCCGCCTCATTGTTTTTGATATTCACGCCCTGCCTCAAGCTCTTTGGCAAAGGCACAGCTTCCGTTTCGACATCCTCTTGGGCACGCACACCGGCTGCAGCAATAATGACACATATTATAATCAGAACAAATCGTTTCATACCAATACAATTTTTTGCAAATTTAACAATATTATCAAAACAAAGGGCATTTTATCGTAGTGAAAAATAATTGTAAATGAAAAAAAGAGTATTTTTGCCAAAAATAAGATAGCGGGTATAAAAAATCCACGGGTTATGGCGAGACGCTTCACACCAAAAAAAATAAAACTGCTTCCCAAACGGAGCTGGGTTGAAGATTTCCTATATCTCACCGTTTTCAATTATCTGAAATTCAATCATAACCACTTTTATTACAATAAGATACATTTAATAAACAAAGAAAACATCCCGCCAGTAGGCACTCCGCTGATAATAGCCTCAAACCATCAGAACGCCATAAACGACCCATTAGCTATAGAGTTTGCCTTTCACGACAGGGTTGTTACAATCTTCACCCGCGCTGATGCCTTCAAGAAAAACCTGATAGGGAAATTTCTCAGGACCCTTTACCTTCTGCCAGCATATAGGATGCGCACAGACGGCGAAGACACCCTGAAATACAACTACGCCATGTTTGACGAGGCTGGCGGGCGGCTTTTGGGCGGCAACGCCGTGGCAATTTTCCCGGAAGCCACAAATCAGGATAAGCACTGGTTAGGGGACTTTTCACTCGCATATCTCCGCATGGCATTTGAAACAGCAAAAGACTCTGATTTTGAAACAGATATATATGTGTTACCGATAGCAATACATTATGCTGACTATTTCAGAATGCAGGAAGATATGATGATAACCTGCGGGGAACTGATTTCGCTCAAGCCATACTACGAATTATACAAGAGCAAGCCGCGAACCGCGCAGCGTGAAGTCAACAAAGAGGTGCGCCGACAGATAGACTCGATGATGCTTAACATTACAGACCTCGAAAACTACGAAGCCATTGACTACATACGCAACACTTACGGGGTGCTTTTTGCAGAGCGGAACCAGCTTAATCCCTCCGACCTGCCTCAAAAACTGAAAGCTGACCAGAAGTTAGTGGGGATTCTCAACACTTTGAGCGAAAAAGACAAAGAGACTGCAGACCAAATTTTTTCTGACGCCTTACTGCTTAAACAGGAGATTATACAGAGTAAATTTTCAGAAAACCTGCTTTTTTATAAAGGCACCAATTTCATGACTTTCATGATGTGCCTCTCTTTCATACTTCTTCTCCCTATTTTTATAGTCGGGCTGATTCCAAATGCAATAGTATATTATTCTGTTGAGCCTATTGTACAAAAATTCAAGGCCATAGGAGGGAAATTAAGTCTTCTGGCAAGCGGTGTCCGCTTCGTCATGATGTCGTTGTATGCGATGCCCTTGTTCTATGCAATAACCTTTGTGTTGGAAGGAATATTCATATCATGGATTTTTGCAGGCATTCATCTTGTGCTAATGCCTTTCCTTGGCATTTTTGCCGTTCATTTTGTAAAAGGCTTGAAAACTTTACGCCGTATCTTACAATACAAGTGGGTTAAGCGCACAAATTACAGCAAAGTGCAGAATATCTTGAATATCCGCGACAGGCTGTTCAAAAATTTGGACAAAGTGGTGCAGCAGTAATTACCTGCGGTACGCTGCAACGTTCCTCACCGCAAACAATTCCTCAAATAATGGTTACGCACATACATAAAAAAGCCTGCAATGCCAAGCAGATAGCCCACCACGGAAGCATAGAAAGCGGCATGGTAGCCGAAATTTTCAGCGAAAACCCCTCCGACAAGGATACCGATGACAAGACCGGTGTCCCATGAAATCAGCAGTGTGGAGTTTGCTGTGCCGCGTTGTGTGTGCGGTGCAAGGTTTATGAACATGGTTTGGAATGCTGGATACATGTGCCCGCTCCCCAAACCGATGATGAGTGCGGAGAGATAATACGCCGGAAGATTGTGCACAGCGGCGAAAAGCAGATAGCCGAAAATTGTAACGACCAGTCCCACCGAGGCATTGTTGACAACTTTCCCATCGCGGAGCGAGCGGCTGCCAATAAGGCGTGAGATTATCAGTCCGAGCGACAAGAGCGTGAAAAACAGTCCCGTACCACCTTCAATATTCAATTCTTCCTTCCCATATATTGCAACATACGTGGAAACGATCCCGTAAGAAAACGAGTGGCATATCATAACCAGACCGAGCCCCCACCCTTTAAGGAGCAAAAACCTGTCGAGAGAAATTTTCGGTTTGTCGGGCACAAGCTCTTTCGGTGCAAAATCAAGAGTGCAGTTTATAGCAAAGCCGCAGCCCGCTGTAAGGAACGAAAGCCAGAAAAGCAGGTCGTAGCTCATAGTTTTCTGCAACAGCCATATAGCAATGGCGGGGGCGATGGCCGAAGCGATATTGTTGCTCAAGCCGTAATAGCCGATTCCCTCCGCACGGCGGGACGGGTGCAGTACATCAATGGCGACAGTGCTATTGGCAACGGTGGTCGCTCCCATCGGCGCCCCGTGCAATGTCCGGATGATTGCAAACAGGAGGAGCGTACCCGCAACTGCATAACCGGCAAAAAGCGCAAAAAAGAGAAAATAGCAAATAAGGAGGACTTTCTTCCGCGGAAAGCTGTCAACGAAAAAGCCGCTGAAAGGTCTGATAAGCAGCGCGGTCAGCGTATAGCCGGACAATACGAAGCCAATCATATCCTTGTTCGCCCCGAAAGTATCCTTCAGATAGAGCGGCAGCAGTGGTGTGAGCAGCATAAACGAAAAGAAAATCATAAAGTTGGCAATCCACACTTTAAGGTAGTTACTATTCCACAATTTTGCAGTTGAGTCAGTATCAATGTTTTGGGACATTGTAAGCTATCACTTTTAGGGTGCAAAGTTAATACATTTTACTGAAACCCTTTTTATAACTCTCTATTTATTAAGGAAAATCAATGCAGTCACCCCCTACTCCCGACTAACAAAGTTTGCGAAATAGGGCAATCAGGCATTCCTATTCTTACAAAAAATTACTATAGCAGTAACAAAAAGTGCATTACCGCAAATAGTGTCATCTTTTGAGGCATTAGTTATAAAATTCATATTTTTGCCAAAACTTTGGGAAATTTCATCATTTATTGTTGTCAATTCGCTTAAAGTTAGCGGATATTGCGGCGAGAAACGGGAGTGCATAATAATCGTATCAATTCCGTCCTGTATGTTTTCCGACAATTTGATTGCTTTAATTATGGCAGCGACAGCATTTTCAACACGATTATCATCACAAGCCGCCACTGTATAATTAACAGCTTTTCCAGACCTCATAATTGAAATAGCCACTTCAGGATATTCAATACAACAATATTCACAATCCATAAAAATCTTTGTAACCGCACAAAAAACACTGTACACAGAGTGATCTGTATGACTAAAGTTATTATTTGCCGGCAGATCCGAGAAACCAGAAGTCTTATTATTATCAACTGCAAGGACTCTTGTCGCATATTCACCCATCTTAGCGATAGCTTTGTCTGCTTTTGCACTCCCCTCCCCTAATTCTGATAAGTTCGGGGTAATAACCAATGAAAGACTATAATTTGATTCCATATTACGACTGCGGAACTGCTTGCAGAGCTCCGTAGCCACGCCAACGCTATAATCATCGTCAGAGGCTGCCACAACAATAAGCATATAGAGTGGCATGCAAACAATATGATTCAATCTTGCACTGAAATCGGTTGCATTTTCTGTGATAAAAAGTTTTTCTCCGACCGTTATTTTCTCCAACGCCGACTCGTCATCACTGACAACGGCAAAATCGAATTTTTCGCCATCTGTTTTACAAAGTTTTTCCACAAAACCGCATCCGTAGCTGCCGACACCGACTACCTTAAACAATTTATCATTTCTCAAACCTTCATTAAATGACTCTATTATATTCATTTTCAATTTTTTAATTATTGTCATCCAAACGATATTATATACCTTGCATCCACAAACGCAGTAAGCCAAACGCCATTACGACTGCGGAAAAACCTGACACCCTCCTCGCTCATTCTGCGGGCATTTATCTCCAACACGACAGGGGAGCCATGACGCTCGCCGACTTTTAGGGCGCTATCGATAGTGTCAGACAGATGGACATATAGCCGGCACATTCTTTGGATTCCCTGTTCCCTGATAGATTCCACAAAATGCTTTGCCGTCCCATGATACAGGATGTCGGGCGGAATAGCTTCCGGCAGTTCCACATCCACGGGGATACTATGTCCCTGACGAGCGCGGATAAGTGTCATATCCTCTGAAAATTCATATCTTTTCTTGTTATTTGTTTCCACAATCTCGCACAATTCTTCCAACGAATACCCGTGATTGGCCACCAAATCGCTCACCTCACGCCAGCCGTGTTCATCGAAGGCATAATGCGTGTCGTGCCGTAGGAGGTAGGAAAGTTTCTTTCCTTGTTTAATGAGTTGTGTATTCGTGCAATCCATCCTATTTCTTGAATTGTAAATTCAGTTTACAAAGTTATAAAAAATAGCACTTTGTATATTGAAACTATATCATGTCCCGACAAAATTCTGCCAAGCCCTTGCCCTCTTTGAAAAAAACTTGTAAATTTGCCAAAATTTTGAACCTATGTTTGATGTTCCAATTTTATTGATAGTATATAACCGTGTAGATTCTCTGCATGACCTGTTCCAAATGTTCGGGAAACTGCTTCCGACTGAACTTTACGTCGCGGCAAACGGAGCGGTGGCCGACGACAGGATCGATTACGCCACGTGCCTCCGCACCCGGAACGTCATCATGCCACACTGGGACTGCAAACTACATTCGATAGTATTCGACGAGCACCTATCCCAGTCGGAAATGACGTTCCGTGCAGTTGACTGGTTCTTCCAAAACGTGAGCGAAGGTATCATCCTTTTCGACGAGACTATGCCCCACCCCGATTTCTTCCCATATTGCAAACAGCTTCTCGACCGCTATAGGAGCGATTTGCAGATTGTGCACATCGGAGGCAACAACTTCCAGAAAAAACGCAGAGTCAAGGCTTCATACTACTTTTCAGCATACGCAACCAACTGGGGATTCGCAACATGGCGCGACCGCTGGCAGGGTTTTTCGTTAGACCACGTTGACGATGGTCAGGATTTTCAGACTTTGCTTGAACGGTATTTCGACAAGAAAAAAGAGAAGAAATATTGGCTGCGCTGGTATAACATTCTAAAAAAGAAAAATTTACAACTCTTTGATTACCAATATAATTTTCATTTATGGTCGCGTGAGGGGCTCTGCGTAACACCATCCGTAAACCTCGTCGCCAATGTGGATTTCAAAAAGAACAAGAAACGCCGTGTGAGAAGGCTGCTCGGCAACAGCAGCCCTATTATGCCGTTACAGCACCCAGTGGAAATGACACGCGACGTCAAGGCCGACCGCCACTCATTTAAAAAATATTATAAGAAAGCCTTTTTCGCCGTTTTTGCAAAATGGCTTTCCGCAAACGTCTTATTATTGGGAGATGAATAAAAATATAATTATCTATTTCGAGAATAACCATACGAAAAAGTCGCTCCCTGTAGGCTATGACCTAAAGGAAATCGCTGAACGTGAAAACATCAAGCTGAAATATCCTATAGTGGGCGCGCTTGTGAACAATAGTGTCCGCGACCTGAACTGCTATATCCACACTTCATCTGTAATCAATTATTTCGATATAACCTCCACACACGGGCGCGCAATGTACGAGCGTTCAGCCTACTTCATCCTTTTCAAGGCAGTGAGCGACCTCTATCCGGAAGCGCAACTCCGCATCATGCACTCCATTTCGGGCGGCAAATACTGCGAACTTGAAAACCTCGGCGAACCGCTTACCCTGAAAATCGTGAAGCAGATCAAGTCGCGCATGAGAGAGATTATCGCCCTCGACCTCCCTTTCGAACGCGTCAAAATGCTTACCGAAGACGCCATAGCCGAATATGAGAGACATGGGCTGAACGACAAGTTTGAGATTTTCAAATATAGGAACAAGATATTCACCTCCGTCTATAAACTTGATGACAAAATAAACTATTACTACGGCTTTCTGCTGCCCTCAACCGGCTATCTCACGCTTTTCGATGTTGAGTTTTATGAAAACGGGCTCCTGCTGAAAATCCCATATTCAAAACATCCTGACAGACTTGCACAAACCCGCAAATTGCCGAAACTTTTCTCTGTGTACCAAGACTATAAGAAATGGACAACTCAGCTGGAAGTACCGCATGTGTATAACCTGAACGAAAAGATTGTCAAGGGTGAAATAGGTGAACTGATAAAGATTTCTGAGGCTTTGCACGAGAAACTTCTCGCCAATATTGCAGACAATATCAAGCAGAGAGGTGAAGTGAAGATGATACTGATAAGCGGCCCGTCAAGTTCCGGGAAAACCACATCATGCAAGCGGCTTTCAATACAGCTTAGCATAATCGGCTACCACCCTGTTCAGATTTCATTAGACAATTTTTTTGTGGAACGTGAACAGACTCCACGCGACAAAAACGGCAATTACGATTTCGAATGTCTTGAGGCCTTGGATCTTAAGCTTTTCCACTCAACTATGGAAAGGCTCATTGCAGGGGAGGAAGTGGAACTGCCATATTTCAACTTCACAACAGGCAAGAAGGAGTGGCGCGGTAATAAAATCAAATTGAAGAATAATTCAATACTCGTGCTTGAAGGCATTCACTGTCTCAACCCTAAACTGACTGACAATATAAGCGATGATAAAAAATATAAGATTTTCGTTTCCGCACTCACCTCTCTCTCCATCGACAATCACAATCCGATACCGACAACTGATAACAGACTGATCCGCAGGATAGTACGAGATGCAAAATACCGCAATTATTCGGCTCTTGACACACTTCGCCGCTGGCCAAGTGTACGTCTTGGAGAAGACCGCAACATATTCCCGTTTCAGGAAAACGCCGATGTGATGTTCAACTCATCGCTAATTTGCGATCTCGGAGTACTGAAACCTTACGCTATGCAAATACTTAAGGACGTTCCCGAAACCGAACCCGAATATGCCGAGGCAAAACGCCTGCTCAAATTTTTAAGTTATTTTAAAACTATTCCAGAAAAGGATATTCCGAGCACTTCTATCTTGCGCGAGTTTGTCGGCGGCAGTAATTTTCATTATTAAACCTCTAAAATCACTTGAAAATGGAAGAGAACTTACCATTGTTGAAAATAGGAATAACACAAGGCGACACTAACGGCATAGGCTACGAAGTCATCATGAAAGCACTCGCCAACTCACGAATACTCGATTTGTGCGTGCCGATTGTATATGGTGTCGGCAAAGTGGCGGCTTTCCACAAAAAGACACTCGGCCTTAACGATTTTACAATGCAGGTCGTGAAATCTGTGCAGCAGGCTAACAGCAAGAAGGCCAATCTTCTTAACCTGTCAGACGAAGAGGTGAAAGTGGAACTCGGCGTGGCGACACCAACTAGCGGACGAATGGCTGAACTTGCCCTGAAAGCTGCCTGCAAAGACCTGAAAGAAAAAATGATAGATGCTGTTGTTACCGCCCCAATCAACAAAAGTGTGATGCCGGAAAAGAGTTTCAATTTTTCGGGACATACCGAGTTTCTCTCCGATTTTTTCGGAGCCAAAGACTCTTTGATGATGATGGTTTCCGAAAATCTGCGGCTGGGGTTCGTAACAAACCATCTGCCAATAGAACAGGTTGCACAGAATATCAATAAAGAATTGATAATTAAAAAGATAAAAATCCTAAACCAATCTTTGAAGACGGATTTTCTCTGCACAAACCCAAAAATTGCCGTACTTGCCCTTAATCCGCATGCCGGCGATAACGGCAAAATCGGGAAAGAGGAGTCCGAAATAATCAAGCTGGCCATTGAACAGGTATTTTCCGAAAAGATCAATGCTTTCGGGCCATTCCCGGCAGACGGATTCTTCGCAGCGGAGCAGTACCGCAAGTTTGATGCTGTCCTCGCAATGTACCACGACCAAGGGATGATACCTTTCAAAGTGCTGTCGATGGACGGCGGCGTGAATTTCACGGCGGGGCTTCCTATCGTACGCACCTCCCCCGCTCACGGCACAGCATACGACATCGCCGGCCAGAATATCGCTTCTTGCGAGTCGTTCCGCAATGCAATATACCTCGCACTCGACATTTTGCATAACCGCCTCTCCGAATGAAAAGACTGTTCATCGGCACTAACATATCTTTGTCTCCGCAATTTCTTGAGATTCAAAAGAAATTGGAAAACGTAACTTTCGCAGATAAGATTACATGGGTGAAAGATGACGTGCGCCACCTTACCCTGCGTTTTATAGGCAAAACCCCTGACATAAAGATACCTTCAATAGAGAATGGTCTGGAAGCGGTTTTCACACGATTTCCGCAATTTGACCTCACACTTGACAAAATTGGCATATTCGGCTGCCGTCATCACCCCGAAGTGGTTTGGCTTGGCTTTGAGCAGTTTGACATATTGCGCCAGCTGTTTTTGCAAGTGGAGCCACTTATAACAGATCTCGGATTTGAACCGTACAATGGCAATTTTGTACCACACGTAACTTTGGGCAGAATCAGAAAACTTAACAGCACCCGCTTTTTCTGGCAGCAGTTCGAGAAAATCTCTGTCACTTGCAAGCAGACAATCACCATCAGCAGCTTTTCTCTGATACAAAGCCGGCTAAACAGTGACGGACCATCATACACCACATTAAAGACGTGGCAGCTCAGCTGTTAATCAATGTGTTATAACTATTTTCCTAAAGGATTTACTTCTCCCGTTTTGCATTCCCAAAATATAATTTCCGTAAGGAATGTCCGGTAGATGTATCGTCAAATCGGGCGCAACTGAAAAATCATGTTCGAGTGAAAGCAATTTGTGCGCTGCCATATCATAAATCGAAATTCGGGTCTTCCCTTGAGGAGCTTCCTTCCATGAAATATGTGCGATATTTGACACAGGATTGGGATAAATTTCAAAATCCGACTTGTTTTCGAAATGCTCCACAGGCAGATAATGCTGTATTGGCGACTCCCCTGACGGTTTTTGTCCTAATTTAAATATAAAAATGTCGGCAATGTGCGAACCAAGGTCAGTTGTTGTGCCTATCATTATACAACCGCCATCTGATGTCGTAACGAGTTGTGATAAAACATCGCTTTTTTTAACATCATGCCCCGTGCGGACAGTACCATCCTCCCAATTGTAATCCTTGTCCAACAGGTGCACTAAAATACTGGGCTGCAGATAATTGTTACCCGCGCAGGTCCCCGCAGCAAAAATATTCCCATCTGGGGTAACGCCAACAGATTTGTAAAGGTCATCTGCCCCCGCCCACATTGGCAAATCCACATAAAGGTCAGCTATGTAATTACCTGCAGTATCAAAAGTCATCATAAAAAAATCAGAATAGCCCAAAGTATCATACATCATAGTATATCCGACACATACGATATTCTTTCTTGAATCCATAATTGCATGATTGACAACAGCTTTTGTCTTATATTCTTCAAAAGACCGTAAATTTGTGACATTCCCGTCAAAATCAATAGACGCGAAAAACGGAACAGTATCACTCGAGACTGTACTTTTGCGGAATCCGGCCACAAGCAAAGAAGCTGAATCAATAGTTTCCAAAGAGTTATAACCATCATTACCGGGCAGCCCGCTTGCACGCTTTGCCACGAGGTCGCCATTTTGGGAGAAGCGGAGGAATAGTGCATCAGCTCCAGTTGAATCTGTGTCGTATGTTTCACCGGCCACCGCAATGGAACCGTCAGGAAGCTCTATTAGCGAATTTCCGAAAGCCCAGTCGTCTGCCGGGACAATCGTGCTCCATATAATATTGAAAAAAGTATCAATACGCATGCAAAATGGGGCGTATGGCTGTGTGCCGTCACGCAAAGTACCGGTTATCAGATAATCACCGTTTGCTGCGATACGCATCATCCGGCCGTCATAGAGTTTGTCAGCATCAGCGGTCTGCCTGAAATGCAGCGGCACGCCATTCTTGTCGAGTCTGACAAAAAGAAGTTGCGAGTTGCCTTCCGCAAAGCCGGTTGAGCCCATAAATGCGTATCCCGAATCAGAGAGCTGCACGATGCTCTTCCCTGCCGAATAATCTGCAAAACCGTATGTATTGTCAAACACAATTTCCTGTGCTTCAACATTTTGCAACAACAATATAATAATTGGCAGAATAAAGGAATAAAGCTGGAATGCTTTGATATTATTCATCTTCTATCGCTTTTCTTATCTTTGTCAATTTTTTAAGCAGAGGATATAATTCATTGAGAGGCAACATATTTGCTCCGTCCGACAATGCTTTTGAAGGGTCCGGATGGGTTTCGATGAACAAGCCGTCGAAGCCAACGGCAACGCCAGCTTTTGCAATGGTTTCAATAAGATCCGGACGCCCGCCTGTAACGCCTTCTGTCTGGTTAGGGAGCTGTAGCGAATGCGTGCAATCCAAAATCACAGGACAGTTGTTACTCTTAAGGGCTTTGACACCTCTGAAATCGACAATAAGGTCGTGATAGCCGAATGAAGTTCCACGTTCTGTTATCATAACATTTTGATTTCCAGCCGCCCGTACTTTGCCGACAGCGAACTTCATAGCTTCTGGCGAAAGGAACTGACCTTTTTTTATGTTAACGGTTTTTCCGGTTTTTGCAGCTGCAACCAAGAGGTCTGTCTGACGGCAGAGGAACGCCGGAATCTGAATCACATCGGCGACCCGTGCGGCGAATGCGGCTTCAGCTTCTGTGTGAATATCTGTTACTATAGGCAATTTGAGTTCTTGCTTGACCTCGCCAAGTATCTCCAAAGCCTCTTCATTCCCTATTCCGGTAAAAGAATCGAGTGATGAGCGGTTGGCTTTCTTGTAAGAAGCCTTGAAAAAGCAAGGGATATCCAAATCTTTGCATGTTGCTTTCACCTCGCGGGCGACCTGAAAAGTGATTTCACGGCTTTCAACAACACACGGACCCGCTATCAGAAATAATTTTTTCATACTTGCAAATTAAATTCAGACTTTTGAGTAAAAATTTGATGTCTGTTTTATATTTTCATTATGCAAAGATATAAAAAACTAAAAGAGTGCGACCTTAATCAAATGAAATTATTCACCTCCGACCTTAAAAGGGTAATTTTATTGTGCATTCCGCCGCTATAGCCAGTAAGGTTTCCGTTTGCGCCAATCACACGATGGCACGTCACAATGAGTCAGATTGGATTCCTGCCGCCAGCCAGGAAAACTCACCTGTTTAAATAATAGAGTGGGAGCCTGTAGCGGCAACGCATGGGACGTCCATGTTTGAGTGCCGGCTGCCAATTCGGCATTTCGCTGACAATCTTTAGGGCTTGTTCGTCAAGAGCCGGAATCAGTCCCTTTTTGATTTCAGGAGAGGTAATGCTCCCATCTGGCTCAATATAAAATTCCACCTGAACTACGCCTGACACATTTGACTGTCCCACAACAGAATAGTCCATTTTTTGGGAAAGAAAGTCGTATAGTCCTTCAATTTCTCCGGGAAATTTCGGAGCAATGTCAAAGTCTGAATCGTCACTTGGGGCAGCGTAATAGACAGAGAGCTGCACCATTTTAGAAATATCTTTTTGTCTTATAAGTTCAACAATAACACAACTCTTGTAACTCCACATTATTTCACTTTTATACAATTTCTCACTGCTATCGGGTTGAAGATTAATGAACAACGGATTCGGTAGCGGATGTGGAACAACTTCATTTAAGTATTTTCGGCCGAATGCTGTATCCTCTGAAGTGAAATAATACGAAAGGCACATTCCTTGATATTTAGTAAAATCCATATTATGTTCACTATCACTGTATCCATAGTAAAGTAAAAAGTTGCACTTATGATAAGGATGCTCATATAGAAATTTCTTGAGCGGTTCCAAATAGCGTGGCATCGGTTCAGTCCACAAACGCCCGTCATAATTCCAAGGCAACGGATTAAGTACAATTCTGGATGAATCCGGGACATATCCATCGTAATTGGGCACGCCGAAATAATATTGTTGGGCAGTGCCACGGAGTACAGACAATGTCAGATACAATAAAAGTAAAATTTTATACACTATGCAATTATGACTCATATCCCAAATATTTCAAATAATCTTCTGATACGCAAGCCGCAAGCCGCCGACCAACAAATGAATTATGCCGCAATAGGTGAAGCCGTGTTTCAGAATGTTGTGCTGCATGATTTTGTTATCGCGGTGAGTGTCAATACGGATATTCGTTTCATGAGAAAAACAGAAATCCATAATGCTGCTGAACACGCCGTGAACATCGGGATAACTTGCAATGCGGTGAACAACGTGGTAAGGGCGGGTGTCATCAAGCCATTTTCCGTCATAAATCTGCTTGTAAGATGGCTCCGGAGACGGCAGGAAAGCGAAGTAGCCGACAATTCTCCCAGCATCTTCAATTACGAAGCCCCCGGCATTTTCAATATCACCGGTGATGACTTCTTCGGAAGGGTATCCGTCATCCCACTGCTCCGTATTGCCCGACCGCCGCATAATCTCCCTTGCGGCATCTATGACACGCATAATATCGGCAAGGTCTTGCGTGGCTGCTATTCTGATGCTTCGGTTCATGATATTTATGATTTAACAAATGTGTTCAAAACGTTACCGCCGCCCAGCCGTAGTCTTGGTAGCAACGTACAGGAATGTCGTGGCGGCTGACATATTCGCGCAGCTGCTCCCGCCGCACAGCTTCGCGGACATCTTGATTGGAGTGCATATTTGAGAAAACATCGTAATACTCGCCGAAGATGCGTTTGGCACTCGCAATGTTTTTCGTCCCGTCTTCCACTTGTTCAAAAGAAGTCACACTAAACGCCCCATCTTCTTGGCTCAAAGTCATCAGTCCTGAGTGGTTGCCGCCGGAGACTGTCTTGAGCGTGTCACCGACGAGATTGTACCAAAACACCCAGAAATCGCCCCAAACGCAGGAATCGGTTTCATGCACCATCATCAAAGTCGGGATGCATATTTCTCCCTGCAAATATTGGGGGGCTATTTTGTTCACCAAATAATCGCTAATGGCTTGGCGGACAGCCTGTTCCTTCCGGTTAATGGCAATGTGGCGGATACAGTCGGCCTTGTGCCCGTCGAAATCTGACATAAGCCACACCCCGTCCACCTTTTCCATATAAAGCGTATGTTCCTCAATATCAGTTGATTCGTCAAAAGAGCCGTCCTCCCATTTTTGCCGTACTTTTATGGTTGCGACCGCGTGTAAATCATCGGTCTGGTTCACGCTGACCACTTCATAATCGGCAATGGTGCCGCCGTTGCCGGTCACAAAAAAATAGAGCCATTCGTGGTCCATGGCCTCGTGTTCGGGGAGATGGTTGAACATCGTGTCCAACACGGCATAGAAATCGGCAGTCAAATACTCTTTCGATTTCTCCAACAACTGATGGTCAGGAATATACTGGCACAATTCTTCAGCTCTTTTTGTCAGGTCAACTTCATTTTGTCGGCAGGAAGAAAATGCAATCAGACTGCAGATGATGAGGAGAATAATATGTTGTCTTTTCATGTTTTTAAGTTTTTTCAAGATTTTTCAAAAATACAAAAAAATAGTCTCGACATGAGATTTGATTTTTTATATCTTTGCAAAAAAGCAAAATGCAACACTCTCGCCCTATTCGGACTTTTATCACCATTATCTTGCTGACTATTATTGGTTTATCGCAAACTTCGGCACAGAAACTGATAAGGGATTTCAGCATCGGGAGGAAAAATTTTGTCGATACCATAAAAATAAAAATGTGGAACGGAGCCATCATAATACCTGTGGAGATTGATGGAAAGATTAAGAATTTGATGTTCGACACGGGCGCGAATACGGGATTTTGGATTGGAGAAGAAGAGGATTGGATGGCACCTTCGGGCGACAGCACAACCACTGTTGATTCCCAAAATAAAAGGAAAAAGACGGCAATTATGAAGATTCCTTCCATGAAAATTGGAAGCCTCACCATTACGGATTACCCGCTGGTTGTCGCTGACGGGTTAAGCGACTACACGTGTGGAATCATTGACGGCGCCTTGGGTTTTGATTTTGCGGTGAAAGGCATTTCGTTCAAGTTCGACACCAAGGATAGTCTGATGATTGTGACTGATCGCAAGCGGTTTTTTGTCAAGGAGGAAAAAGGCCATCTAAAGGTGAAATACAAGCATTATTCAAAGCCTGATCCAAAGGTGTGGGTGCAATTCCCGTTTGTTCGTGCAAAATTGGATTTCGACTCAGGATACATAGGCGGCTGGTTCAGTCTTCCCCAGCATTTGCTGGATATTTGGGCAAAAGAGAATCCCCAGATAAAGCAGCAACTTGATGAAATGACGATGAATGTGGATACGACCGTTATGACGGGAGCCGGATTGTTCGGGGCATCTTTGGATTCTGTTGTAAACGGGGAGCTGCATGTCCCTGAAATTGGATTGGGCGACCTTGTGTTCAAAGATGTGTGGATCTCAACCGCCACTCACAAAAGGTTAATCGGTTCGGCCATTTTGGAACACACTTCACTGATTATAGATGCGCCGAAAAAGAGTTTCGTATTTCTTCCACACAATGGGAATTATGAAATAACGGCGGCAAACAGGGGTTTCGGTATGAGTTGTATTCTTGCTGAGGCCGGTGACACTCTCGGTGCGGTGAAAGTGGTGGTGCGCAACGGGACAGCCGCATACGAAAAAGGGCTTCGCACTGGCGATTACCTGATAAGCGTTAACGGGGTCGAAATTCCTGATTTATGCACTTATATTCTTCTCATGCGTCAGGGAAAAGTGACAAATTATATCTTCCGCAGTCCTGAAGGTACAGTCAAAGAGATTGAGTTGGAATAGACATATCCCAAATTCATGCAGAACCGGGATATATGTTTCTGATATACAATGAAAAAGCAGTAAAAAAAACAAAATCCCCCACGATTTTTATTCCTGAAATACCGAAATCCCCTGCGAATTTTGGGATGTTTTCGTGGTGGAATTTTCAATTACGTACATTTGGACAATGTTCCCACTTAAACTCGGTTCCATCAAGTGCACTACCACTTATTGGTTTCTGTTGGTTTTCACTTGTTTCTTGCCACCATTTTTCATATAATTCTTTGATAATAATCATATCATCAAATGTTAATGAATAGACTTTTCCGTTTTTGGTGATACGTTCAAATGCGAATTCCGGATTGACAATTTTTTCAATGTATTTTACAACGCATTCCCCTATTAGTACGTTGGGTATATAGGATGAATATGGATCTATATCACAAGAAGACATTTGCCAAAGTGAATCATCTATATGCTCAATGAGATAGGGAATGATAGAGGCATCCAAGTCGTTGAAATCCCAATATGATATAGCACCGTCGCTGCTGATCTCCTTTGCCCCAAAATCATTAATATTAAGCAGGAATTCTTTTTCGTCAATTTGCGCATTCATCATTGATGAAATGAAAATGAGCATTGCAAAAATCATTGTGTGTTTCATTGTTTTTATTTATTGGATTTCTGTACTCATTATTATATAAGTAAGTATGATATGAGGATGAGAATTGCGGCCATTATTCTGGTGGAGAGTATGGAAATTCATCCTATTCAGCATGAATAGATTTCGGATAACGATAGGAGAAACTTGGGAACATGAGGTATCTCATCTTTCCAAATCGTTCAGTGTCAATTATAGAATCCTTGTCTAAATAAGAATCCCCTATATGCGCGAATTTCAGCCTTTTGATACTGATTCTTTTCTTAAAAGGTATGCGTTGATGGGAAACCAGCACGCCTGCCGTTACCGGAGGTTCTTTCCAATCGCAGGGGATAAAGTAACTTTCCTCAATAAAACCATCTTTTACTTTCACCAAGATAATCTCCCTTACAAACCCTACCGAATCAGGATATAAATCCCCATAGCGATGGCGATCAAATTGGTAAATATTGTATTCGCCCTTGACAATGAAATTGCTACCCACCAACCAATTACAATCTGTTATTCCATAATAAATGGTATGAAAATCTTCAGCAAAGAATGCATCGCGATTGAAATCCACCTGCTTGTATGCTTCTGTGTAATAAAAGTCGGAACTATTCTGCCCAGAAATGCTCAGCGACAATATCAAGCATAATATTATGAGGAAATATTTGTTCATGACACTAACTATTGGGAACTTCTTTTCTACTCTTTTCTTGCCAGTTTTCCAGACCTTGCAGCTCTAAAAAGTTGCCGCTGCAAATGTATATGTTTTTTTCTTATTTCCAACAGCTTAGCTGTATTTTCAATTTTCATAGATGTCCGTTGGCGTAAATTCTTTTTGTCCAACAATTTATAAGCAAAACAATATTCGGATATTTTTTTTTACAGATATTTCCATATTTGAATATTGTTTTCATTCAAATCCATTAATTTCGGAAAGACTAAAAACCGCTTTGAAGAAAATGACATCCCAGTTGTAGAAATGATGGAAATAAACGCCTGAATTTTCTAAGCATCCGCCATAAGAATGCCAGCATATATACCGGCACCGATGAGACACGGTATCAAACCAATCAGCAT
>JAGCRI010000024.1 GCA_017964755.1 Bacteroidales bacterium | reverse complement strand
TAGCCGCAAGGCCGCAGATGCAGCTCCTTCTTGACGACGTGAAGAAGGGGCTATATTCGGGTGTGATTGTCAATGACGTGGACAGGCTCGGACGTGGTGACAGCATTGACCAAGAGATTATCAAGTACACGTTCATTGCGGGGCATTGCCTTATCATAACGCCCGCGCGGGATATAGACCCAGCAAGCCCATCCGACGAGGATATGCTGGATTTCAGCATGTTCTTTGCACGGTTTGAGTATCGGAAGATTGCGCAGCGGCTAATGCAGGGCAGAATCAGGTCTGCTGAATCGGGCAACTACATTCATACCCGCGTACCGTTCGGCTATCAGAAAGTCAAGAACGGCAAGCAGATAACCATTGTGCCCGACCCAGACACAGCCCCTATCGTCAAAATGATGTTTGAGGAATATGCCAACCGCCAGTTGGGGTATACCGCAATCACGACGCAGCTAAACGACATGGGAATTCGCACCAATCGTGGGTACAAGTTTTTCCCAAACACGGTAAGGCGTATACTTAGCAACCCTGTGTATATAGGTACAAACATATGGGGCAAGACCAAGACGGTTGTGACGTTCGAAAACGGCAAGAAAACCAAGCGCCCGATATCCACCAATGGCGCAATCGTCATCGAGAACGCCCACCCGCCTATCATCTCAAAGGAACTATTCGATAGAGTGCAAGGGATTTTTTCAAACAACCGTGCCGTGCCAAGGAAAAACATAAACAAACCATTGTCTAATCCGCTTGCGGGGTTGGTGGTCTGTTCTGTGTGCGGCAAGGTGCTGCAAAAGGCAAATAGCAAGCGCGGCGTGAGCTTGACGTGCCTGACCCATGAATGCCCGACAGTCGGGGCACCCATATATATAATCGAAGCGGGAATATTGGAGATTCTAAAAGGATGGTGCGCCGACTATGCCGTGGTCGAAGAAAAAGCGCCTGTCATAGACGAAAAACAGACCGAAGTCTTAAAGCGTCAGCTCGACACCGTACAAGCACGGCTTGCAAAGGCAAGAGAGCTGGTAGAACTCGGGGTGTATTCCCCTGCCGAATATTCCGAACAGAAAGCATTGTTGACGCGGCAAGCATCTGCCATAGAAAAGGAAATGACAGAAAAGTTGTACCCGCCTGTTTCAAAAGCCATAAACGCAATTCTGCCGGACGTGGAGAAAGTTATTGACGCATATCAATACGCCGAAACCGCAGAAGAAAAAAATCGGCTGCTAAAGTCCATTATACAAAAGGTAGACTATGAGAAATTTCACCGCGCAACGGGCAAGGAAAGCGCAGCAAAGGGCATGAAACTGGTCATATACCCCAAGTTATAAGCTATAGCATATAACGTATCACGAATCAATAGTAAATTGTTATAATACTACCCCTTGACAAAACGCTTGCGTTGTGATATCATAATACTTGCATCAGAGATGATGCGGGACGGCATTGTAGATGTCGGTTACTTCGCTTGTGGAGCCAGAGGTCGCAGGTTCGAGCCCTGTCCACTCGCCTGTATGCGAGTGGTAGCTCAGTTGGTTAGAGCGCTGTTACGTACCGATTCGATTTTATCCGTCCAAGCACCTTGAAAACCGAAAACAGACGGCATTGTATATGGCAGTTACTTCGAAAAGGCGTTTCGATTATAAGACCACGTTGTTTGCGTGGGCGAATAATTCTGCCATAGAATTTATCCGTTTGTCATAATGATGAAAAGCGGAACTGTAGGGAACAGTTACTTCGATATAAGACAATGTATTGACTTCTCAATGCAGTTCGCCATCTGTCCAAAATGGCAATTTCCCGAAATGGGCGGTGAGCTAACCGAAAATAGCAACTACTGCCGGAAACGGCCCCTTGTTACCAACGAAAGGGTGATAAGGCATCTGACTGTTCACGATTTTGTCCGCTATTCATACCAATGGGCTTGCATTGCAGGCGGCGGTTACTTCGCAGGATGAAAAATTGACGTTGAAAATCAATAATGGTTGGTTCGAGTCCAACAATGCCCGAAAGGGCTAACCGCAACCGAAATTATCAAGCCCACACAAATGGCAGCATTGTAGGAATTGGTTACTTCGACTGATAATCGCGATGTCGCGGGTTCGAATCCCGCCAGCGGGTGTGGCTCCATGGGAGTAATCGCTGTAGCTCAGATGGTAGAGCACGTAATAGCATACCAAGTCCGCCTTTTATCTGCCATACCAAGCGTTACCACCGTAAGGGCCGCACATGCCAGTGACGAGCCGTAACGGGGAACGCACAACGGCAAACGAAATGCACTGCAATAATCGGTTCCTTCGCAATAGACTTGTAATCTATGACAGCCAATTTATCGGCAGTTTACCGATTATGAATTCGTCATTGAGTTTGCCTTTTTATCGGCAGTATAGTTCAGTTGGTAGAACACGCGCCTGTTAAGCGTGGAGTCCCGGGTTCGAGCCCCGGTGCTGCCGCTGCGCACTTGTCCTGTGGTGGCAAGGGTGCCTTTCCCCGAAGTACAAGGGGACGATTTCGCCGCGACACGGCGAGCCAGAATGTTACCTTGCCTTGACGGAAACCACACGGCGGCGGGTTGTGGCCGCACGGTGGTGAAAGTAGTTGCAACCAAGGCGGGATGTCACTTGCGGTGGCGGAATAGGTAGACGCTATGAAGGGCATTGGAGGAATGCAGACACGGTTCGATTCCGTGAGGCCATTGGTTCTCTGCATACATGTGAGGTGCAAATCCTCACCCGCAATGGCAGTCGGGAAAGAGACCGACGTGGGGAAACCGCTTGCATCCATCCAGAGGTATACGTCTAACGGAGCCGTATATCGGGATAGCAAGTAAAACACGGCTGGAGCGTAGAGTGGAGGCGGCCACGCTGCCGCTGTAGAAGCCTGCGACAGCAAGGCCATGGAGCCGGGTTTACATTCATGCGGTTTACCGGCGATTTCGTGGATTGGCGCAGTTGGTAGCGCATCGGTCTGATATGCCGAGGGTCTTTGGTTCGAATCCAAAATCCACGACCAATGATGCCCCCTCTTAAAGCATCTGGCACCAGAAGGAGGGATAAGGTGCCCCGCAGGCGGTCACGCGGCTTAGTGCAAACACAGGGCGAGGACATGCAAGCAGACCGTAACGGAACCCTGACAGCCGGGAATAGACCGGCATTATGGGAATTTAGTTCAATCGGCAGAACATGCGCCTCATAAGCGTACAGTTCCGGGTTCAAGTCCCGGGGTTCCCACCATCATCTGAATGTAGCGCAGTTTGGCAGCGCATACGCCTTGGGAGCGTAGGGTCGCAGGTTCGAATCCTGCCATTCAGACCAAAGCTGCGTAGTGCGTACAAAGCCATGTTTTGCAAGCCCCATAGGTGGAACTCCTATGGCGCAGCAACCTTTCATGCCGGGTTGGCCGAGCGGTCTAAGGCGGCGGTCTTGAAAATCGTTGGACGTAATGTCACGTGGGTTCAAATCCTACACCCGGCGCTTTGTCTCTGTAGTTCAGTTGGAAGAACAGCGGATTTTTAATCCGCGAGTCGTTGGTTCGAATCCAATCAGGGACACCACAGTTGGGGAGTTGCCGGAGATGGTTTATCGGGGCGGATTGCTAATCCGTTGAGCCGCAAGGTTCCAGAAGTTCGAATCTTCTACTCCCCGCTTTTATGGCGGCATGGCGCAACTGGAAGACGCATCAGGCTTAAAATCTGTACAACCTATGGGTTCGACTCCCATTGCCGCCACTACGCCGGATTAGCCCAACGGCAGAGGCACAGCGCTAAGGACGCTGATAGTTTCGGTTCAAATCCGAAATCCGGTACCAGCGGGCCGTTAAACGCAATGATTAGTACACGTGCTACGGTCAAAGTGTGAAACAGATATTGCAAGCATGACGGTAAAGGCACCCGCACCATTTATGGCAGCGTGACGTAATTGGCAAACGTGTTCGGCTCAAAACCGAAATTCTCAGGGTTCGACTCCCTGCGCTGCTACCACGTGGGTAGGTGTGCATAGTGGCGATTGCAGTGGGCTGTAAACTCACGACGTAAGAAACACCGATGGTTCGAGTCCATCCCTACCCACCATGGGCCAGTACCCCAACCGGCAGAGGGGCTACGCTCAGGACGTAGTAAGTGTGGGTTCGAATCCCACCCGGCCCACTTGCCACTCATTGTGGCTCCTTTCACGGGCTATAAGCCAAGCCTCCGTCTTCTCTCGTTGACGCGGGTGCCCGCCTGTTATTGGCGTACACGGTTAGCTGCCGTGGGCAATAATTGAAGGCGGGCTATCATGCCGAATTGGCGCAACGGTCAGCGCAATCGCCTTGTAAGCGATAGGTTGTGAGTTCGAATCTCACATTCGGCTTTTAATCTTGTTCGCAATGCGAAACTGAAAAGGAGTGGTAACATGAGCAAGTTCAACAGCACCAACACCATCAAGACAACCAACCGAGACGGCCACGTAGCCTACAGCATGACCGATAAGGCCAAGCTGGTGACGCAAGTCCTGACTTCCTTCTTCAATGAAGCGAAGTTCTATGGGGACAACTCCGAGGACATGGCTGAGACCATCCAGCGGGTTATCAAGCAGGACGCAGACTTCGTGTCACGCCTTGCCGTATACGCCCGTCGCGTGTTCAATATGCGTTCAGTCGCCCATGTGCTGACCGCATACCTCGCGCATGAGCCGGAAGGCAAGCCCTACGTGCGCAAGACCGTCAGGGGCATCACCCTGCGCGGCGATGACGCCACCGAATTGATGGCGTTCTACCTCAATACG
Organism: Bacteroidales bacterium; assembly: GCA_017964755.1. Lineage (GTDB taxonomy): Bacteria > Bacteroidota > Bacteroidia > Bacteroidales > WCHB1-69 > RUG11942. The sequence continues at coordinate 3,439 of JAGCRI010000024.1, read as the reverse complement.
TTCGGCAAGCCCATTCCGAACAGTCTGCGCAAGGGCATCGAGGACGTATTCGGCGGCTTCGACGAGTACACCCTTGCCAAGTACAAGGGCGAAGGCAAGACCGTGAAGATGCGCGACCTGCTGTGTCTGTGCCGCCCCGCCCCGAGGGATGACGCGCAATCCGCGATGTGGAAGCGCCTGCTCGAAGGCAAGCTGGAAACCCCTGTCACGTGGGAGACACAGCTTTCCGCGAACGGCAACAACCGCAAGACGTGGGAAAACCTTATCGACAGCGGCAAGGTGGGCTACATGGCGCTGCTGCGCAACCTGCGCAACATCATCAACGCCAAGCCGCGTAATATCGAAAAGGTGTGGGCGACCATTGAGAACCCCGACGCAGTACGGCGTTCCAAGCAGCTTCCATTCCGCTTCCTGTCCGCCTATAAGCAGGTAGGCAGCATTGCTGGCAGCCGTGGGCTGGACGCGCTGGAAGACGCCGTAGACGCCGCCACAGCGAACCTGCCGAGGCTGCACGGCACAACGGTTATCGCCGTTGATGTCTCCGGCTCCATGAGCGGCACGGTAAGCAACAAGTCCGATGTGCGGTGCGTCGAAATCGGCATGTTGCTGGGGTTGATTGCCAACCGGATATGCGACAACAGCATATTCTACACCTTCGACACCAGCCTGACCCGCGTCCCGCTTTCCCGCAGGGCGGCTATCCTCGACACCGTGGTAAACAAGTCCGCACCGGGCGGCGGCACCAACATGGATTTGCCGTTTGTCGCCATGAAGCGTGATGGCATCAAGGCCGACCGCATCATCATCATCAGCGACAACATGTGCAACAGCGGTTATACGTGGTATAGCCACAAGACCGTACAGTCACTTGCTGACGATTACCGGCGCGAATCTGGCTGCGACCTGTGGGTGCACGCCATTGACCTGCAAGGCTACGGCACGCAGCAGTTCCACGGCGCGAAGACAAACATCATCGCAGGTTGGAGCGAGAAGGTGTTCGACTTCGTTCAGCTCGCAGAGCAGGGTGAAGCTACACTCGAAAAGGCAATCGCCTCCTACGATTGGGAGAAACCCAAGGCTGCGTAAAGCAAAAGCCCTTCCGAAATGGAAGGGCTTTTTTCATTGGTCAACAGCTTCGCGTCCGAACGGCAACATGCTTCCGTGTCCTTTTTGTGTTTCCTGCTTTGGTTCATGGCAACTCTGCGCGGGCATACATTCATTGTCCTGCGTCTGATTATTCATAAAACCACCTCTACAGCATTATAGCACGAGGCGTAGGAAAACACAATAACGCTATCGCTGTTCTTGATAAAGAGCCTGCATTGCCTTGACTTCTGCCGCTTCTTCAATGTGCTTTTCATGCAGGTAGTCGTACACGGCAAGCATTTCCTTTGGCGGGTCGCCGTTTTCCTCGCGGTATTCCGCGATTATCTTAGCAACTTCGCTGTGGAGCATTTTCATGTGCTTCATTTCTTCCGTAGATAGTTGGTAGAAAACATCGGCAAGCCCGCGCCGTTCATCTTTGTACTTCAAGGCATGTTCGGCATACTTGCGGGCATCCGCTATTTCCTCCCCTATCATCTCGGACAGGCATTTGATGATTTTCATAGCAGCCCTCCATCAAGCCTTCTCGACGCGAACGGAGATATTCTGGACGTCACCCGCGCCAGTCAGCAAAACAACCGTAAGGCTATCGGCACTATCGCAGCAACAGCCCTGCCGTATCGTTGTTTCAATGGGCAGCGTGGTGGAATTCCCAGCGGTAGACACAGAGCCATAGGCAATCGCCCCGGGAATCTGAACACCGTTGTTATACAGCGCAATGGTAACAGGGCCAGCGGCGGTAGGCGCTATGGACACGTTGACATCAGCTTTGTAATAGCCTTCGCCGACGCATTCAATGGCGTTGCCAGACAGGCGGCAGTTACAACCGAACCGACGCTGTACGGAGCCGAGGGAGATAATGGAATTGACCGCGACGGGCTGTGTGGTCTGGTTAGTGGTCTGTATAAGTGACCTTGACATATTATTCAATCCTTTCAGTTTTATTTAATGTATAAAACAGCGGCGAAGCAACTGCCCCGCCGCCGTACCTCGCCGTTGGGGCGTTAGTGGTCATTTAGATGTTGTTGCAGGCGCAGCCGACCATGGGCGGGAAGTAACCACCGTTGTAAGACCAACTGTTCGGGTAGCGCAGCACATTGGATGTTGCCGCCTGAATTTGCAGGGCGTTCAACTGGTCGCGCAGACTGGTAATCTCGTTGGCATCCATCTTCGCGGTAATGCGCTGTTCCATACCCGCCATCTGCATGGCAGTTTCGTACTTTGCAGCGGCGATAGCAGCATCAGTGACAGCGGACGTGCCCTGAACGAGCTGCTTGATATCGCAGCAACAAGACTGCTGCTGACCGGCAAGGGAGGTCAGAGCGGTTTCCACATTGCCGAACTCGCGAATCAGGCTGGCGTTGCCGTCTTTGATAGCGTTGATAGCATTGGTGGCGTTAGCGGTAGAAGCCGCAATAGTCTGCGCCGTGCCGCTGGTGACAGCACCGAGGATGTCACGAGTCTGCGCCATGGTGTTCTGCTGGTCGAAGCCACGCTGCATATCAGCGTTCAGCGCGTTTACGCCGTTGTTGTTGCCCCAGCCATTTCCGAAGCCGCCGCCCATGAGCACGAGCAAAGCGAACACCCAGAAAAATGCGTTGGAACCACCGAAACCATCATTGTTCCCCACGGGGAGGACGGGCATAATAGAATTGTCCATTGTTGTCCCTCTTTCTATCTATATTCATCATCGCCCGCCTGCGCACAACGGACGCTGATTTACATATCACCTTCCCTCGCCTTAAAGTGGCGTCAGACAGCCAGAAACGGCTTATTTAAGCCCTGAAAGTATCTGCTGAGGGTTTATACCCTTTTGTTGGCAAAGCGCGTAGAACGCCTTTTCTGGGTCTCCTCCGCTTTGTTCCACCAAGTCCATAGCCTGCCGAAGCTGCGGGTTATTTTGCGCCAACATTCGGAGCATGGCGTCTGGATTATTTGCGGAACGTACCATGCCCAGCATTTGTTTGACTGCCTGTAGATTTGGCATCTGGCTTGCTTGTTGAAGCTGCTGTAGTATCGCCGGTGTATTCATTCACAAAGTCCTCCAATCGCTTGATTCTGTCTTCAAGCCCGCTGTAATCGGGGGCCGGTGTGTCCTGATGCGGCATAATGTCGTATGGTGCAACTGTCTTATAGGATGCTCCGTCAGTGGTCACAAGCCATACCATCGTGCCTGATTCATCTAAAAGCAGCGCACTACTATTCGGCCCGATTTGAAACGCCTGTGCGCCGTTGCGACCGTTCACCCTGACCACCTGCATTTGCGGCCCGACTTGCGGCTGCTGCGGCACGGGATTGTAAGTCGGTTGGTATGGATTGTTCGGAAAGTACGGGT
>JAGCRI010000205.1 GCA_017964755.1 Bacteroidales bacterium | reverse complement strand
GCACTTTGTCGGCGCGGTGCAGCAGTATGTCGCCAGCCATAAGCACAGGGTAAGTGAGAAGTCCGGCATTCACGTTGTTAGGCTGGCGGCGCACCTTGTCTTTGAAAGAGGCCACACGCTGAAGTTCACCAACGTATGCATTCATTGCAAGCAAAAGACTCAGTTCGCAGACCTCCGGAACCGCACTTTGCACATATAGCGTGGCCTTTTCAGGGTCAAGGCCTGCCGCTATATAGTCAATCAGAACATTCTTCACATTTGTCTTCAAATCCTTGTTATTCGGATGAGTCGTAAGTGAATGATAATCAGCAATAAAGAAAAAACAGTCATTTTCGTCCTGCATTTTGATGAAATTGCGCAGTGCCCCGAAATAGTTGCCCAAATGAAGGTAGCCTGTAGGCCTGATGCCGCTAACAACAGTTGTCATAATATGATTTTTAAGTGATTAATCTTTTCTAAAAATGTTCAACTTGCAAAACTACAAAAAATAGAGATATGTAAGACATTGAAGAATTAGTGAAAGATAATAGCGGAAACAGATGGGCAGCGACCAGACGAATTGCTTTTCAGCAACGGTATTGCTGCAGTCTGTAAAAGAAAAAGCCGGAACATTACTGTCCCGACTTTTCCTCAGTCATGAAAACAAAAATATTACTTTTTAGCTAAAAAGTCTTTCACGTTACCGGATTCCACAATTGCTTCTTTAAAAGTGTAAGCACCGGTTTTGGGAGAGCGTTCCATCTTGATCACTCTCGTGTAGCTCACGCCACCTTCTTTTTTCAATGTTGTAACAACTTTCTTTGCCATATCTCAAACGTTTTATTTTATTTCTTTATGAACAGTAACTCTTTTCAGATAAGGATTGTATTTTTTAAGTTCCAATCTTTCAGTGGTGTTTTTTCTGTTTTTAGTGGTGATGTATCTTGACATTCCCGGGACCCCACTTGCCTTTTGCTCGGTGCATTCCAAAATGACCTGCTGACGAGCTTCTTTATTTTTCTTTGCCATAACTGTTTAATATTTTTTATCTTTCATTTTTTGAGGTTGCAAAGATACAATTTTTTTTAATATCTGCAACCATACTTAAAAAAAACTGTCTGCACATTGGCGCGGGTTACTCAGCCAGCACTAAAATCCTGTTATTGAGCACTTCCACCACACCTCCGGTAATCTCAAAATACTGAGGTTCTTCTTTTTCATCAAGGATTTTCACGTTGCCTTTGCGCAATGCGGCAATAAGTGGTGCGTGGTTGTTCAGAATCTCAAACAAACCGTCAATGCCCGGCAGCTGCACCAAAGACGTTTCGCCTTTGAATATCTCTTTGTCTGGAGTGATGATTTCTAATGTCATTTACTTTTATCTTAAAAAGTTATGGGTTGAATGGTTTGTCCAACCCATAATTTGTTAAAAATCCGCTTTTTAGTTCTGTGCAGCTGCAAGTTCCTTTTTACCCTTTTCGATAGCCTCCTCGATTGTGCCGACAAGGTTGAACGCTGTTTCCGGCAGATAATCGACTTCGCCGTCCAAAATCATATTGAAGCCCTTGATTGTGTCTTCAATATTGACGAATTTGCCTTCGAGGCCGGTGAACTGTTCAGCAACGTGGAACGGCTGCGAGAGGAAACGCTGTACACGTCTTGCGCGGTGTACGGTCTTGCGGTCTTCCTCCGAAAGTTCTTCCATACCGAGAATGGCGATAATATCCTGAAGTTCAGCATATCTCTGCAAAGTCTCCTTCACGCGCTGTGCTGTGCGGTAGTGCTCTTCACCAACGATGTCAGGCGTAAGAATTCGTGATGTTGAATCCAACGGGTCAACAGCCGGATAGATACCGAGTTCTGAAATCTTACGGCTCAAGACGGTGGTTGCATCCAAGTGCGAGAACGTGGTGGCCGGGGCGGGGTCGGTCAAGTCATCGGCAGGAACATAAATTGCCTGCACCGATGTGATTGAACCGCGTTTTGTGGAAGTGATTCGCTCCTGCATGCTGCCCATTTCAGTAGCCAAAGTCGGCTGGTAACCGACCGCTGAAGGCATACGGCCGAGCAATGCGGAAACTTCCGAACCGGCTTGTGTGAAACGGAAGATGTTGTCCACGAAGAAGAGGATGTCACGTCCGCCTGACTGTTCATCACCGTCACGGTAATATTCGGCAACGGTAAGACCTGACAGGGCGACACGGGCACGTGCTCCAGGCGGTTCATTCATCTGTCCGAAAACAAGTGTCGCCTTGGAGTCTTCAAGGGCTTTCCTGTCAACTTTCGACAAGTCCCAGCCGCCTTCTTCCATGCTCTTCTTAAACTCATCACCATATTTTATAACTCCTGATTCAATCATTTCGCGGAGCAGGTCGTTACCCTCACGGGTACGTTCACCGACCCCTGCGAAGACTGACATACCGGAATATTTCTTTGCAATATTGTTGATCATCTCCATAATCAAGACTGTCTTGCCGACACCAGCACCGCCGAAGAGACCGATTTTACCGCCCTTTGCGTATGGCTCAATCAGGTCGATGACCTTAATACCGGTGTAAAGCACATCTTGAGATGTTGAGAGGTTCTCAAATGTTGGGGGAGCGGCGTGGATTCCCTTGCGCACTTTTGAGTCGATTGCGCCGATACCGTCAATGCTTTCGCCAATGACGTTGAGCAAACGGCCGTTAATGTTGCCGGTAGGCATTGAGATCATGCCACCAGTTGAAACCACTTCCATGCCACGGCGCAGACCGTCAGTTGAATCCATGGCGATGCAGCGCATGGTGTTCTCGCCAATGTCCTGCTGGCACTCAAGAATGAGCTTGTCGCCATTCGGTTTTGTGATTTCCAACGCCTCGTAAATGTCCGGAAGAACGGTGCCCTCATCAAAAGCAACATCTATGACCGCACCGATGATTTGGGAGATTTTCCCTTTTATTTGTTCTGCCATTTTTAAGTTATTTTGTTCTTGTTATGTTGACATAATTTGAAGTGCCAAAGATACCATTTTTTTTTATAGATTTTTGTTCTGCCTAAAAAAAATGACAATTTATTTTTCAGAGCATGTCTTAAAATTCGTTTTACCTATTTTTCTGTAATACTTATAATATGTTGATTAAGATAAAAAGTATAAAATGGAAGAACGGCAATCTTGTTTCAATTTTATGTGAACAGACAAGATAATTCAGATAAAAACACGATATTTCAATTTGGCAAAGAAACGATATACAAGCCTATTCTGCAACAATATCACTCGGCTATATTATTTATTCGGGATAAAGCACCCTGAATAATGTCCCCAAAATGCCTCGTCACCATTTATTGGGATCATATTCAATCAAGGGCTTCCATTCACCATTGTCATCTATTTCGCCAGG
>JAGCRI010000204.1 GCA_017964755.1 Bacteroidales bacterium | reverse complement strand
CTGGTCGCCGCCGTATGACTCATCGTTGAAGAGCGGGTGTCCGATAGATTTCATGTGTACCCTTATCTGGTGGGTGCGTCCTGTTTCGAGCTGGCACTCGATGAGTGTAACATATCCGAAGCGTTCCAGAACGCGGTAGTGTGTCACGGCGTGTTTGCCGCTCTCGCCGTCAGGGAAAGTCGTCATCACAAGGCGGTCTTTGGGGTTGCGTCCCACATTAGCCTCAATCGTCCCTTCGTCTTCCTTGAAGTCGCCCCAAACCAATGCGTTGTATTTCCTGTCGATGTTATGGTAGAAAAAGTCGTTAGAAAGTTTCATCTGCGCGATTTCGTTCTTCGCCACAATCATAATCCCCGATGTGTTTTTGTCAATACGGTGGACGAGCATCGGAGAGAATGGTTCGCCGTTGGTGCCTTTCTTGCCCTCAAAGTGGTAGAGCAGCGCATTTACGAGAGTTCCGGTGAAGTTGCCGTATGCCGGATGAACGACCAAGCCCGCAGGTTTGTTTATTATGATAATGTCGTTGTCTTCATAAACAATATCCAACGGAATATTTTCGGGGAGCATCTCAAACTCGTGCGGCGGATTCGGCAGAAGTATTGAAATCTGGTCGAGAGGCTTCACGCGGTAGTTCTGTTTCACCGGCTTGCCGTTCACGAGAATGCAGTTTGCCTTTGCCGCCTGCTGAATTTTGTTGCGCGAAGTGTTAGCGAGGCAGTGCAAGAGATATTTGTCCAAACGAAGCAGGTCGGTGCCTTTGTCAACCACAAACCTGAAATGTTCGAATAGTTCGTCTTTTTCCTCTTTTTCTTCTAAAATTGTTTTTTCTTCCATTTACAATTTATATCAAACAAGATTTTTTAGAGACGGCAAAAATACGAAAATAATTGATTATTATGGAATTTTGATTTTTTTAATGAAGAAAATGCAATATATTGAAAAAAATTGTACTTTTGCAGCGGAGAGTTGGCAGAGTGGTCGATCGCGGCGGTCTTGAAAACCGTTGAGGGTAACACCTCCGGGGGTTCGAATCCCTCACTCTCCGCAAGGAAAAAGGCGATGCAAAAAAGCATCGCCTTTTTGTTGTATGCCAATTTCGTTGAACGCTTGAGTTCAAAAAAAGGCAATAAGATACTTTTTTATTCAAAAACCATGCAAATTTAAAAATAAATTTTAAATTTGCATTGTAAATTCAAAGTGATAAAAATGGAATATATCAGTAGAATAGAGGAATATGCAATTCGTGACGCTATAAAAAATTTTCCAGTAGTTGCCGTGCTTGGGCCTCGACAATGTGGCAAATCGACCATGGTGAAACATCTTGTGAAAGAGATCCCGAATAGTCTGTATCTTGATCTCGAAAGGCCATCTGACCTTCAGAAATTAAAAGATGCGGAATGGTTTTTAAGCCACCATAGCGATAAGTTGGTGTGTTTAGACGAGATTCAACGGTGCCCCGACCTTTTCCCCATTATACGCAGTCTGGTTGATGATGGAGAAGCTAACGGACGTTTTCTCATTCTCGGCTCGGCGTCACGCGACTTGCTGCGCCAGAGTTCGGAATCATTGGCAGGGCGTATAGTATATAAACGGCTTACACCATTCCTTTGGAGAGAGCTTGAAGGGCGATGCCTTTTGAACGACTATCTTTTCATGGGCGGTTTTCCTCGTAGCATTATGGCCTCCTCTCCGAAGGTGTCATCGGAATGGCTGGAAAGTTTCATCAGCACCTTTCTCGAACGCGATCTCCTTCAATGGCAAGGAGCCGCTCCATCCACCATGCGTCGCCTTTGGCAGATGCTTGCACATAGTAATGGACAGACGGCGAACTATTCGCGCCTTGCCGACGCATTGTCCGTTTCGTCGGTAACTATAAAGAACTATATTGACTTGCTGAGCGACACCTTTATGGTGACCGTCATTCCACCGTGTTCTTCCAATTTTGGGCGACGTCTTGTGAAAGCCCCAAAAGTTTATGTTGCTGATGCCGGCATCACCACGTCTCTGCTACAACTACACGGCTATGACGATCTCGTCGGTTCAATGGCACTCGGCTCTGTTTGGGAGCAGATAGTGGCGAGCAACATCAAGGGACATTTCCCTAATGCAGAAATAACATTCTATCGCAGTACAAACGGTGCAGAGGTGGACTTTGTGGTCAAACAGGCAAGGAGTGTTTTTGCGGTGGAATGCAAATGCACACTATCACCAATCTTACAAAAAGGTTTCTACAGTGCTATAGAGGATATTCAACCCACGCACTCTTTTGTGGCCGCCCCTGTGGCAGAAGGCTGGCAGATGAAACAAGGTATAGAGGTTGTGCCAATACGTGAACTGATTGATAAAATCGGGAATTATAAGCAAGATTGACGAGCTGAGACGCATGATAGGGAGAATAATAGAGGATAACCTCTGTCTCAAATAATTCCGACAGATTTATTGTCTTTTGGGTTTGCAAGGACGCCCGCGGCGGCGAAAGGGATATCCAATCCCTCAATTAGTTAATAGTTGGGCAATGCGCAGACACACCGCGAGCGTGTAAAGCGGCTGATACACCTGAACGAAGTTGTGTAGCATTAATATTGGTTGCCGACAAGCAGTGCGACTATATGTACAACCATTATGGACGCGCTCCCGACGAAAAAAATGTCCCCATAATGCCCCAAACGACCGATTCGATTGAATTTTTTAAGGAGAAAATCAATAACAATAAATTCAAAATACGTTAAACTACAGACCGCGAAGGTCTTTTTTCCCTATTGTCCCGCCAATATTTTTTATAACTTTGCCACTTGAATCTATAAGTTACGCTTCAATTTGGGAAAATCAAAAAGTAAAGAAGTTATCCCTCACCATTAAGCTGTCCCGAGTAATCATCAGCTGCGGGACGCACGTGCGGCGGTTGATGTCCTGATGTTGGTCGAAGATGAAGTTGCCGAGACTATAGTAGATGGACTTGCCGCGATACTGCTCGATGGTCTGCAGAGTGTGGGTGTGGTGGCAGATTATGGCGTCAGCACCAGCATCTATCAGTCGGCGGGCGGCACTGCGCTGCATCGGAGTCGGCACCAAGGTGTGTTCCTGCCCCCAGTGTAACGACACCACAATTACGGCAGTGCTGTCAGCCTCGCGCAACGCGCAAATGCGGACCAGCATTGAGTCGATGGATACTTGATTGACGGATGGGGCTTCGGGAAGATACGGGAAGTGCTCTAACGCCATTTGCAGCGAGGCAAGCAGCCAAACTTTGCGGGGATGTTCCGCCAATAGGATGGGCTGTGAGGCTTCCGCCATCGTGTTGCCCACTCCGACTGCCTTCATTCCATACAGCTCCACATTGTGCCACGTGTCCACTAACCCGCGCCGGCCTTGGTCCACCGTGTGGTTGTTGGCCAGATTGAGATGGGTGAAACCGTGGGCTCTTAACGCCTCCAGCCACTCCGGCTCGGCTCGGAATACGAACTTCTTCATCATCGGTGTACGTAGCGTAGTGGCAGGACATTCCAGGTTCCCCACTACAATGTCGGAACAGCGGAACAGTGAATCCGCTCTCGCATCAAAAATGCTCTCTATGCCGTCACGCTCAATCTGCTGTCGTACGCCTCTATCAAGAAGTATGTCCCCCGTAAAGGCTATCGTAAGCGTGTCTTTCCCCGGCAAATAGGACGGTTGTATTTGACTGCCCTGAAAGGAGAACAGTAGCGTCAGTAGAGAACACCAGAAAACATTATATAATAACATCCTCGAACTTTAACCATTAACCATTCTCAGCATCCCGTACTGTAATAAATCAAATCGTCATCCTTCTGCACCTTGATTGGGGCGGTGATGCTCTCCATCCATTTTGGTACGCCGAGGCGAGGCTTTGTTTCCAACATCTTCTGCCACTCCTCGTCTGTGAGGCGGGGAGCGCTGTAGGCATCGTGAAACTCCCTGTATGAGAAGACCGCGCCGCGCGTGAGGTAGAGGTAGCCATCAATCTCTACAATGACGTAGATGACGTCGGCATCTCCAACCGCATTATAGAGGACAGCCCATTTCTCAGTAGGGACATTCTTCCCATTGGCCGTATAGATGTCGGCAATCACTGCTACTTTGCGATTGGCACTCTCAATATCTTCCCAATTATAGTTTTCGCCACCTAACATACTCAACGTCATGTTCTCAAACACAGCACCCACAATTTCTATCTGATTATACTCTTGTTCGCTTAGCTTTTCACCAGAAAGTTCTTTTTTGCTGCAATTCAGGAAAAATTGAGTCTCTTCGGCCATGTCATCTGTCAAAGCGAGCATCTCGTCTGTCATAATACCGAAAGTGCCGAAGGCCTCCTTCGTAGCATTCAGCAGTTCGATAGCCGACGTCCAGAAAACGATATTGGGCTCCACATACCCTTTCACGATAGGATCATCCGGTCCGCCGCCGCCACATTCGGCCGCGATGGGCTGCTTGGCATAGAGGATGGCGTCGTGTTTCAGCTCGGCGTAGGATGCCAAGGCGGCATTCAGGTCTTTTTTCCCCCACGCGGTACCCGTCATGAAATAAGGGGCATTAGAAGGATGGCGGCCTTTGGAAAGTTCGAGGAGCACCCGTTGCCAGCGTACGGCGATGTTTTCTTTCCAGTCGATTTCGCCCATCCGCTTCTGCATGCGGCTCATGTTTGTGTCGAAATCCGTCCATGTCTCCCCCTCCTTGTCCAGTTGGAGGGCGAGCAGACTGCCTCCTGCGGCAAAGAAATCGATGCCTTTGGGGCAGAAACGCTGCGACACCTTGCTCTTCCAGTCGTACATCTCCTGCAATACCTCAGCATCGGGCTGGTAGCGTTGGGGCATAAGATTGACCTTGTTGTGTCCCGAAAGTTCGAACTTCGGACGGATTCTTGTCTGCTGCTCCGCTAAAACATCCACTTCGGCGACAAATTTCTGCAATTCATTGTCGTTCCCAATCAGCTTGGTATAGTCGTAATGTTTTAGAATCTCATACACTTGCATTAGTGTGACATTGTCTGGCTGCCCCATAATGAACGTCATGGGATCGAAAATGGCCTTGAAGGCGGCGTTCAGCTTGGCATCTCCGCAGATGGTCTTGGCCAAAAAAGCGGCCCTGCGCATCATGGAGGGTTTGTCGGTGTCGAAGGCTGCCGTCTGCACCCACATCATGGCGCGGAAATAGTGCTGCAGCTTCTCATTGCGGGTGTAATGTCCGCGAGGCCTGAATATGGCATAAGGGAACTTCACGACTGTATATTCCATGAAAGGCGAGAAATCGGTAATGGCGGCATTGCATTTCGCCACCTCATCCTCCACCATGGTCTGGTATTGTGGGACAACGGCACAATCTTCTTTAGGGTTGAGCAGCCGCAGCGCGATTGCGAAATATGCCTGGCTGTATTCGGCGAGCTCTTTTTCCTGCTTGTTGACAGGGTTTGTGATGGCGCGCGTACACTCGCGATAGCCCTTGCGACAGAAGTCCATCAAGGCGTCAAACAGCTTGCCCTCCTCAGCCTTTCGCAACATACAGTCGAAGTAAAAATGGTAGAGCTGCAGATATAGGTCTGTGGTAACGAAATTGGGAAAGTTGTGATAGTCGTTGCTTTCATACACTTGGAATAACTGGTGGTATGTGTCGGGCACAATGGCAAAGCCTTGTTTTTCGAGCATGTCTGTGAGCTTCGGGTCGGGATTCTCCAACTGGAAGCGGTTAATGAGGTTGTCTATCACAGGCTTGCCGTCGGCGAAATTGTGCTTCTTAAGTTCATCCTCTCTGGCTTTGAGCTTGGCCATGAAGGCTTCTTCTTCCTTGGTGAACTGATACTGCGGCACCTTTTGCTTGTTGTATTCTGCAAATTCTTCAAGTTCCCATCTGCCCCACATAGTGTCCCAGTACCACGTGGTCTGGCCAAATACCGACCGCAGATCCGACATAGTGAAAGCATATCCCTGACGGGCGTAAAATGCATTGCGCAGCACCCGCAACTCATTGATACTGAGCTTGGAGATGTCCATGTTCAGGTCTATCTTTTTGTTCAACATCTCCACATCGATCTTTCCGTTGCCGGGAAGAATGTAGTGTTCTTTTTCAGTTTGTTGGCTCCATCCCATGAGGACGAGCACCGACAGCATGGCTGTCATCATTATTCTTTTCATATTGATTAAATATTTGATATGCTTCTTCTAATGTTGCATTTGTTATGATATATCTTGAAAATCGGGGACCGAACCTTGACCATTCCCACTCATCCAAGTTATATTGTCCGTTCCGGCATTTCTCTAAGCTGAGCAGTTTGCTGTCCGCTACGCGGAAATCCACCAGCTCTTCCCCCAATCTCGAACCCATCCAAAGCGGGCGGACTCTTCCGTCACGGTTCTTGAAGACAAACAGCCGGTTCCCCTTTTCGGGATAGAATCTCGTGGACTTCACCACGCCCACTAATGCCTCTTCAATCCCGTCTCCATCCACATCACCGGTGCGGAACTGATACACCGGGTGTGGCAGCTGCCACTCGTCCGACATGGAATCCGTGCTCAGCACCAGCACGCTGCACGTATCGTTTACCTGCTTCAGCGAGAATGTTTGCGCAGACAAATTCGTGCATAGGTAACAAAACAACGATATTATGGTGATACGGAGGGACATAGCATGTTGTCGTTTCAGGATGTCAAATATACAAAATTTCAATTATACAAAGACACGTAAGCTGAAACTCGTATAGAAAATGAGCATTTTCTCCGTTTTTAATCACAATACCTTGAAATTCCACGTTATTGACGGCATTATAGGAAAGAGACTCATTTGATATGCCTTGGTCTTCATGTCAAATTGTGAAAAGTCTTCCGAGACGTTGGTCTCCGTTTCAAAGAATATGAAAAACGGATTCTGGCGGTTGTAGACATTGTAGATGGAGAAATTGAGCGAGGTCTCGAAGTGTTTCCTGCGTACTATTGTCCAATTCACTGAAAGGTCTAACCTGTGGTAGGGCGGTATGCGGAACCCGTTGCGCTCGCTGTATTCTGTCATGAGGCTGCCGCCAAAAAAGTAATAGCCTACAGGTATTGTCATTGTGTTTCCGGTGGCGAATACCCACACTACAGAAGCCACCAATTTGTTACGCAAGATTTCGTATGAGAGGTTTATAGATATGTCGTGGCGGCGGTCGTACTTCGCATAAAACGGCTTTCCGCCATTCAGATCGTCAAATTTTCTTTTTGTATATGATAATGTATAGCCTATGAATCCTGTGAAACGTCCACGCGCCTTTTTTGCAAATATTTCCATGCCGTAAGACCATCCCCTGCCAAACGTGTACATCTGGTCGGGATTTATTGTCAATGCTGTCATGTCCATACCGTCCTTGTATTCAATAAGATTTCTCATGTCTTTGTAATAGAAATCAATTGAAGTTTCAAACATGTTCTTATAAAAATTACGGTAAACGCCTAACGACACCTGCTGCCCAACTTGGGGTTTTATTATGTCGGTGCACGGCATCCACACGTCTGTAGGTAAAGATATACTCGCCAAGGCGACTTGGTGTATGTATTGGTAATTGAGTGTGTATGAGGCTTTTATTGAAGTGTTTGAATCTATGAGAAATCTTACGGAGAAACGCGGCTCAACGTTGTTGTACTGCTTTATCCGCTCGCCCCGTTTGTACTCTATAGAACCGACATTGTTGCCGAACTCGTCCAAAATATAGCGGCTGAACTTTCCGACATGCTCAAAATGTGTGTATCTGACTCCTACGTTGAAACGGAGCCACCGCAATGCATCAAACTCATCATTGGCATAAATCGAGAGGTCGTGGGCATAGTATGGCGGCGATTTCGGGATTGAGAGCTGGGTCTGTTCGCCTGCTGTAACATCATAACTGTTCGGGAATATTGTGTGGAAGAGGTAGTGTACCCCGAATTTGAAAGTGTGTGGGAATGCCGGCAGATAGGTGAGCTCGCTTTTCAAACCGTAGTCGCGTATCCCTGATTTTAAATTGAACTCATAGACATCAAGTCCCATTTTTGTGCCGAAGTTGTAATTGCTGAATTGGAAAGATGTGTTCAGGAACAGTTGCGGCGATATGATGTAGTTCCATCTGAGGTAGGCGAGCCCGTTTGCCCAGCTCATCTGTGCAAAGGTGTTTCCTGATGATGACTTGAACCCGTAAACATCGCTGCCGTAATAACCTCCTATGTAAAGCCTGTGTTTGTCATTTATTGTTACATTGATTTTAGCATTCAAATCATAGAAATAGAATTTTGTGCCTTTCAGCGGCGACTTTTTTGGCAGGAACGGCTGCATGAGCACATCAATGTAAGTTCTGCGTGCTGCGACAAGAAACGAGCACTTGTCCTTTTTTATCGGTCCCTGTACCGTCAGTCGCGAAAAAATAATTCCAATACCTCCGTCAACCTCATATTTTTTAATGTTTCCCTCCTTTTGTGTAACGTCAAGTATTGAGGCGAGCCGTCCTCCGTAGTAAGCGGGCATCCCTGATTTCGTAATCTCCACATTTTTAACGGCATCGGCATTAAACACAGAGAAGAAACCGAAAAGGTGCCCCGCATTGTAGATGGTGGCTTCGTCAAGCAGGATAAGGTTCTGGTCAGCTGCCCCGCCCCTGACATAAAAGCCGGTGTTGCCTTCGCCGCCAGATTGTATTCCCGGCAGCAGCTGCAACGACTTCAGCACATCAGCTTCACCGAAAAGAGACGGTAAAGTCTTGATTGTTTCAATTTTCAGGTCCATTTTCCCGATGTCAACTGCCGTGACGTTTTTGTCAGCCCGCTGCGCTGAAACCACCACCTCATCTGTAGTGATGACATTCGGTGCCATTTCAATTTTTACCTTTTTGTCATTATTTAGAGATATTAATTCTGTATATTCCTGATAACCAAGAAAAAATACACGCAGTTTGTATGTCCCGTCAGGTACAGTTATTGAAAAGAATCCTGCGTTGTTCGTCAAAGAGCCCCGCACTTCTTGGTTTGTTGCAGTATCCATAAGTGAAGCGTAGGCGCCTTGTAGCGTCTCCCCGTTAGCCGCATCCTTTATGATTCCCGACAATGAGTGTTTTTGCGCTATCATTACATTTGTAATGAATAACATAAAAAACATCAGGACAAATCTTCTCATAGTTATTGCCTATTCCAGCAGGTTGTCGCCAAACGGATCGTCATGGACGACGAAATCAGGTGTGATGAGATAAAAGTAGTTCAGTACGTCATTCTTTTTATAGAGTTCGGCATCTACGAAAAAAATGAATATTTCGCTTTCTTTTTTGCTGTTTCCTTTTTCGTATCTGTCACGATAGAAGTCGCAGGCATCACGTATTTCAGCCATTGTCAGTTCAAGTTCCCGAAGTTGCGCTTCAGGCAGTGAGTCGCGACCGGCATCATACACCATTTGGCATTCAAATTCCATGTTCTCAAGCTGCTCTAAAATCAGACCGGCGTATTGTGTGCGCGATAATGTGTCAACGCTGAGTATAGAAACAGAATCAACAGCTTCCTCAGAAGCAGTGATAGCCGCCTGCAACTTTTGTATGAAAATTTCCTGTTCGGTTTTATGCTTGCAGCCTGTACTTGTTAGTAATAGACAAAATACAGAGATATAAGCAGTTATCTTTAAAACATTCATATATTATTACTTTCCGTATGGGTCGTCAGGGAAATTTTGTCTGTAGTCTTCACCGACTTTAACATTGAAATAATATGTTTCATCTGTCGGATAGATGACATAACCGCTTTGTTGCACAACTCTGACAGTATGGTACCCTTTGCTGACATCAAAACTTTTCTCCTCGTAAGGCCTGATTGTCCCGTTGCTTGCACCGTCAAGATAAACAGTGTAGGGGTTGGCTGATTTGTTAATCATTATTATGTGCTGCAATGAAATTTTGCCGCACCCGCTCATCGCGACAGCAATAAGCAAGGAAAAGACAACTGCAATTAATTTTTTCATAACTTTATGGTTTAAATGTTAAAACAGAAAGCAAAGATACTAATAATTCTATTTGAACGGCAATTTTGCACGATTGATTTTTTTCAGCTGATTCTTCCCCAGAACGGGTGCTCTTTCAGGATGCTTTTGAGTTGGTCGGAGAGGCGGCGGTTTTTGGGAAGAGTGAGGTCAGGGTCTTCGGTCAGCACGTCCCGCGCCAAGTTACGCGTGTAGGCTACAAGTTTCTCGTCCTGTATTATGTCTGCGATTTTGAAGTCTAACATTCCGCTCTGCTGCGTGCCTTGTATGTCACCTGGCCCGCGAAGTTTCAGGTCGAAATTGGCGATCTCAAATCCGTCGTTTGTGGCGCACATGGCATTGAGCCGCTGCCGGCTGTCGCTGCTGAGGTTGTCTTTGGTCATCAGCAGGCAGTACGACTGCTCGCCGCCGCGTCCCACGCGCCCCCGCAGTTGGTGCAGCTGCGACAGCCCGAACCGCTCCGCATTTTCCACTATCATCACTGTCGCATTCGGCACATTTATTCCGACTTCTATCACCGTGGTTGACAGTAGGATAGAGGTCTCGCCTTTGAGAAAACGCTGCATCTCGTAATCTTTTTCTTCAGCCTTCATCTTGCCATGCACTATGCCGATTGCATATTCCGGAAGCGGAAATTCCCGAGACATCGCTTCGTATCCGGCCATCAGGTCAAGCAAATCCATTTTTTCAGACTCTTTTATGAGCGGGTACACTACAAAAATCTGACGCCCCAATTTTATCTGCTCGCGCATGAACCCGAACAGCCTCAGGCGGTTTTTCTCAAATATGTGCCTCGTTATTATAGGTTTGCGGCCTTTTGGCAGCTCGTTGATTACAGAAACGTCCAAATACCCATAGACTGTCATTGCTAACGTGCGCGGTATCGGTGTGGCTGTCATCACAAGGACGTGCGGCGGAAGGCTGTTCTTTTTCCAGAGTTTGGCCCGCTGCTCCACCCCGAACCTATGCTGTTCGTCTATCACCGCCAACCCCAAGTTCTTGAATTTCACCTCCTCTTCAATGAGTGCGTGCGTGCCTATCAGAATGTCAATTTCTCCGTTTTCCAAGCCCGCATGAATTTCACGCCGTTTCGCGTTTTTTGTCGAACCTGACAGAAATTCAACCTTTACAGGCATACCTTCCAATAGTTTGGAGATGCTTTCGTAGTGTTGTGCCGCCAGAATTTCTGTAGGTGCCATTATGCAGGTCTGATAGCCGTTGTCTTTGGCTATCAGCATGACGAGAAGCGCTGTTATGGTTTTTCCGCTACCTACATCGCCTTGAAGCAGCCGGTTCATCTGCCTGCCGCTGCCGAGGTCTGCCCTTATTTCCTTTATAACCCGTTTCTGGGCATTGGTCAGCTCAAAGGGCAAATGCTTGTTATAGAATGTGTTGAAGTAGTCGCCGACTTTTGAAAAAATATGTCCGGCACTGTTTTGTTTTGTGAGCAGCTGCCCTTTCAAAAGTTTGAGCTGGGTGAAAAACAGTTCATCGAATTTGAGCCGCAGCCGCGCCTTTTCCAATATCTCCCTGCTTTCGGGATAGTGTATATTGGTTAACGCCTCTTTTAAACTTATAAGATGGTGGCTGTTAATGATTTCGTCTGACAAATGCTCTTGAATGACACTCTCTATCTGAGGAATCATCTGAAGCATTATTTTAGAGATCATTTTTGAGTCGATTCCACTTTTTTTAGCCTTTTCAGTGGTGTTGTAAAGAGGCTGGAACTTCAGCGGCAGGGGGGAGTTACTCTGAACTTCCGGCGACAGCAGTTCCGGGTGGGTGAGGCTTATCCGGCGGTTAAATACCGAGGTGCGCCCGAAGACGATGAAATCGCGCCTTCCTGCCAGCGTGTCCTCAATCCATTTTATGCTGTTGAACCATACTAATTCTATTGTCCCGGTGCCGTCAGAGAATTGGGCCACCAGCCGCCGCGCGCGGGCCTGCCCAACAGTTTCGTAATGTGTAACCCTTCCTTTGAACTGCACATACTGCCCCTCTTCAGGTGCCACCTCGTTTATGCGGTGTACCTTCGATTTGTCAATGTGCCGGTATGGATAATAATGTAGTAAATCGTTGTAAGTGAATATGTTGAGTTCTTTCTTCAACGTTTCAGCCCGTTTCGGACCGACACCCTTCAAATATTCTATCGGAGTTTGCAGCAGATCGACTTGCATAATTATCATTTTTTTAGACCTTCGCAAATGGCTTTGTGAACGTGAAGCCGGATTCCGCTTTTTGCCAATTTGTTAGGCTCGCTGTCGGGATAGACACGGTTTGAGAGAAAAATGTAAATGAGCTGGGTATCGGGGTCGCACCAGAAGACGGTTCCCGTAAATCCTTGATGTCCGTAAGTGTATATACTTGACTGTGAAGGGATTATGCTGCTTTGGCTTGCAAAACCCGGTGTATCGAAGCCTAATGCGCGCCGGCTGCAGCCATTTATGACGTGTGTCCTTGTAAATTCTTCAACCGTGGATTTTTCAAAGAAACGTTTTCCGTTATAAAAACCTTTGTTCATAAGCATTTGCAGTATTGCGGAGATGTCTGTTGCTGTGGAAAACAGACCGGCATTACCGCCCACACCGCTAAAAAGTGCCGCGGTCTGGTCGTGTACGTGCCCGTGTATAAGTTGTTTCCTAAAACTTTTGTCGTCTTCGGTCGGTGCAATCTGAGTTTTTTCAAATTGCTTTAACGGATGGAAACTTGTCCGTTTTAATCCCATCGGCCTGTAGAAATTTTCTTCCAGATATTTTTCTAAAGTGTTGTCAGTCAATGTTTCAACGAGGTCTTTTAGAATCACGAAACTTAAATCGCTGTAAACGTAGCTCTTTTTGCTTAGCTGACAACCGGCAATTTTTTGTCTCAGTTCGTCTGGCATGTCACGGTAGGTATAAAGCTCTTCCGCAACTTCAATGCAGAAAGTCTCATCGGCTTCTTTCCTGAAATATTTTTCCCGTGTTTCATGGTCCTTTATCATATCTTTGTAGAAGGGGATGAAAGCAGGAAGTCCGGAGGTGTGAGTAAGAAGTTCTTCTATCGTAATGTTTTGCTTGTCAGTGTTTTGGAGATATGTAAGATATTTTCCGATAGGGTCGGAAAGTTTGAATTTTTTTTCTTCATAGAGTTTCATTACAGCCAAAGTTGTTGCCAAAGGTTTTGTCATGGAAGCAATGTCATATAGCGTGAGGTCGGAAACTGCCGGTGAATGATGCTCGTAAGTGAGTTTTCCGAAATTTTTATGATATACGGTGCGGCCGTTTTGTATTGCGAGAATCTGGCAACCGGGGAATATTTTTTCCTTTATCCCATTTTGTACAAGTGAATCAATTTTGTCTGTAAAAGACTGTGGCAAAGAAGAATACCCTGATGGTTGGATATCGTTGACAGGTAGCATTTGCAACCCTGTAAGCGATTTGTATCCGCAGGTGCTTACAGGCAGGCTTCCGTAAAAGTCACCCTCTCCGAATATTGCTCTGATTGCTGAACGCACTGTCGTTTTTGTAGGATGATAACATACGGCTATGGCTTTGAAATTGCTTGTGCCGTTGAATTGCCCGAGCCCGTAAGGATTTCCGCAAAGTACCAGTATTGTCGGTTTTGCAGAGCTTACCTCTTTCAGAAAATCGACAGATGATTTGTAAATCCCATAGTTATATTTCGGTGATTGGTTTGTGTTCAGGACTATTGATATAACATTTTTATAACCAGATAATTGGTTAATGATAGAACTGCTTGTTGCCTTTTTCACTTCCCTGTCGGTCTGGAAAAAACCGAATCCGTTTTCTTTACAAAATTGGCGGTAATAAAGAGAGTCGTCAAGGCCGCCTATGAATAGCAATGCCGTTTCTTTAGACTTTTCTTTATTTAAAGGCAGAATGTTTTTATCATTTTTTATAAGTGTAAGTGCTTTTCTTTCAATGGAATCGATGAGATTTTCAACTTTTGGCGTTGTGAGCCTTTTATAGATGTTTGAAGTGTCAGCCGGAGTGTATTTTTGAAGATGCAGGGATTCTTTCAGCTTTAAGACTTTGAGACATTTTTCGTCAATAAGCTCCTCAGGTATGACGCCCGTTTCCACAGCCTCTTTTATTGCAGGGATTATTATGCTTAATTTATTGGGTAACAATAGAATATCCACACCTGAAAGAAGTGCCTTTATCTCTGCTTCGCCGCCTCCGGGATAGCTTTTGCGAAGCCCGTTCATATCCAATGCGTCTGTGATGACAATGCCGTCAAATCCGTATTCTTTTTTCAGCAAGTCGGTTATGACATTGTATGAAAGGGATGAGATTGAGTTAGGATCGTCATCCAAAGCGGGAACGTTGAGGTGGGCGAGCATCACCATGTCGGCGCCGGCGTTAATAAGTTCTTTGAAAGGATAAAGTTCGAGTTCGTCAAGCTCTTCAAAACTCTTGTTGATGATTGGCAGGTCTTGGTGGGAGTCGGTTTCCGTGTCGCCGTGCCCCGGAAAGTGTTTCAGGCAGGTGAGGATTCCCGCGTCCTGCATGCCCTGCATATATAATTTGCCTTTTTTAACAACAAGTTCGCGGTTTTCACCGAACGAGCGGCTGTTGATGACGGGGTTTTGTGCGTTGTTGTTTATGTCGATGCATGGTGCAAAATTTATGTGTACGCCCAATTCGCGGCACTGACGCCCCACTTCCAACCCCATTTCGTAGATAAGTCTGTCGTCCGCTGCCGACAGCGCACCGAGAGCCATCTGACGCGGGAACGCACGCATGCTGTCAAGTCGCATTGCAGGCCCCCATTCTCCGTCAATGGCCACTAACATCGGGATTTTGCTCACAGCCTGAATACGGTTTGTAAGGTCAATTTCGCGTTTCGGACCTCCTTGGAAAAAACAGACGCCGCCCGGCTGGTATAGCCCTATCTCACTGACCATTGCCGAATTATATGCTGTGTCGTAATTTGAGTGTATCCGTATGATTGCAAGCTGCGCGATTTTTTCTTCAAGCGTCATGGAGTGCAACTTCTCTTCCGCCCAGCTGCTATGCTGTGTATGTTGTGTAACCTGTTCATTCTGTGGATAATAGTAGCTTGGCGCCTCTTTAATCACTTCCCTGTTGAAATACGAAAGCCCGATTATCGAGGTGGTGAGCGTTATTATCAGAATGAGAGTCTTCTTCACTTTACTTTATAGTTTTTTCCAAATCGCAAAGTTACCCAAAAGAAGCTGTAATGCTTTTTTTTTGTAAAAATATTTTTAACGTGTTTTTGTTGAAAAAAGGCAAGGCGATTGATGAGTTTAAAAGAATTTTTTTGATGTTCTGAAAAATCAAAGTGCCGGCATTTTTATTTTAATAATCGCCTTGCTTATTGTTAAAATGTATATTTGTTTATCTTTGCATTTTAAATTGTAAATTATGAAAGATGTTATCATTGTTATTGCAATTATAGTTTTTTATATCTTCTTGATGTATAAGAAGTTCCAGAAACAGCAGGCTCAGCAGGCGGCGAAACGCACTGCCCGGACTGCAACGACTCATGCTCCTTCTGCAGGTGATTTGTTAGAGGAGGTTTTTAACCATAAGCCTAAGAATGAAAAAATTGAGGAACCTGTTGATTCACAGCGGTATGAAACGAATAGTTCCCGTCAATCACGACAAGCGGAAACATTTTCAAAGGACAACTTTTCATACGATGAGAATATTCGGTCTGAAAACTTTTCGTACGATAGTAATACAACAGCGCGAAGAAGTACTGAGACTGTGAAAAATGCAGACGATGAAGACAAAAATGAAAATATTCCGATTTTGAGCTTGGAAACAGATGAACTGTATAAGGGTTTTATCTACTCTGAAATACTAAAAAATCCTTATAATCAGTAGATTATATATTCGTAAGACAATCAAAAGTTTTTGATTAATTCTGTCGTTTTTTTTATTATCTTTACGCCTCTAAAAGTAGAGCAAAAATAAATGTTTAATATAAATTGTTAGAATATGTTCAAAAAGTTACTCTTATCGCTGGTGATAGTTGTTCTTTGCATTGCTGTAGCGTTCCCGCAATCAGGAACTATTAAAGGTAAGGTTGTCGATCACACGGGGGAACCTCTGAGTTTCACCTATGTGTATCTGAAAAAAGAGGATAAGGCTGTGAACTATGCCCTTACAGGCGCAGACGGTGCTTATCAGATTTTCGGTATCGCTACAGGTACATACGATGTTGAAGTTGACGCGACACTGACAGTTTGTAAAAAGAAAGTTACAATGCAAGGGGTTCAAGTGAGTGACGGCAAAACTGTGTTCCTCGACCTGAAAGTTCCTTGCGCAACTGATTTGGAAGAATTTGTGTTTGTGTATGAACGCCCTGTGTTCGACCAGGATAACACAAAGTCGGAACAGACAATTTCCGGCGATGATGTCCGCAAAACCCCTGGACGTTCCCTCTCAGCAGCGTTGGCAAATATGGCTGGTGTGGCTTCTGTTGACGGCTCTATCTCCAGCGTCCGTGGTAACCGTGCTGACGGACAACAGACTATCGTCGATGGTGTGAAGATAAGAAGCGGTGGAGTTGCAATGTCATCAATTGAGGAAATGACACTTATTCAGGGTGGTATTCCTGCTGAGTACGGTGACGGTACCTCTTTTACAGTCATTACAACCAAGGGCGCTTCCAAAGACTTCAACGGTTCGGTTGAGTTGATGGGCTCGCTTGACGGTTACAACAATTTCCTTGCCGCAGCCAATGTTACAGGTCCTATCTTGAAAGGTAAAACTAAAAAAGACCCGACACGTATCGGTTTCCTCGTAAGTGCTGAGGCTTCATACGACAAGGATGGCGCTCCGGCTCGTGGCGGCACATGGCGCGCTACTGACGAAACAATAGACAGACTTGTCAAGACTCCTGTCCGTTACGTTGAAGGCGGCAGTTATTTTCCGGCAATATCACAGAACGCAGATTATATAACTAAAGCTGATTTGAAAAAACAACGTGTGAGAGACAACGCCTCCGCTTGGGGTTACTTGTTGCAAGGCAAGTTGGATTTCGTCCCGAAGAAAGACGGTACACTCACAATTTCAGTCGGCGGCTCATACGACTATAGCAAGGGACATAACTGGGGCGGTATCTATTACGCACTCTTCAATGCTCAGAACAACTCAATGTCAAAAGCTTCTACAGCACGTGTCAATGCACGTATCAACCACAGAGCTTATACCGATACTGCTTCAAACGCAATCCTGAAAAACATAATGTATAACATTAATATTAATTATTCCTATTATAACGCTTGGACACGTGACCGTCATCACGGACAAAACTATTTCAACTACGGACATATCGGAAAATTCACCACAAAACAGGCAGAATCATACGAAAGACAGAATATTACAATTCTCGATGCTGACAGCAACGCCATGGTTTATGAAGACATGTGGGTTATGACAGATATCGGTTATGATTCACTCGTGCTTTTTGACGGCTCTAACAGCTGCAACCCTGAACTTGCGTATTATACTCAGAATTTTGTTGATAACTATTCTCCGGATGATGTGTTGAACAGCATCGGATATAACTACAACAAGACAGCTTACCAGATGTACAGCGCATTATTGAACGGAGACCTCCCGTCTTCTTCATACGGACTGTTCCAGCTTCCGGGTGTGCCTTACAATGGAGTTTCAAAATCTGAATATTCACAACTTGGTGCTAAGTTGAGCCTCTCAATGAACCTTGGTGACCATGAGCTCAAACTTGGTTATGAATTTGAAAAATATACTTCACGCGGCTTCAGCATCTCACCGGTTTCTTTGTGGACAATGATGCGTCAGAGCGCCAACGCCCATATCAAGGAACTTGATGTTGAAAATCCTATTTTCGTAGGCAGTGATACTATCAGATATAACCGTTTCGTCAATTATGAAGCCCAGACCACTTTCGATAAGAACTTGAGAGCTGCTTTGAACAAGGGCGCAGATGAATGGATTGACGTTGACAGCTACGACCCCGAAACATTCGACTTGAGCATGTTCTCAGCTGAAGAACTTCTCGTTGGTACAGGCGGCGGTTCACTCATCTCTTATTATGGATATGATTATACTGGTAAGAACAAATATAAAGGTAAGACTTCCATTAAGGACTTCTTTACAGCAGCAGATGAGAATGGAAACAAACTCTATAACATCGGTGCTTACCAGCCTGTTTACATGTCATTGTGGGTTCAAGATAAGTTTTCTATCAAGAACCTCCTATTCAATGTCGGTGTTCGTATTGACCGTTTCGATGCCAACCAGTCGGTGCTTAGCGACCCGTATCTGTTCCGCGGAGCACAGACAGCAGGCGAAGTTCGCGATGCTTTCAAAGCAGAGGGTATTACTATGCCAAGCAACGTGAAGGATGACTGGATAGTATATGTGAACCAGAAAGACGGTGTGCTCGATGCATCTAACACAAACATTATAGGTTATCGTAATGGGAACACATGGTATGACCTTAACGGACAGGAGATATCTGACCCTGAGACAATGCTCGGAGCAAACGGTGGTCCTATCTTGAAAACCCCGCTTGAAAGAGGTGCCCTCTCCAAAGTGCATTATGAAGCTTTTGAAGACTACCAACCGCAATGGTCAGTCATGCCGCGTCTCTCATTCTCATTTCCTGTTTCCACAAACTCCCTGTTCTCAGCTCACTACAGCATTATTACAAACCGTCCTACAAACTTGCAGCTCAGCCCGATTTCTTATCTTTTCATTGAAAAATTCGGAACAAGCAGCATCGTGAGCAACCCGAACCTCAAACCTCAGAAGAGTATTGAATACGAGGTCTGCTTCCGTCAGAAGATCGGTGAAAAATCTGCTTTGAGTTTGTTGGCTTACTATTCAGAAAAACGCGACCAGATTCAGTCATATCGTTATTCAGGTGCATATCCTAACACATATTATTCATACGCTAACCTCGACTTCGGTACAGTTCAGGGATTCACTTTGAGCTATGAGTTGAGAAGAACACATAACATTTCACTCCGTGCAAGCTACACATTGCAGTTCGCTAAAGGTACAGGTTCTTCAGCTACTTCAGGCCTCGCAATTATTCAGTCAGGCCAGCCGAACTTGAGAACTCTCACAAACCTCTCATTCGACCAGCGTCACGCTTTGAGCTTGTGGATTGACTATCATATTGACGGCGGCCTTGACTACAACGGTCCTACAACTACACGTGTAAGGGTTAAAAACGGTGTTGAAGAGTCTTCTGACATCAAATGGTTCCAGAATGCAGGAATCAGCCTCAACATCTCAGCCCGTTCAGGAACCCCATACAGCCGTTCAAGCAAAGCTTTCTCAGACTATGTGACAGGTACGAAATCACAGTTGTCAGGTACTATCAACGGATCTAACATGCCATGGATATTCCAGTGCGACCTCCGTATCGACAAATCCTTCACTTTCAACCTCAACGGCAAAAACGCGAAAGACAAAGAAGGCAACCCGAAAGGCAAAAAACCTGGCTACCTTACAGTATATCTTGATATTCTTAATCTGTTCAACATTAAAAACGTTATCTACGTTTACGAATATACAGGTAACGCGGACGATGACGGCTACCTGAGCGCAGCTGAATATCAGCAGCAGATACTCTCACAGATAAGTACAGATTCATTCTATGACCTCTATTCAATCAGAATGCAGGATCCGTACAACTACTCACAGCCTATCAGAGCTCGTCTCGGACTTCAATTCTCTTTCTAAAAACTGGTATAATTCGTAATTAAGAAGAAAAATAAAAATATATGACAATGAAGAATATAATTAGATTTTTGATTTTAGCGGTATTGGTTACGGCCATGTCAAACTCTATTTATGCTGAAAAGTATAAGGGAGACGTCCATGTGCCGGCAATGAATGCTAAGGCTGCAACCTGTTTGCCAGCCACGAACTCCAACGAGTTGACAATCAATAATGTCCGCGCTTACATTGAGACGAACGGGACAATGTGGTTCAAGGAGATTGCAGAGTATGAGGTTCCGAAAGGCTCAGGCAAGACCTCAATGTTCGCCGCAGCCCTCTGGATCGGCGGCCTTGACGTCAATAATCAGTTGCGACTTGCAGCTGTACGTTTCCGTCAGGTGGGTGATGACTTCTGGACAGGTCCTCTGACTCTGGTCGGTGCTTCTGTCGAACAGTCAACCTGCAGCGAATGGGACAAGCACTTCAAGATTACGCGTGCAGAAGTTGAAGCTTTCCGCAGCGCTTGGGATAATGAGACCCAGACCTTCGAGGCGGGTTATGTGATTCCTAACAGCATCAAGAATTGGCCGGCTCATGGAGATGTTTCTAAAGGACAATCTTATTATCTTGCACCTTTCTATGATAATAACAAGGACGGTAACTATAATCCTGAAGACGGAGACTACCCGTACTATGATTTGGATAACGCACTCTGCCCGTGGACAGAACAGAATATTGCCCTCGCACAGGCTGACGCGCTCCCGAAAACACCTGAGGAACTCGCTGGTAATACAAAAGGTATGATTTATGCCGACCACGTTCTTAAAGGAGATGAAACTCTTTTCTGGATTTTCAATGATAAGGGTGGTACTCATACAGAATCCCAAGGTGAACCTATCGGTCTCGAAATCCGTGGTCAGGCCTTCGCCTTCGCTACAAACGATGAAATCAACAATATGACTTTCTACTCATACGAAATTATCAACCGTTCAACTTTCCAACTTAAGCAGACATTCTTCTCACAGTGGGTTGATCCGGATCTCGGTTATAACTACGATGACTATGTGGGTTGCGATGTGGGGCGTGGCCTTGGTTACTGCTATAATGGTTATGATGTTGACGGACAAGGACTTGCTCATCACTATGGAAATCACCCGCCTGCGGTAGGTGTTGACTTCTTCCAAGGACCTTATATGGATGCCGATGGCATTGATAACCCGAAATTCTATGCTGACTCTGTTAAACTTGTTGAAGGATATTGTGATCGTTTTTTGAACAACCCTCTTGAAAGTGAATTGGAATTCGATGACAAAAAGTTCCCGATGGCTATCAACGGTGTTAACTTTGGTGATGGAATCGTTGACAATGAACGTTTTGGTATGCGCCGTTTCGTTTATCACAATAACGACAATTCTGTAACCGGTGACCCGAGAGTCGCTTACGAATATTATTATATGTTGCGTGGTTTCTGGACAGACGGTACCAGAATGCACTACGGCAAAAATGCTCACCCCAATCAGGGTGCTACAGGACCTGAATGCGACTTCATGTTCCCAGGTCTGACAGACGTTTGTAATTGGGGTACTCAAGGTGTTGACCCTGATCCGGGTTCATACGGCACGGAAGGTTGGACAGATGCTTCTGCAGGCAATGCTCCGCACGACCGCCGTTTCATGCAGTCAGCAGGACCTTTCACATTGAATGCCGGT
>JAGCRI010000203.1 GCA_017964755.1 Bacteroidales bacterium | reverse complement strand
GCAGTCTATGTTTGTCTTGCTGGAACTGGCCGGAATGAGATGATAATGCTCAATCGCAAAATGGTAATACTCAAGAGGTTGGCAAGAGACGTGATGGCGTGCAGTGCTCGGCAGTTACAAAAGCGGGCAACCGATGCAAACGCATCACATATAGTCCTAACGGAAAATGTTCGCAACATGGAGGCGACTGATATTTTTTTTGAAATACGATAAATTTACAAATATGGAAAATGAAATTTTAGAAAACACACAATCTCCCATTATAGCACCGTCAATTTTGTCGGCGGACTTCTGCAATTTGCAGGCAGACATTGATATGGTAAACCAGTCGGCGGCTGAATGGTTTCATCTTGATGTCATGGATGGTGAGTTTGTGCCGAACATCTCTTTCGGGATGCCGGTTGTAAAAGCTATACGGTTCCGTGCTGAGAAGCCTTTGGACGTTCACCTGATGATTGTGCAGCCTGAGCGCTATATCACACGTTTTGCCGAATGCGGTGCCGATATACTTACCGTTCACTACGAAGCCAGCACGCACCTGCACCGCACATTGCATCAGATTAAGGACGAAGGGATGCTGGCTGGTGTCGCCATCAATCCGCATACTCCTGTAATGTTGCTTGAAGATGTTATCGAAGATGCTGACCTTGTGCTTGTTATGTCTGTTAACCCCGGATTTGGAGGACAGAAATTCATAGAACGCAGCATTGCAAAGATAGAGATGTTACGTGCCCTTATTGACAGCCGCAATGCCGAAACGCTGATTGAGGTTGACGGTGGTGTGAATTTGGAGACCGCGCCACGCCTTGTCGCTGCCGGTGCAGA
This sequence comes from Bacteroidales bacterium, assembly GCA_017964755.1. Classification (GTDB taxonomy): domain Bacteria; phylum Bacteroidota; class Bacteroidia; order Bacteroidales; family WCHB1-69; genus RUG11942. Next base: position 14,314 of record JAGCRI010000203.1, on the reverse strand, counting down.
CATTCTTGTTGCTGGCAACAGCGTTTTCGGAGCCGACAAACCTGCTGAAATGATCATGAACTTGAAAAACGCCCGTTGACATGAAAATAAAGCTCATGTTTATAGGTAAGCCTGACGGTGACCTGTTCCAAAATGCCATTGATGATTATCTTAAAAAGATAAATCACTACATTGATTTTGAAATGGTGGCAATACCTTATATAAAGAATTGTAAATCAATGTCTTTTAATGAGCAGAAAGAAAAAGAGGGAGAGCAGTTTCTGAAGAAAATCGGTACTGACGAATATGTCGTCTTGCTTGATGAACACGGGCGCGAAGTTACTTCAATGCAGTTTTCTTCGCTTGTGCAGCAATATATGAACAGCGGCACAAAAACTGTTGTTTTCCTTATCGGCGGGGCTTACGGCTTCGCGGAAAGCGTTGTCCGCAGAGCCAATTCAAAGATATCTCTTTCAAAGATGACTTTTCCCCACATCATGACACGTCTTATTTTTGCGGAACAGCTCTATCGTGCCTTTACGATTCTCAAGGGGGAGCCCTATCATCACGAATAGCAGGTTACCATTTTATGTGTCCCGCTATGCGGAACGAGCGCCCTTGCATAGGATAGTTTTTCACAATCTCATAGTTTTTGTCGGCTAAATTCAATAACTCGAAACGGAGTCCGAGTTCCACACTCTTTTTTACCATGAAATTTTTTGAGAGTATAAGGCTGTGGTCGGTGTATCCGGCTAACTCGTTTGCCGGAATGTTCTGCTGTAGCGCATAACGTCTGCCTGATACGAGAAGTGTGTAAGAAATATCAAACCAAGGTGTTGATATTGAAGTAATTGCAGATCCTGAATGCAGAGGAAGGTATGGTATCTGGTGCCGATATGTCTTTGAGTCGGAATTTGTTACGTCAATAGCGTATTGGTATGTGTAATTTCCTGATAATGACACTGTTAGTTGTGGTATTATCTTGTATAAAAAATTGAGGCTTGCATTTGCGCCCGCCATTTCAACCTCGCCGAGGTTAAGCATTGTCCACACAAACAGGTTTTTGCTTGGTATCGCCACAATCTTGTCTTTTACGGTGTTGTAATATCCATCCGTAACTATCTCTATAATAATTCTTTTTGAAAATGACGAAGCATAGGAAAGTCCGAAATCAAGTTGCATTGTCTTTTCTGGTTTGAGGTTGAGGTTGCCTACAAGCCTATAATATAGATCGTTGAAGGTGGGAAGTCTGAATATGTCTTTGTAGAACGCTCTGATGTAAAACGCTTCTCCGGATATCGGCTTGATGGCAATGGATAGGGAAGGGGAGAATCTGTTGTAGTCATCAGCGGATTCACCGGTTTTCGTTGCATTGTGGGCGTATGTGTGTAAAACACCTGCGCTAACATCTACATATTTTGAATCCAAAAAGAGATAAAGCGAAGTCAGGGATGTGAATCTGGACGGCATTGAGAAATCTTGTATATTTTCATATAAATTGCCGAAAATCAAATCATTTGATAATGATAAAGATAATAGTCTGACAGGCGTGTATCTGAAAGTGTTCGACAGATAGGCTTCCCGTTGGATGTATCTGTTATCGAGCTTGTGGTCTGCATTAAGGTAATCGGGGTCGAGGTATCGCTGATAGTTATAAGTGAATTTTGCATTGACCTGATAAGCGAATTTATGGGAGAATATATTATGATAATGTGTTTGTGCAAATATGTTTTCGTCGTGAAGTCGTTGGCGCGCTTTTGTGTTGTAGAATATCACCGCACCGGGCAGCCCGCGTTCGGAGCGGTAATAGCCGAACTTGAAATCCAGTTCAGAATGGTCGTTAAAGTGGAAGAAGAGATTTTCTTCAACAGAAAGTGTGCGGACATCTGTGTTTGAACGGTGCTCGTTTGAGGTGCTGTCGCTTGCGCCACCATAGCGGAGCACAAAAGGATAGCGTCCGTCACATTGCAGATAATCAACATTGAGTGAAGATGTTATGAGTAGAGGTGTCCCGTTGCGGCTTTTGTAAATTCTGTTTTCAAGTAAAAGGGTGGGGTTGAACAGGCCGAAAGAGCCACCGAGCAGGCTGAACTTCACGTTAACAGGTTTTTTGTCGGAAAAGGAAGGTCGCAGGGTGTTTATTTTCAGTAATCCGGCGGCGGAGAAAAGTCGTGCGGGCAGGAAAATGTCGTCTGGTGAGCCAATTGTCATCTCAATGCTTTCCACATTCTGCATGGAAAATTTTGAAAGGTCAACTTGCCCGCTCTGGCAGTCGGAGACGGCGATTCCGTCGTACGCCACGAGAGTGTGCTGGCTGCCGAACCCGCGCACCGAAACGGTTTTCATGCCTCCCACGCCGCCGTAGTCGCGCACTGTTATCCCTGAAAAATGTTTCAGCACATCAGACACCTGAATGACGGGCATTTTCTGCAACTCATCTTGTGTGGCGACTTGCAGCGAGGTCAGCGCCTGCACCGTCTTGCTGCCTTTATTTGCCGTTACCGAGAACTCGTCAAGCTGCCGCCGCATCGTATCCGACTGCGCCCGCACATTGCAGCAGACAATTTGCAGCAAAAAGCAGATTAGCAGTCGTGATATTCTGATATTCATAGGTTTACAAAATAAAAAAAGGTTTCAAAAAACAATTTCAAAACCTTTTCTTCAGTGCCCAAGACAAGAGTCGAACTTGCACGGGAGTACTCCCACCACCCCCTCAAAGTGGCGTGTCTACCAATTCCACCACCTGGGCATTTTTGAGGTTGCAAAGATACAACTTTTTTTGAATAGTGTATCTTTTTTTGAAAAAAAATAATCTTTTGGTGCTGTGGATAATTTTTCTTTTCCGAAATGTACTGATATTGATAATTTAGCGTAATTTTGTCATTTGAAAGTGAAGGGGATAAAAAACATAACGGCAGCAATTTATGAAATTAGAACTCACACAGACTACATTCCAGATATTGAGATTTGAAAATTGCGATTTCCAAATTCAAGACCAAAATCGTAACCGGTGGTTACAAAATTTTGTTTTACCGTGGAGTTATTAATATAATTAACTGAATATCAATAAAATAAAAACAACCAAAAAAAGAAAGAAAAACAAACTAACATATTATAAACCATAGCGTTTGCTATTTATTCGAGATGCCCTAAAAATTTGCCAATTAAAAAGCATCCCTAAGAATAAGTTCAGTGAATGTCTGCGTAATAAGCGTGGACGGAACTTATTGGGATGCGGGTTACGGCAAATTTCCTTGGGCTCATAAGTGAAGTTCACGCTTCCTTTTTGTCTATAGGGATTTGCTTACCCGCATGCTCGAAAAGTTGCACTCGCTGAAACGCAATCGCCGATGAGCACCAACATTTCAAAACAGCATCGCGAAGAGCTGCTTGATAAGATTAGGCAGATTCGCAAATTCATTGCCGCCGCGCCGCAAGATACCAATACTGGAAATCTTCTGCAATATCTTGATGAACTGACCAAAGATGTGAAAGGCAAAAAGTACGGCCTCGTCTTTGAGCAGCACCGCGAACAGATTGACGAGATTTTGGACAACAACGCCCCTGTCCTTACCGAAGAGAAAAGTCTCTTCATAGACAACGGAGGCGAAATGAACTTCCTGATAGAGGGCGACAACCTTGCTGCACTACAACTTCTTGAGAAAACCCATAAAGGCAAAATTGATGTCATTTATATTGATCCGCCATATAATACTGGCAATGAGGATTTTATGTATGATGACGATTTTGTTGATATTGAGGATAGTTATCGTCATAGTAAATGGTTATCATTTATGAAAAATAGATTACTTGTTGCTAAAAAATTAATAGCAGACAGTGGAATAATATTTATTAGTATTGATGATAATGAGCAGCCTCAATTGAAAATATTATGTGATGAAATTTTTTCTGAAAATAATTACATTGATACTCTTATGGTTGAAATGTCTAATACTGGAGGAATGAAAGTCGGGGCAGCAAAAAAAGGAACTATCACAAAAAATGGAGAATATATATTAGTTTATGCGAAAAATAAACAAGACCAATCGGTCTCAAGAACACCTTTATTTGATTTTGTGCCAGGTTTTGACACACATTTTAATTTATATCTGAACTCAGATGGATCAATATCCAAATTATGCGAAGTGTTGTTTGCTCAAGATGTGATAAAACAGGAATTAAACAAGTTTCATGTTAAAACAAATAAAAATTCGATATCATTAAATATAATTAATGAACTATTTGATAAATCGGAAGTTATACAAAAATTCCTTATAGACAATTTAGATAGCATCGTCCGTCCAAGAAATGAAATACCCAATATACCTGAAACGATTGTACTTAAATATGGTAAATGGGTTGAATATAATTCTGACAAAAGAGAAGAACCATATTATTTAACCAAGACGGTAAATGATGATGTGTTACAATTGGTGCCAATGCGTTATAACTATAGGTTTACAGATGATTTTTTGGAAAAATTTGGTCGTTCAGTCATTAGAGGAGATTACTGGAAAGGTTTTTGGATAGATATGGGAAATATTGCGAAAGAAGGTGCAATTGATTTTAAAAATGGAAAGAAACCTATTCGTTTATTAAAACAACTTGTAAAATGGGCGGTAGGGGCGCATCCTTCCTCCACCATCCTTGATTTTTTTGCTGGCTCTGGCACCACCGGTCACGCGGTTTTGAAACTGAATGCCGAGGATGGCGGGCACCGCAAATTCATTCTTTGCACCAACAACGAAAACAACATCTGTCGGGACGTTACCTATCAGCGATTGAAAACTGTCATTGCAGGCAAACGCAAGGACGGCAGCGAATACAACGAGAAATATCCTGCCTCCCTCAAATACTACAAAATCGGGTTCGTCCCCATCAGCGACAAATTCTATTACGAATATGCTGACGACCTGCTGAAACATGTCCGCGAATTGGTGGAATTGGAAAACGGTGTCAATTTCAACGGTAACAATGAAGTTGCCATTGTTTTGACTGATGCTGAAATGGAACGGTTTGTAGCACACACGACAACGCCGCCGAAAATTTTGTACCGCGGACACAACGTCCTGCTGACCGCCGAACAAACCGATTTCCTGAAATCGCACGGCATTCGCGTGAACGTGATTCCCGATTATTATTACAACGAATTAAACAAATAACACCTGTACAGACGATATGCACACATCGTTTCTGCAAAAATAACAACGAATATGCAATTAACAGAATTCCAATTACATACAATCGCCGCATTGAAGGAGGCGCTGGAAAACGACAAACGCGACATCGTGCTGAAAAGCCCTACTGGCAGCGGCAAGACCATAATGCTCACCCATTTCATGGACGAATATTGCAAAAGCCAGCCGCAGATAGTCTTCATTTGGCTCACTCCCGGAAAAGGCAACCTTGAGGAACAGAGCAAGGCGAAAATGGACTGCTATATCCACAACGCACAGACAAAGCTGCTGGCAGATGTGATGACAAGCGGTTTCGCCGAAAACGACTGCTGTTTTATCAACTGGGAGAAACTGACCAAGAAAGGCAACAACGCCTTGAAAGACGGTGAACGGAAGAATTTTCTGGAACATATTGAGACAGCACAGAACAATGGCTTGAAATTCAAAATTATAGTTGACGAGAGCCACCAGAACGACAGCGTAAAGGCGAACGACATTCTGAACTATTTCAAAACCGACAAGATAATCCGTGCATCGGCCACCCCAAAAGAATATACAGACGCCACGCTCATAGAGGTTGACGAAGCCGAGGTGATAGCTTCGGGACTGATAAAGAAACTGTTGGTTATCAATGAGGACTTCGCCCAAAATGAGCAGGTTTCTGACCAGATTGATTTTCTACTGGAACGGGCGTTGGTGAAACAACGGGAGTTGGCTGCGGCGTTCTCGCAACAGAAGACCAATGTCAATCCGTTAATCATTGTGCAAATCCCAAACAAAAACGAGGTGCTGTTAGAGCAGGTGGAAACATGGTTTGAAAGCAAACAAATAACTTACGAAAACGGTTCTTTGGCGATGTGGCTCAGCAACAAAAAGGAGAATTTGGACGATATTGAACAGCCTGATTCACAATCTGTTGCGGTTATCATCAAACAGGCGGTCGCCACAGGTTGGGACTGCCCGCGGGCGCACATTCTCGTCAAACTTCGAGACAACATGAACGAGACATTCGAGATACAGACAATAGGTCGTATCCGCCGGATGCCTGAAGCTAAGCACTACGACAACGACCTGCTCGACCGCTGCTATCTCTACACCCTTGACGAGAAATTCACCGAAGGCGTGCAAACCTCAATGGGCAAGGGCGCGCTGAATGCTGCCAAGCTCTATCTGAAAAAAGAGCACCGTGACTTCACGCTCAAAGGCGAATACAAATCTGACCTGACCACTGTGCGTAACAGCAATCAGGCACTTGAGACCATTGAAAAATATTTCGTAAAGCAATATCATCTCAACAAAAATTACAAAAGAAACAAGAACATTTTGGAAGCCAACGGCTTTATCTTTTCTGCAGATATAGTGCAGCGTACCGTAACAGGCAGCGTGGCGACTCTTGAAAATGCGTCATTCACAGGATTGAATGTCGTCCGTCTGAATGAACCCCTCAACACGCACAAGCACGGACGCGAGTTCCATCATAAAATATCGCAAATGGGTTTGAAAATCGGGTTGGAATACGACCAGATGAATGTCATCGTGCGGCGGCTGTTTGGCAAAAATGACAAACACACAAAACGGCTGTTGGAGCTTGACATTCGTATGCTCTATGCCTTTGTGCTCAATAACGCCGAGCTTTTGCGGCACAATATCCAGCAGGCGTTGGCAGACAATATGCGGCAGCAGGTAATGCCGACTGCCAATCAGATTTCGCTTTATGATTTCAAAATTCCGCAAGAACTCACTTTTACTTACAACGCCAAAGCCAAAAGGCAGACTGAGATGAAGAAAAACGTTTATGCGGGCTATCTCTCCTCCGCGGAACCGCGCTCCGACTCCGAGCGTACGTTTGAGATATTCTGCGAAAACTGTGTTTCAGTGAAATGGCTATACAAAAATGGTGACAAGGGTAGCGAGTATTTCTCTATCGTTTATGCGGATAATTCAGGAAAACTTAAATCGTTCTACCCCGATTATGTTATTGGCTTGCAGAATGGAGAGACGTGGATTATAGAGACAAAAGGCGGCTTTGACCGCACAGGACACAGCGATGACATTGACATATTTTCAGCAAAGAAATTTGAAGTATTGAAAGAGTATCTGAAAAAACATAATTTGAAAGGAGGTTTCGTGCGGAAAGACAAGCAGAGCCAGGAACTTTGCATCTGTTATGAAAATTATTCAGATGACATTAATAGTGATGATTTGAAATTGTTGGAAGAGGTGTTGTAATTTATGTATTATTGAAAATCCACTTTCCCAAAAGTGAATTTTACCTCATTTTTCGCTTTTCCAAAAGCGAAATTTTTTATATCTTTGCAGTGTGAAAATTTATTTGACATGACACAGGAAGATTATCAGCAACTTGAGAATTCGTTTCTTGCGAAGATTAAAAAAATCAACACAAGATTTGTGAGATACCTTTATGGTAATATAAATTGGAATGTCCGCCTAATAGGGGTAAAAGGAGCCAGAGGTGTTGGCAAAACCACGCTGCTGCTTCAACGTATCAAATTGGCATACAAGGAAACTGACACTGTGTTCTACGCCTCGCTTGACGATTTGTGGTTCCAGTCGCATTCTTTGCCAGAGTTGGTTGAATGGCTTTACCAACGTGGTGTAAGGCATTTGTTTCTCGACGAGGTGCATAAATACCATGATTGGCAGATAATTCTAAAAAACATATATGATACATACGGTGATTTGAATGTCGTTTACACAGGCAGCAGCATGTTGGAGATTGACTACTCACGTGCGGATCTTTCGCGCCGGCAGACTTTATACACCTTGCATGGTCTTTCGTTTCGCGAATATCTTGAACTCCACAAAATCCACAATACGGGGATTTTGTCATTACAACAATTGCTTGCTGAACATCAGAATATTGCTATGGGCATTTGCAAAGATATCCCTGTGATAAAACATTTTCAACACTATTTGAAAGAGGGATACTATCCTTTCCAGATTGATGCAAAGACAGAATACCTTCCGCGACTTGCCGAAATAGTCAGGTTGGTTATAGAAACCGATATGCCAGATGTGGAGAAGTTTTCATACGCAACCATTCAGAAAGCCAAGCAACTTCTGATGGTGGTGGCGAACAATGTGCCATTAACCCCTAATATCTCAAAAATGTCATCTCAATTGGAAACAACACGCGATATGTGCCTTAAACTTTTATACACTCTTGACCGTGCGGATTTGATTCTTTTACTCACAAAAGAAGTCAAGGATTATAAGCATTTGGTGAATCCCGAGAAAATGTATCTTGGCAACCCAAACCTTATGTATGCTTTGGGTGGAACAGTTGATGTGGGCACTTTGCGCGAAACCTTTTTCCTCAGCCAAGTGTCGAAAATATTTAATGTGCGATACCCAAATCATGGCGATTTTATGGTTGACAACACATATTTGTTTGAGGTTGGCGGCAAAAGCAAGACATTTGACCAGATTAAGGAGATTCCCAATAGTTGGCTTGCTGTTGATGATATTGAAATTGGCAGTAGGAACCGCATCCCATTGTGGATGTTCGGGCTTCTTTACTAATTTCAAATGATAATCCAAGTGTCGCTTCCCCAAAAGCGAATTCCCCCCTGTCTTATTCCCGCATCTTCTGTTGTCAGTTTAAATTTTCGGTGAATTTATATTTTCCTTCCTGTAGATTTAATAATTTCACGTAACTTTGCCGTTTTAAAGCGAACAACATGAAAAAACACTTTTTTCTTATAATAACGGCTCTTGCGGTTTCTGTTTCTGCCTTTGCGCAGCGGTTCTCAACTTTCTCCAACGACCCTTCGGTTACAGTTACCGAGATGAAGGAGTTTGCGGGCACGGCACCGCAGGACAGGAAACGTGAGGCAGAGCAGTTTCTCAAGGATTTTACGGAATTTTGGAACAGTGGTATTCTTGACTACGAAATGCAGCAGAATTTTATTGAGATTTCAAATTCTATGCTTCGTAAAAAGATGCGCCTTTTCCCTCATTTCCAATCTTTTCTTGCGGCTTTCCGTTCTTTCGAGAACAGCGATATGGCACAATATGAGCGCGAGTGGCTCCAGATTGTGAACTACCATATCAATAATGACGCTGCGACTTTCCATAACAAAATGGATTCATACGAGACAATTTTCAAAGGGAACGGCCTATACAAAAGCTCTAATTCTCACTGGGTTGCCTACGGACTTCTCGACAAGATGGGCATTGACAAGGAACCTTACCTGAAATACAGCGATATAGACCTTGTCGGTGCTTCGAGGCAGGACAGCATTGAGATAACAGGCGCAAGCGGCTATTATTATCCGGGCTCGAACAAATGGGTAGGTAAGGGCGGAAAGGTATATTGGTTCAAGGCGGGACTCGGAGAGAACATTTTCGCTAACCTTAAAGACTATACCATTGATATGCGTTACCCGAAATTCCACGCGGAGCATGCCATGATGTATTATCCCGATTTCTTTGAAGCTCCAGTGGAAGGTTTTGTCGATGACAAGGCGGCGCTGGAGACTAATGAAGAAAAAACAACATATCCTCGTTTTACGAGTTATGATAAATTGTTGACTATTAAAAGATTATATAAAGATGTGGATTATCTCGGCGGATTTGAGCTGCGCGGCTCATCTATCATGGGTAATTCACACGGCGACACATTGGCGCAGATCGTAATCTTGAAACAGGATACCCCTGTTGTGAATGTCAAAGCGAAGAGCTTTATGCTGAAAAGAGATGTGATACTTGCCAATGATGCCAGAGTGGTTGTGGTTATTGATGAGGATTCAATTTACCATCCTGCAGCCACTTTCCGTTACAGCGAGCTGACAGGCGAACTTCTCGTATCGCGTACAAAAGAGGGTATAGGGCGAAGCCCGTTTTTCGACACGTACCATAAACTTGACATTTATGCAGAGACGCTTTCTTGGCTTATTGATAATGAAACGATTGAGTTTAAGCCTGTTACGGGGCAAAGCGGAGCAAATGCCGCCATCTTTGAGTCCCAAAATTTCTTCAGCTCTGCAAAAATGAAAAAACTTCAGGGATATAATGAAGAGAATCCCCTTTTCACAGTATGGAAAATATTTCGTTCGCATAACTATGAGCCGACAAGCATAAACACTTTCATCGCTTCGTTCGGCAAGAGTGCGGTTGACGTGAAGCGCCTTCTGATGGAACTTGCAGGTGAGGGTTTTATAGAATATGACATCAACAACGACAAAATCGCCTATCGTAAGAAAATAGCCCAGTATCTTAACAATGATGTCGGGAAAAAGGATTACGACAATCTTGTCTTTGAATCAAAAACGCACCATGCGGCAATCAACTTGCTGAACAACGAGATGAGAATAACCGGCTGCGAATATTTTGTGCTCAGCGACAGCCAGATAGTTAACGTATATCCTGCAGGTGAGCGCGTTACGGTCAAAAAAAACCGCAACATGACTTTCTCGGGCAGAATCATCGCCGGACTTTTCGATTTTGTGACACACAACTGCGAATTCAACTACGACAAATTTGATGTTACGATGAATGTGATTGACTCAATGATAATGTATGTGGAAGATAAACGGCAGAAACCCAACCTCTATGGGGAGTATCCTCTCGTGAAAGTCCGCAACACGCTTCAGGATTTGAGTGGAATGCTATACATAGACATGCCCGAAAACAAGTGCGGCCGCGTCAATTACCCGGATTACCCTATCTTTGAAAGCCGCAAAGGCTCCAAAGTGTACTATAACCAGAGATATGTGCTCAATGGAGTTTACCACAAGGATAAATTCTATTATTTGATTGATAATTTCATAATTAAAAATCTTGACAATTTTGTCACAGACTCGATAAAATACAACGGGCGGCTTGTCTCCGGCGGAATTTTCCCTGACATAGAGCAGCCTTTGAAAGTGAGACCTGATTTCTCGTTGGGATTTGTGCACAAGACTGGCGGCAACGGGCTTTCAGCCTATGGGGGCGCGGGCTCTTATAAAGGCACTATTGACTTGAGTAATAGAGGGTTGCGTGGAAAAGGTACCATCGATTATCTGACCTCTACAACCGAAAGCGACAGCTTGGTCTTCTTTTTGGACTCTGTGCGCGGAAGGGCAAATTCGCATATTGTGAGAGAACAGCTGGCAGAAACAGAGTATCCTACTGCTTCTGTCAAGAACGCAAGCCTCGACTGGAAACCATACGATGAGGCGATGTATGTTTATACGATGAAAACCCCGATGTCAGTCTTCAACGAAGTTACGCTCACAGGGCATTCCCGTCTTACACCGAGCGGAATGCTTGGTAGCGGTGTCGTCAAACTGAGCTCGGCGGACATAACATCAAAACAGTTCCTCTTCAAGCATCACGAACTTCTCTCTGACGCCGCCGACCTTCAAATCTATGCGAAAGAATCCAATGAATCGGTGTTCAAGACCGACAACTACCGTTCACGCATCAATTTCAAGACGCGCCGCGGCGAGTTTGACGCCAATGGTGACGCCTCCGAAATATTGTTCGTCAAAAACGAATTCAAAACAACCGCATCAGCTTTCCAATGGGACCCAATTGACAAGGATTTCATAAAGATAACTTGGAATGACCCGTATAGTACTGTTGACATCAACGGCACTCCAGCTAAAGACCTTGTTGATATGCAAGGGGTTCAGATAAACGAGCTTGTCTCAACCAACCCTGACAAGCGCGGACTTAGGTTCAACGCGCTAACCGCCGAGTTTAACTTTTCGGGAAATGTGATAAATGCTGATGGCGTAAGATATATAAATGTGGGTGATGCCGCTATTGTTCCGCATGACGGAAAGGTTACAATACTTGAGAAAGCCGAATTGCAGCAACTTAAGAATGCACGCCTCGTAGCCGGACGCGAGAATAAGTTTTACGAACTTAAGAATGTCAGTGCGAAAATAAGGTCGTCGCAAAGTTTTGCCGGCTCGGGTGATTATGATTTCATTGATGAGAACAAGACGGTGCAGAATATACATTTCGACACGCTTTGGTTCTATAAGGAGACGCAAGGGAATGCCAAAATCCCTGTCGAAAGTGAATTTAAGTTCAGCCCGCACTTCGGTTTCAACGGGCGCGTGGAACTGCACAGTGCCGACACATTCCTCACTTTTGTCGGCGGTTTGGAGCTTATCCACGATTGCAACAAGGAGAAGTTCGCACGCATGAAGATATTCCAGAAGGTTGACCCGATGAATATTTATATTGAAGTGAATGAAAAGACGAAAGATGTCAACGACAGGAAAGTTGTCAATGCGATCGCATCCACAAACAAGGAGGGGCGCATTTACACTTGTTTCGGTGCGGCGAAGGACCAGTTCAACGATGCCGAGTATATTTCCGCTTTCGGTTATATTACATTCGATAAGGAAACGCAGGAGTTTAAGGCTGCTTCCATGGAAAAACTGCGCAACCCGTCTCTGCCCGGAAACATAATAACCCTCAATAAAGAGCAATGTATATCAAAGGGTACCGGTGCAATTGACATGGGCACGAAACTCGGACGTATTGACTTCACAACCAACGGAACTATCGTTAATTATATGCTCAACGACTCCGCCTACATGAGTCTTACCACTTCCATAGATTTCTTCTTCTGCGACAAATCCATGAAAGTCCTGACAGATGCCCTGACCGCCTCCTATACACTCGATTTTATCGACTATTCTGATGATGAAGATTATGATATGGCTCTAATAAATATTTTGGGGGAAGATGAGTATTATAAATACCAGAAAGCAGTGGCCAACGGCCAGGTGAAGAAACTGCCGCAAAAGCTACAGTTGCAGTTCCTCTTCGCCAGTCTCGATTTCACTTGGGACAAAGAAAACAAGTCTTTTGTTTCGCAAACCCACCTTCCGCTTATTATATGTGGCGGAAAGGAGATAAACAAAATGGTGCCCGGCCGTATTGTTATTGAAAAGCGCGGCTCAAGAAACAGACTTTACATCTATTTTGAATTTGATGATGATTTCTTCTTCTTCCAATTTGAAAACAATAATATGTATGGATTTTCATCTGACAAGAAATTCATTGACGCTATTATGGCAGTTGATGCTAAAAAGAGAACAATCAAATCAGAGAATGGCCAGCCATCGTTCACATACAAATGGGGTAACCGCACCCAAAAGAACAAGTTTGTGAATAAGTTTTACAACATTAAAAAAGACGATGACGAAGATGATTAACTGTAGAGACGGTGTGCACACCGTCTCCATGGCGTGCATCGTTTCCCTATAACCATTATCTGATATGCAAATAATTGAATAATAATAAATTATACAGATTGTGCAGCCCGTTGATTTATGAAACCACAATTTATTATTACAATAATTCTGTTGATGTTTTCCTGTTGCGAAGGTGTTTCGGCGGCGGAGCCGATAATTTTTAACGGCGATTCCATTGGAAAACAATATTATAACAGTGAAGTTGTGTTCCAGCAGACGTTGTATGTGTGCGGAAAATACAGCAATGGATATGGTAGGTGGCTCTATCTTTCGTATGAGCGGGTGCGTGCTCCCGAAGAGGTTGCAATTCCGGGCACGGCTGCTTACGATTCGCTCGTGGCTGTGCGCCCGAATCAGATGTTAGTCGCCTATTGCCATGATGCCCAAACCGCCAATATCAGGCTTGGGGCAACTTTCACCGGTTTGGTCGCAACTGTCACGGACCATCACTCAATAACAGTTTACGGTGAGCTGAACCCCGCCAACAATGCCCGCCCCACAGGCCGCCCCGATGTCGGTGATGCAAGACTCATCGTCTGCAACACAAATCTCGAATTTTTCTGTGCCGAATGGCAGGGCACTCTCGGCGCAGAGTCTGACGAACAATTCCAACGCCAGTGCATTAAGACAAGTAAGGCGCTTGCCAACATCGCCGCTGACATTTATGCTGTGGAGGAGATTCAGCAGGGCGATTCTTCAATACGCTGTCTTACAAACCTTCTTAATGCGAGGATGGCACCGGTCAAGTATTGTTATGTTGATGACGGCGACTATGAACAGAGTGTATATTCTAAAGTCGGCTTCATTTACCGCTCCGACAAGGTTATGCCTGTGTTGGGACTCGGTCATCCATACACAAACAATCCGCTTTATATCTACCATGAATATGTTCAGGCATTTGATGAAATAGCTACAGGAGAGCGTTTTGTGCTGAGT
>JAGCRI010000202.1 GCA_017964755.1 Bacteroidales bacterium | reverse complement strand
TCCCGCAAATCAGGCTCTCGCATTGCCTTTACCCGAGGATAAGCAATGCCGAAGCCCACGCTGTGTATATTTCAACGGATTTTATTGGTTATCTGTCCGCTGTGTTGATACGCAATACATTGCGTCCCAACTGAATATACCATCCAATGGGCATTGAACATTGCCTTACCGTGCGGGTAATTTTAGAATTTGCGAGATTCGATTTGCCGCAGATAAGACGTTGACTCAACGCCTTTTATATATGTCTGTCGCCCGCCTTCCGCCCGTCCGGACTTCGGAACGAACAACAGGACAAAGATACACAAAAAAATTAAAAATGGAAAATGGGAAAATTTTTAAACTGAACTGTCAGGGGGATATAAACGTAGAGACGTTCCATTGAACGTCTCTACGAAATATGTGCGGCAATCACCCGCTCAAGTTTTGCTGTCATTGTTTCCCAATTGTAATTGTTTTTCACGAAATCGTATCCGTTCGCAGAAATCTCAGCATACTTTTCTGGATTGTTCAGCAAAATGGAAACCGCATCCACATACCCTGTAACCGTATTGCAGATAATTATCTCCTTGCCGTCAACCACACCTTCAAGGGGTTTGCCGGCAAGCGGTGAAGTGATGCACGGAAGCCGCATAGCCATTGCCTCAAGCAGCTTGTTTTGCAGGCCGGTGCCAAGCTGCATCGGAGCGATGAATATTTTTGACTTGGCATAATAATCCTCCATCGAGTCAACCCAGCCGGTAACAATGACGCCTCTTTGCCGCAATGCCAGAACCTTCTGCGAAGGATTTGCGCCGGCAAGCACAACCGTCAACTCCGGAAAACGCTCGCGAAGTTTCGGAAATATCTGTTTCACAATAAATTCCGCCGCATCAACATTGGGCGGATAACTCATATTCCCTGTAAAAATCAAATCAAACTCTTTCGGTTCCCCTTTATAACTGAATTTTTCAAAATCGACACCATTTGCAATGACATGTATCTCATCATGCTGCGGATGGGGAATCAGGTCCCGGTCAACTCCTGTTATAATCGTCTTGTTATCAAAATAGGGGAAAATATTCTCCTCATAACGTGCCAAACGCCGCTGCTCCATACGGAAAAACGGCTTCAGATACCAAGGAGCAGCATCCGCACGCCGTGCCATCCCTTTAGATAAAACATCTTGATAATCAATAGTTTTTGACAAAGAAGCTGCTTTAACATATTCCGCAGTACGAACAAGTTGGCAATAAATATGTTCGGGGACAACTTCTGCAATAAAGGAATTAAGATGCCGCTGCGCCGC
The DNA here is from genome assembly GCA_017964755.1 of Bacteroidales bacterium. GTDB lineage: Bacteria > Bacteroidota > Bacteroidia > Bacteroidales > WCHB1-69 > RUG11942. Next base: position 7,212 of record JAGCRI010000202.1, on the reverse strand, counting down.
TCTGCTGAAGAACCAGCCGCATTGAAGCGGCAGCCCCTTAATAGTAAAAAGCACCGTATGGAAAAAGCGCGTCAATAACCCAATTTTATGAAATACAATCTTTTTGCAGAATTTGCCCAACTCCTTTTCTGCCTCTGCATTGTCGTGCCTATCAGACAAAGCGAACAGAAAAATCTCATTGTTCTTCGATAGCAGGCGTATTTGGTGATACGCACGCAACTTGTCCCCTTTTTCAAGCGGATACGGCACACGCGACAATACCACCAATATTTTCATAACAATTTATCTATATGGAATGCAAAATTAAACATTATTTCCTTGCAAAATCACCTTTTTACCAAAAGCACAACATTTTCAACGTGGTGGGTTTGCGGAAACATATCCACAGGCTGCACCTTCACCACCCTGTATTTCTGGTCAAGCAGAGTCAGGTCGCGGGCTTGCGTTGCAGGATTGCAGCTGACATACACGATGCGTTCCGGCTCGATGTCGAGAAGAGTCTGCACCACCTTCGGCGCCATTCCTGCACGCGGCGGGTCGGTAATGACAACATCCGGCCGGCCGTTTTCATCAACAAACTCTTTTGTCAGCACTTTTGCCATATCACCAGCATAGAAAACAGTATTGCTTATACCATTAACAGCTGAATTTACGCGTGCGTCATCTATTGCCGATTCGACATACTCTATGCCAATGACTTTGCAGGCATCGCGCGCCACAAAATTTGCGATTGTGCCTGTGCCTGTGTAAAGGTCATACACAACATCTGTCCCTTTGATTTCCGCAAACTCGCGGGCTACCGAATACAATCGGCAAGCCTGCGCCGTATTGATCTGGAAGAACGACACCGGCCCTATTTTGAACCTCAGCTCATCCATCTTCTCGTAAATGAACGCCTCCCCCTTAAAAACATTCACCTCCAAATCAGTGAAAGAATCATTGTATTTATCATTAACGATATATAGCAATGAGGTAATCTGTGGAAAATTATCCGCCAGAAATTCCATCACCGAACGGGCATCATCGTCATAACGCGAAAAAATCATAATGACCATAAGCTCGTTTGTGGAAGATTTGCGAATAACCACGTTTCGCAGCAGCCCCTCATGTGCCCTGATATTATAGAAAGAAAGATTGTTTTCTTTGGCGAATTTTCTGAGAGCGAGCCTGATGGAGTTACTCGGTTCTTCCTGCAGGTAACAATTATCAATATCGAGTACCCTATCGAACTTGCCGGGGATATGGAAGCCGAGAGCATCAGTTTCAACAGGCTCACCAGCCTCACGTAAAGCATTGTCAGAGTCAGAAAGCCAACGGAGGCATGAGAATGTATATTCCAGCTTGTTTCTGTAGAAATATTGTTTTTCGGAAGCTATAATCGGCTGAAGTTCAGGAAAATCGAATTTGCCGATATGCTTGAATGCATCTTCCACCTGCTTCTGTTTATAGAAGAGCTGTTTTTCATACGGCATTATCTGCCATTTGCATCCGCCGCACAATCCGAAATGTGTACAACGTGCCTCACAACGTTCTTCGGATGGCTTAACCACACGCGTAACACGGGCTTCCGCATACGATTTCTTTTTCTTGATAAGCTGCACATCAACAACGTCTCCCGGCACCGCAAAAGGGACAAATATTGTCAGGCCGTCAAGTTTGGCGACAGCCATGCCTTCCGCACCAGCATCAGTTATAAGCAGATCCTTAACCTCAACAGGCTCCCTATTCTTTCTTCCCATATTTTTCTGATATAAATTGCCATGCCTTCTCGGCCGCATCCTGATCCGCCTGTTTCAGCGTATAACCTGAGCCCTCACCATAAACATCACCTTCTACCATAATTTGCGACTTGTAGAGATGCCATCTGTTATCATGTTCAACAACACTATGGACAAACTCAAAAGTCTTATGGTGCTTTTGCAACCATGTGAGCACTTTGCTTTTGTAATTGTCATCTTCCGCCAAAACAGTCTCAATGTCAAGATGCGTAAGCAATATATTATTTAAAATTATCTTTTTTGTCTTTTCAAATCCCTTATCGAGATATATTGCCCCGACCACAGCCTCAAAAGCGTCACCGTCAGCTGATTTTGCAAACACATGCGGTTCAATCTGCAAAAGGGTGTGCAGGCCGATTTTCATGGAAAGCGAGTTCAGACGCTTGCGGCTCACGAGTTTGGAACGCAGTTCCGTGAGGGTTCCTTCAGAAGCAAGGGGATATTTCTTGAACAGGAAATCAGCCACAATGACACTCAACACGGCATCGCCAAGATATTCAAGACGCTCGTTACTGATTTTGCCGTCAACATTGTTTTTGCCCGCGACAGAGCGGTGTGTGCAGGCAATCTTATACAAGTTAATATTGACAGGCTCACAGCCGAACACATTGGTCATGTATTCAGCCAAACGTCTGTCCTCATCAGATTTCCATCTCTTAAAATGAAACCACACTTGGAAGAGGATTATTTTTTAAACAACAAAGATACATTATGTCCACCGAACCCGAATGAATTGCACAACGCAGTATGAATTTCCCTTTTCACTGGTGCGTTGGCAGCCAAATTCCACTCCGGATTAATTTGCGGGTCACGTTCAAACTGGTTGATCGTTGGCGGCATCACTCCATTTTCAAGTGCTAAGACCGTAATCACTGACTCGACAGCAGCACCGGCGCCAAGCAAATGCCCTGTCATGGATTTTGTGGAATTAAGCACCATATTCAAGGCATGGTCTCCAAAAAGGCGTTCAATAGCCTTGCATTCAGAAATATCGCCCTGCTGGGTTGAGGTTCCGTGCATATTGATATAGTCGATATCTTCCGGTTTCAGCCGTGTGTCGGCGAGGGCTATTCGCATAGCTTCGTAGGCACCGTTCCCTTCTGGATGTGGGGCGGTGATATGGTAAGCGTCTGCAGTCAAGCCGTACCCCGCAAGTTCAGCATATATCTTGGCTCCGCGGGCGACTGCATGCCCATACTCCTCAAGCACGAGAGTTGCGGCCCCCTCCCCTATCACAAAACCGTCACGGCCAACATCAAAAGGCCTTGAAGCAGTCTTGGGGTCGTCATTACGCGCTGAAAGGGCGTGCATAGCCATAAAGCCTGCCACTGTTTCAGGAACGATACAAGCCTCAGAGCCGCCTGAAAGCACAACATCAGCTTTGCCGAGCATAATGAGATTGCAGGCTTCCACAATGGCATTAGCAGCAGAGGCACATGCAGACGAGACCACAAAATTAGGACCACGAAGGTCAAACTGTATTGATATATTTCCAACTATCGAATCGCTCACCACACGCGGGATCAGAAACGGGCTGAACCGCGGTATGTTGTTGTCGGCAATCAAGGTGCGGGCACTCTCTGTCGCCGCCGCAAAGCCACCGACACCGGAACCCATCACAACCCCTATCCTTCCACGATCTTCAGAATCCAACTGCAAACCGCTGTCAGACAACGCCTCAGCAGACGCGACAACAGCATAATGCGAGCACGGGTCCATTCTCCTCGCCAATTTGGCATCAATAAAATCAAGGATATTGAAACCTTTTAACTCGCACGCGATTTTTGTCTTGAAATTTTCAGTGTCGAAATATGTAATTTCACCGGCACCGCTAACTCCATTAATCAGAGCATCCCAAAAATCGGGAACATTGTTACCTATCGGAGTCAGCGCACCAATACCGGTTACGACAACCCTTTTTAACTCCATCCGGATTATTGTTGTACGTGGTCTTCAATATATTTGACGGCATCACCGACTGTTGCGATTTTCTCCGCATCTTCGTCAGGAATGGAAACGCCAAAGGCCTTTTCAAATTCAAGTATTAACTCAACTGTATCCAATGAGTCAGCTCCTAAATCATTAAAACTTTTGTCTAAAGTAACTTCTGCTGGTTCAACACTAAGTTTTTCTGCAATTACTTCTTGAACTTTTTCAATAATTTCTGCCATAGATTTGGTTTTTAAAGTTAAACGTGCAAAAATACTACTTTTTTTTGTATGATAACCATTTTTCAGCTTTATTTTTGCCTTTTGAAATACAATTATTTGATTATCAATATATTATATTTTCACAATGCTTAACATTCATTAAGATTTGTTAGCATTTGCACATTATCAGGCATCTGTTTTTGCAAAAAAAAGACCGCTAAAAGCGGTCTTTACGATATTAAATAATATATAATATGTATGAGGATTATTTTCCTGCCTCTTGTTTTTCGAGATCTTCCTTGAGATTTTTAAGGGCTTCGAGGTCACCGAGGGTAGCTTTTTCCGAGCTTTCGTTAATCTTGGCGATTTCTTTTGCCTTCTGTTTCTCTTCGTCCTTTATTCTCTTTTCCTCATCTTCCTTGGTCTCCTGCCAAGTCTTAGTATGAGAAAGGTTGATTTTTCTGTTTTCTTTTGAAAATTCAACGACTTTGAATGGAAGAGTTTCATCAATTTTAGCTGTTGTGCCGTCTTCTTTAAGAAGTGCGCGGTTGAAAGCGAAACCTTCGATTCCGTAAGGCAACGAAACGATGACACCCTTGTCAGTCTGGCTGATGATAGTACCTTCGTGAACAGAACCGACAGTGAACGTGGTTTCAAACACATCCCACGGATTCTCTTCAAGCTGCTTGTGTCCGAGGCTCAAGCGGCGGTCTTCAACATTGACGTCGAGAACGACAACATCAATATTTTCACCGATTTTAGTGAACTCTGCAGGATGTTTGATCTTCTTCGACCATGAGAGGTCTGAAATGTGAATAAGACCGTCAACGCCCTCTTCAAGCTCGACAAAGATACCGAAGTTTGTGAAGTTTCTGACAATAGCAGTGTGTTTTGAGCCGACCGGATATTTTTCAGCGATGTTTGTCCACGGGTCAGGAATAAGCTGCTTGATACCGAGCGACATTTTTCTCTCCTCGCGGTCGAGGGTAAGGAGAACTGCCTCAACTTCGTCACCAACCTTGAGGAAATCCTGTGCTGTGCGGAGGTGCTGCGACCATGACATTTCTGAAACATGGATAAGACCTTCAACGCCTGGCATGATTTCGAGGAATGCGCCGTAGTCAGCGATGACAACAACTTTACCTTTGACTTTGTCACCGACTTTGAGGTTCGGGTCAAGGGCATCCCACGGATGCGGGGTGAGCTGTTTCAGGCCGAGAGCGATACGTTTCTTATTCTCGTCGAAATCAAGGATAACGACATTGATTTTCTGGTCAAGCTGTACGATTTCTTCCGGATGAATAATACGGCCCCATGAAAGATCTGTAATGTGGATAAGACCGTCAACGCCTCCGAGGTCAACGAACACACCGTAACCGGTAATATTCTTGACTGTACCTTCCAGAATCTGGCCTTTTTCGAGTTTGGCGATAATTTCAGCTTTCTGGGCTTCAAGTTCGTCTTCAATGATGGCCTTGTGAGAGACAACGACATTCTTGTATTCGTGGTTAATCTTGATAACTTTGAATTCCATTGTCTTGTCAACAAACACGTCGTAATCGCGGATTGGCTTAACGTCAATTTGTGAACCTGGCAGGAACGCCTCAATGCCGAACACGTCAACTATCAAGCCGCCTTTTGTTCTACATTTGACATAACCTGTAACCACTTCCTGTGATTCGTAAGCCTCGTTGACACGCTGCCACGATTTGAGCATACGGGCTTTTTTGTGTGAAAGCTGGAGCTGACCGTTTGCGTCTTCCTGGCTTTCAACATAAACCTCGATCTCATCACCGATTTTGAGGTCGGTCTTGTAACGGAGTTCAGAAGCCGGGATAACACCGTCTGATTTGAAACCGATATTGACGACAACTTCGCGTGAGTTGAAAGAAACCACAGTACCCATAATAACAGCCTGTTCGTCAATTGACTTGAATGACTTTGTGTACTGTTCCGTCATTTTAGCTGCCTCTTCTGCTGAATAGGCGTGGCCTTTCTTGTCAAGATTGTCCCAGTTGAAATTTTCAAGGGAACCATAGACGTTCTCGATTTCGCGCATTTTACGCGGTTTGCTTGCTTCTGTCGGGAGTTCTTCAGCAACAGTTTCTGCTGCCTCTTCCTTTGCCGGTTCCTCAACAGCCACTGCCGGTTCTTCAACCGGTTCGTTTTCTACTGCAGCTGGTTCTTCAGCCACTTTCTCTTCAACTGCCGGAGCCGCTGCTTCAACATTCTGTTCCACTGCAGATTCCATTTCCGGAGCCTGTTCCTCCTGATTGTTAATTAATTCTTCTGCCATAAATTTTTACCGTTTGCTTTCGCAAACCATTGTTTTTTAAGGTTATACAATGAGGTTAGTTATTGATATCCCAAAACAAAGAGCCTCTTTTGAATTGGAGTGCAAAAGTACAAAAAAATTCTTTTAGTTCAGACTAAGACAAACAAGATTGTCAATAAAAAATTCTTGTCAGGCATACACGGACATTTTCATAATAACCGGTTGAAAAAATATCATTTCGGTAGGTTATAGAGTAAAAAATTTTAGATGCACACAATTCAGGATTTGGGCAAGAAATGGTTCTCTTTCTGCAAGATGACAATAAATGCCGATGAGATATTGGAAAAATTGAAATAGAAATGTTATTTTTGCAAATGGAAAATAAAGATTGAATGGCATAAAACTTAACGATTATTAACCATAGCGTTTGCGATTTATGAAATCAGAACTCACACAAACTACAGAAAACTCTTTTATCAACGATGTGAAGAAAATCGTTGAGCAGGGACGTGCTGTCGCATACAGCGGAGTGAACGCCGTGATGATTGACACATATTGGCACATCGGGCGGCGTATTGTGGAACAGGAGCAGAAAGGCAAAGAGCGCGCGGAATATGGCAAACAGCTCATTAAAACTTTGTCGGCTGAATTGACACGAGCATACGGACGCGGCTGGAGTGTCCGGAATCTTCAGTATTTCAAGTCTTTTTATCTGACATATAGTGATATACAACTTGTGCAATCGCGATTGCACAATTTGACGTGGACACACATTCTTACCACTTTGCGGGTGGAAGACCCTATTGCCGCCCGCTGGTATCTTCAAACTGCTTCTGATGAGATGTGGAGTGTCAGGACACTTGACCGCAACATCAGCACCCAATATTTTGAACGTCATTTCAAGCAACCGCAGATATTGGACAAGCCTGAAAATAGAGTGGCTCCAGACAAAATGGAAATTTTGAAGAGCCCGGTTGTGGCTGAATTTCTGGGGTTTCAACCAAATACG
>JAGCRI010000023.1 GCA_017964755.1 Bacteroidales bacterium | reverse complement strand
TTGCAAAGTTTCTTGAAAAGCGGCTTAATTTCGGCGTTGTCGCTACTTGCAAGCAAATCTCCGAGATTTTCCGCCGAGACAGTATAATCAATAAGCGGCTGCATCAGCTCATCAATTTTCATCTTGTTGTATGTCTTGTTTGTCTTGCGGCTTCCGATTGAAATCCCGCTGTTGCCGTGGTCGGGAAGAATCACTACCACGGTATGCCCGTCTTTCTTTGCGAAATCAATTGCGACCTGCACTGCCTTGTCAAATTCGAGGTATTCGTCAACGATGGTTTTGGCGTCATCGTTATGCGCCGCCCAGTCAACCTTGCTGCCTTCAACCATAATGGCAAATCCGTCAGGGCTGCCGGCGAGACAACTCAAAGCGACCTTCGTCATTTCGGCAAGTGATGGGACGTTGTCAGTGTCGCAGTCGAGATGATAAGGTATATCGCTTTCAGCGAAGAAAGCCCAAAGTTTGTCGGATTCATTGCTTCTGAAGCCGTCAATGTCGTCATAAATCACATTCACGCCTTTGTTTTTCAGCTCATTTTCGAGTGGGCGCACCTCTTTTGCCCCGCCGCTGATTACCACATCAACGCCATTATAGACCATCTGCTTCGCAAGAATCGCCCTTTTGTGTCTGTTGTAATAATGAGACATACAGTCTGCAGGAGTCGCGTCTTCAAGATACGAAGTTGCCACGAGGCCTATTGCCTTGTGTTTCAGTATTCTTGCGGCCTCAAAAGCGGTGATGAGGGGCTGGTATGTTCGTGTGGCGTCAACGGGGAAGAGGTCGGAGTCTGTTTTTTCGGGATAGGTTGAGACGAAGCCCGCCTTTGACGGCTGCCCTGTCATATAGCACGATGTGGTCGGAGCCGAGTCGCCAATAGGGTTGTTTGACGAGAAAGTGCGGACTAATCCGCACAGATACGGGTCAACGGCCAAAGTGGTGTTATAGTCGCCGGCAAGGTAGCCTTTGTACCACCGCGAGAGCGCCAGCACACTTGAGGAAGTTCCGTCTGGAATCATCAGGATTACATTCTTAACTTCTTCATTTTGAGCAAATAACGAAAACGATAATACTAAAAAAAGAGAGATAAGAAAATTCTTTTTCATAACATCAGTTTTAAGGTGTGCAAAGTTATAAAATTATAGCACACATTTAATGTAAAATAATGACAAAAAGCAATAGCGAAACAACATAATAAAAAAACTCCTGCAGTTAAAAAACCACAGGAGTTGGATATAAAAAAGCCTGAAGGGGAGGATTATTTCTTACCTTTATCCTTCTGGCCTGCGTGTCCGCGGAATATACGTGTAGGAGCAAATTCGCCCAATTTATGACCTACCATATTTTCAGTAACATAAACCGGGATGAATTTGTTACCATTATGAACGGCGATGGTAAGTCCCACAAAATCCGGAGAAATCATGGACGAACGCGACCAGGTCTTAATGGTAACTTTCTTACCTGACTGTTGAGCTTCGATGGCTCTTTTTTCCAATTTATAATGGATATATGGACCTTTTTTTAATGAACGACTCATATCAAAACACTTTTAAATTATTTCTTTCTTCTTTCAATTATGTATTGGCTCGAGTTCTTCTTCGGATGACGAGTCCTATAACCCTTAGCCGGCAAGCCCTTGCGTGAGCGCGGGTGACCGCCTGATGCACGACCTTCGCCGCCGCCCATCGGGTGATCGACTGGGTTCATGACAACGCCACGGACTCTCGGACGACGACCCATCCAGCGGGTACGTCCGGCCTTACCTGAAACCTCAAGGTTGTGGTCGGTGTTGGAGACCATACCTATAGTTGCGCGGCAAGTGCAGAGAATCATTCTGGTTTCGCCTGAAGGCATACGGATAATAGCATATTTGCCATCGCGTGACATAAGCTGGGCGTATGAGCCTGCGCTGCGAACCATCTTGGCACCCTGACCAGGGCGAAGTTCAATGTTATGGATAATTGAGCCGAACGGGATTTCAGCCAACGGAAGGCAGTTTCCCAAATCCGGAGCGACACCGGGGCCTGACACGACCTGCTGGCCGACCTTAATGCCGTGAGGGGCAAGCATATAGCGTTTCTCGCCGTCTGCGTAGAAAAGCAGAGCTATACGTGCCGAACGGTTCGGGTCGTACTCAATGGTCTTGACGGTAGCCGGAATGCCGTCCTTATCTCTTCTGAAGTCAATAAAACGATACATCTTCTTATGACCGCCACCGCGGTTTCGCATCGTCATTTTACCACTATTGTTACGGCCGCCGGTTTTCGGGTGCGGGCACAACAAGCTTCTTTCCGGTTTGTTCGTGGTAATGTCGTCAAACGCGCTGATTACTTTAAAGCGCTGACCGGGCGTTACTGGTTTATACTTTTTTAATGCCATCTTCTAAATATTGCTAAAAAAATCGATTTTTTGTTCTTTGTTTACTACTACCATTGCTTTTTTCACAGTGTTCTTCTGTCCTTCAATCATACCGGCTTTTGTATAGCGCGATGATGATTTCCCGCGTTGAACCAGAGTGTTAACGCGCTCGACTTTCACACCGTATATTTCTTCGACCTCTTTTTTAATCTGGGTCTTGGTAGCCTTTCTGTCCACGATGAAGCCGTAGCAATTGAGTTTTTCGCCTGCCTTGGTCATCTTTTCACTAATAAGGGGCTTAATCAAAATACTCATTTCGGTTTAATTTAAAGATTTAACATTTTTTCTATTTCAGGAAGACTTCCCTCGCAAATGATGAGGTCAGTGGCATTGAGGACATCGTATGTGTTAATGTCGCATGCTCTGACGACCTTGGCGCGCTGGAGGTTTCTTGATGAAAGGTAAACATTCTTGTTGCTTTCATTGGCAAGGAGAAGTGTCTTATGTGTGTCAAGGTTGAACTTCTTGAGGATGTCAAGATAAGCTTTCGTTTTCGGTGCATCGAAAGCGAAATCCTCAACCACAGTGATCTTACCTTCTTTAGCCTTATATGTGAGGGCTGAGAAGCGTGCAAGACGTTTCACCTTCTTGTTAAGTTTGAAAGAATAGTCTCTCGGATGAGGTCCGAAGACGGTGGCACCGTGGCGGATTGTAGGAGACTTGATGCTACCTGCACGGGCGCCGCCGGTTCCTTTTTGTCTTTTCAACTTGCGTGTACTTCCTGACACTGTTGACCTTTCAAGGGTGTCGTGTGTCCCCTGTCTCTGATTGGCGAGATACTGCTTCACATCAAGCCAAATCACATGGTCGTTCGGTTCAACGTTAAAAATCGCATCGTTTAACGTGACTTTCTTTGACGATTCTGTGCCGTCTATTTTATATACTGTTAATTCCATCTCTCAATAATTATATATGAACCACTCGGGCCGGGAACCGAACCCTTAACTAAAATTAAATTCTTTTCTTTAACGATTTTCATAATCTGCAGGTTGATGACCTTGACCTTGTTGCCACCGGTCTGACCTGCCATGCGCATCCCCTTGAATACACGTGAAGGGTATGAAGAGGCTCCGAGTGAACCGGGAGCGCGGAGACGGTTGTGCTGACCGTGGGTGCTGTCGCCGACACCGCCGAAGTGGTGACGTTTGACCACGCCCTGGAATCCCTTTCCTTTGGAGACCCCGCTGACGTCAACAAATTCGCCTTCCTCGAAGACAGTGACATCCAACACCTCTCCGAATTTCTTCTTGTGCCCCTCCTCAAAACGGGTGAACTCACGGACAATCTTTTTCGGAGTAGTCCCTGCCTTGGCAAAATGCCCCTGCATAGACTTCGATGTCCTCTTTTCTTTCTTTTCGTCGTAACCCAATTGGATTGCATCGTAACCGTCTTTCGCAACGGTCTTAACTTGCGTAACCACGCAAGGACCAGCCTCTAACACCGTGCACGGCACTATCTTGCCGGAGGCATCGTAGATGCTAGTCATCCCAATTTTTTTTCCTATTAAACCAGACATTTTTAAAAAGTTTGTTTATAAATTTTGTTTACTTTCTTTGCAATTTGCGAATTTTGGCTTGAAAATCCAACTTATTGATTTTCACAATATTAAGTTTGCTTTCCACACCTCTATCCACTCTTTGCAAATTGTCGGCAAATATACACAATTTTTCAATATAAAATGCTTTGTACAATTTTTTTAGATAAGATTTGCGAAAAAAACACCCCTACAATCATTCCATAATCATTTCCATCAGAAAAGTCTGCTTTTGCACCGTTTGATTTTTTTGAGTATTTTTGCGAGTGCAAATTTGATGTTTGCCGCTCCAAAACAGGACTATGGGCGAAAAAACTATAACAATATTAGGACCTACAGCAACGGGCAAGACAAAATTGGCAGTTGCTTTGGCGCAAGCGCTTGACGGAGAGGTCATAAGCGCCGACTCCCGTCAGGTGTACCGCCAGATGGACATCGGGACAGGAAAAGACATCGACGACTATTGCATTGGGGGCAAGATGATACCATACCATCTCATCGACATTGCCGAGCCCGGCGAAGAGTACAATGTCTCGAAATGGCAGCAAGCCGCTCTTGAAGCCATAGAAGACATCGGGAAAAGGGGCAGGCGTGCAATAGTCTGCGGCGGCAGCGGCATGTATGTGGAAGCTCTGCTGAAAGGCTACCGTCTCGCGCCGGTGCCGCCGCAGCCTGAACTACGCGCCGAACTTGAAGCCCGCCCCGATGACGAACTTATACAAATGCTCGCCTCATACCACCCGCTCCACAACCACACCGACACCTGCGAGCGCCCACGGCTCCTGCACGCCCTCGAACTGGAAATCTATTACAGCAAACACCCGGAATTGCAAACCCAACCGGTTGACTCCATAATTTTCGGACTGAAAGGCGACCGTGACCTTATCCGCCAAAAAATCACCGAACGCCTCAAAGCCAGACTCGAAAACGGCCTTATCGAAGAGGTGGAAAAACTAATCTCCCAAAATGTGAGCCAGACCCAACTGCTGAAATACGGTCTCGAATATAAGTTCGTAACGCTTTATCTGCAAGGGCAACTAAGCAAAGACGAGCTATTCAGGAAACTGAACATCGCCATCCATCAGTTTTCAAAACGGCAGATGACATGGTTCAGAAAAATGGAACGCGACGGTTTCACCATAGACTGGATTGACATTTCTGTTCCTTTCGAAGAAAAGGTTTCCTATTGTTTGAAAAAAATATTGTAAATTTGCAGTTTTGTAATCATTTTCAAAGTTATAAAAATGAAAAAGACCCTCCTTCTTATTACAGTCCTGACAACAATCGGCACAATGCTCTGTGACGCACAGGTTTGCGGCAACCACATTTTCACGGCAAAACACGGCGACTTCCCCGAAAGTTACTTTCCATACACGAAAAGGGAGGTATATGTGAACAATGGCGTCAAATTCATCATAGCGCACGAGGGCGACACCTACGAAGCCATAGGCCAAGAGGTGAACATCAGCGAGAATGACATCAGGAAATTCAATGATGTAACCGACTGGCAGTATGAGCCATGCAGCGGTGAAGTGGTATATCTGATGGCAAAAAAGAACAAATGCGCCACACAGTTCCACAAAATCCAAGACGGGGAAAGTCTGCGCGGCATATCACAGAGATACGCAATATCGCTAAAAACACTCTATAAGAAGAACATCAAATTGGGGGTGCCGCTCCACAACCTCCACCCGGGCGAACGAATCTGCATCTCATGCAAATAACGAAAAATATAGGCTCACACAAAATAAATCCACGACAATCTCTGTTATTATATCCATGGAAAAGAAAAAAACTCTATGAAAAGAAACATACTTCTACTATTTATAATAATAAGTACATTCTTACAAAATTCACACGCACAACGTGACAGCACGACCACGTCCGAAGACAACACCTATCAGGATATGCTTATCAAAGACATGGACAAGATGCTTGACCTGTGGTATGTGAAAAAAGAGATTGCTAACTCAAACAGTGTGCTGTCGAAAATGGAAGATGACACATTAGGCGTTGAAGAGAACGACTCAATCATTGCCCTCGAACTGAAAAGGATTTCATCTGTAATACCTATAGTATATAACCAGCGCGTAAAGAAGATGGTGAACCTTTATCTCAGCAGGAAAAGGTCATCATCAGCAATCTTGGGTATGGCGCAATACTATTATCCATGGATGAAAGAGATTTTCGACAAGTATGATGTTCCTGAAGAATTAGTATATCTGACAATCATAGAGTCAAGCTTGAACCCACAGGCTGTGTCGCGGGCGGGCGCGACCGGCATCTGGCAGTTCATGTACACCACTGGAAAAATGTATGACCTCAGTGTCAACACATTCATTGACGACCGCCGCGACCCCGTGAAAGCCACAGATGCGGCAGCCCGCCACCTGAAAGACTTGTATAACATGTTCAACGACTGGGGATTAGCCATCGCCGCCTATAACTGCGGACCGGGCAACGTCAGGAAAGCCATCCAGCGTTCTGGCGGCAAAACCACGTTCTGGGGCATAATAAACTATCTTCCACGCGAGACCCAAAACTACTTTCCCGCCTTCATCGGCGCATATTTCATGATGGAATACCACAACCAGTACGGAATAAGACCGGCAAAAATATCAATCCCCACAGCCGTGGATACTATAATGGTGACAAAAGAGCTGCACCTCGAACAGATCTCTCATGTGCTGAAAATCGACCTTCAGGAGCTGAAGACTCTGAACCCGCAATACAAACGCAATGTAATCCCGGCTTTTTCAGAGTCATACCCGCTGAAGCTGCGCACAAAAGACATTCCGCGCTTCATCGAACTCCAAGACTCAATACACAATTATGACTACGACACTTATTTTGCTCCAGTGAAAGCCTACGTCAATGTCTTCACCGGCGCCGGGACTTCATCAGACAACACAAAAAAGAAATACCACACAGTGAAGAGCGGTGAGACACTCTCGAAAATCGCGACAAAATACGGTCTTTCCGTTGAAGAGCTGAAAAAGATGAACCATCTCACAAACAACTACATACAACCGAAAAAAAGGCTCATAGTCGGTTATGAGTATGTTGCGCCAGCACCGGCAAAAGCCCCTGCCGACAGCACAAAGGCCGCAGTTGAAAGCACCGAAATAGTGAAAGAGCAGACCGGCAGACCCGAATACCACACGGTGCAGAAAGGAGAGTCGATGTACGGGATTGCGACAAAATACGGCCTCACCGCCAAACGTCTCGCCGAATACAACAACATTACAAACATGAATGTGCTCAAGGTCGGTCAGAAACTTAAAATTCCAAAAGATTAAAGAGAGAAGAGATATGAAAAAACTTTTCATTATTTTCCTTGCTGTTCTTATATGTTCGTCACAACTCAGTGCACAAAGACATGAAAAAAAAGTGCTCGTCCTGCTTCCGTTCCATGTGGAAAACTCAGGCAGATCTGAAACCATCAAAAACGAGTCAGACATATACAGCAACAAGTCATACGAAATGTTCGGATTCTGGGAGGGCGCCCAACTTGCTCTCGAACCATACAATAAGGATTATGTGAAGATTAAGGTTATTGTCCGTGATGTGAACACTAACGAGGAGAAGCTGCAGTCAATTCTTGACGAGCTGAAGGATGAACAGATTGACCTGATAATTGGGCCTCTCTTCGGGAAACCTTTTGCGCTCGCAGCCGAATACGCAAAAGAGCACCACATTCCAATTGTGAACCCGTTTTCAAACCGCAGCGACTTTCTTGAGGACAACCCTTACGTTTACAAACTGATACCAAGCCTTGAGCCGCGCCCGCAAACGCTTGACAAGCTGTTACTTTCAAAACTCGACAACTACAACCTCATTTTCTGGACAAACGAAAACTCAAAGACAAAAGACCAGCCCTATTATGAAATTTATTTCACAAACAAAGGAATTGAATACAAAACCGTTGCCCTTAACAGCGGATTTCAAGATTTAAAAAAGGCTTTTGAAAAAAACAAAAAAAATGTCATTGTCGCCCTATTCGACAACGCCAGTGTGGCAATAATCCAGCAACTGCAAAACCTCGCGCTGCTTGCCGACACCTCAATAACACTTGTCGCACCCGAATCGTGGCTCGACATCAAAAACGTAGGATACAACTATTTGAACCAGCTCAATTTTCACTTCTTCACAAACTATTTCATCGACAAAAACGATCCTGCCGTAAAACTCTTCGCTGACGAATACATCACAAAATTCTCATCATATCCAGACGTCACAAGATTCTCTTATCAGGGATATGATATCACAAGCTATTTTATAAGTCTGTTAATCAACAATTTTGATTTTTCAAAAGTTGATACGAAGCCACTTTCCTTTGAATTTGATTTTGACAATGAGAAGGGCAACGGATATGAGAACAGACATCAGCGGCTGATAAGAATGGAAGATTTCCAATTAAAAGAAGTTAAATAAGATGAAACGAACACTTCTCCTTTTCCTGTGCATAACATTATCCTGCAACATATTCCCGCAAAAGCTGAATGCTCTGCTAAACTACAAGGCGTACCGTACGGACGATGCGCAGCCTTACATCGAATTCCAGTTCATAATTGACGGGCAGTCGGTAGCATACGCCCCTGCCGAAGAGGGGAAATTTCAAGCAGAAGTGGAAATTTCAGCAGACATTGAGCAGAATGACTCGGTTGTAGCGAATCTGCATTTCATAATCGTAAGCGACATTTTCGCTGACAGTACCCGAAGCACCAAGCCTGACTTCTCGACAGTGCAGAACATAAAAATACCAAACGGCGACTACACGGTACGCTTCAACCTGAAAGACATGCACGCTGATACGAAGCCCATACGCTACATTGACATGATTCAGGTCTATTTCCCGGATGACAAGGTCTCTGCCTCAGGAATAACGCTCTTGAAAGAATTGGCGGGAGAAAATGGGAAAGGTCTATGCCAGAAATACGGCTACACCATGACACCGTTCTATTTTGACTACGCGCCGGAAAACATGGTCGTGCTGCCTATGATGATGGAAATTTACAATACAGAGAAGGTTCTCGGCAAAGACAACTATTTTTTCGTCAAAACATACATTGAACTTTTTGAAAACGGGCTTCTCGCCAATGCACAGGAAATCAGATATATAAAGAAAAAGACCGCACCTCTATCAGTATTTCTTCACCAATTCAACATTCTGAAACTATACTCCGGGAACTACAACGTAGTGGTTGAAATTTTAGACGCCGACTCAAACCTGTTAGCATCAACAAAAGCCTTTTTCCAGCGCAACAACCCAGAAGTGGAACTCAACCTTTCGGACTACGACAATGTTGAAATTGCCCAAACTTTCGTTGACAAAATCACTGACAGCATACTCCTCCGCGACTATGTGGCCTGCCTCTACCCAATTTCGTCAACTGTTGAAAAGAACTTCTTCGACAAACGGCTGAAGAAAATCCCGACCGACAGGCTGAAACGCTACTTTTATTCGTTCTGGCTGAAGCGCAACTCACAGGATCCTGAGCGGGAATGGCTGAAATATAAGGCGCAAGTTGACTATGTGAACAAGACCTACGGAAGTAAGGTCATAAAGGGATA
>JAGCRI010000201.1 GCA_017964755.1 Bacteroidales bacterium | reverse complement strand
TTTCCAAAAAGTTCACTATGTAATAGTTTTCAAATTTTACTTTTATTAAACTTTCCCCCCTCAGAATTGACACACCATAGTAATTAACAAATCATCATTAAGTTTTTGTCTGAAAAGACTTTTATTTTATTGAAAATTTCGTGTAACTTTGCACTTCTAAAACTATTGATATGGCATTGAATCAAGATAATGAAGAAATCAGGACGCTTGAATGGGACGAGCATATAAGGATACGTCCGGGTATGTATATCGGGAAACTTGGTGACGGCTCGGCGCATGATGACGGAATCTATGTTTTGCTGAAAGAAGTGATGGATAACTCCATAGACGAGTTTATGAAAGGACACGGCAAACTGATTGAAGTTACAGTGAAAGAGCAGACCGCTGTGGTGCGCGACTACGGACGTGGTATTCCATTGGATAAAATGGTCGATTGTGTCTCGAAAATCAATACAGGGCGTAACTTCAGCGATAATGAGACTATAGGTATGAACGGTGTCGGTACGAAAGCGGTTAATGCGCTGTCAACCTATTTTAAGGTCGTTTCGGTGTGTGACGGGTTGAAGAAGTCGGCTGAATTTTCCTGCGGAAAGAAAACCTCCGAGACAAATGTCGAGGCGACAGATGAACGGAGCGGCACCCTCATAGAGTTTACTCCTGATGACACTATTTTTGAGAATTTCCACTGGTATCTTGAATATATCGAGAAGATGATGTGGAATTATGTCTATTTGAACAGAGGACTTGTCATTAACTTCAATGGGGCGCGTTTTACATCAAAAAACGGCCTTCTCGATCTGCTTAACAACAACCTTAATGGCGACCCGCTTTATGAGCCAATTCATTTGCAGGACGGCGATTTTGAGTTTGCCATGACTCATACTTCTCGCAAATACGGCGAAGACTACTACTCATTTGTGAACGGACAGTACACTATTCACGGAGGTCCCCACCAGCAGGCGTTCAGAGAAGCCATTGTAAAGACTTTCCGCGACTATTTCAAAAAGGAGTTCGACCCTTCGGATATCAGAAATTCTATTGTCGCGGCGTTTTCAATAAAAGTGAAAGGTCCTATCTTCGAATCGCAGACGAAGACAAAACTCGGTTCGCAGCTCATGGCTCCCGGCGGGCAGTCGATCCGAAATTATGTGAATGATGTGGTTGGAAGACTTTTGGATAATTATCTTCATATACACACCGATGTCGCCGACATAATCTTAAAGAAGATACAGGAGGCGGAGAAAGAGCGCAAGGCGGTGGCAAGTATTAAAAAGAACTCTAAAGAGATACAGAAAAAGGTGAGCCTCCATAATATCAAGTTGCGCGATTGCCGCTACCATTTTAACGGCAATGAGAACCGCGGACTTGAGACCACGCTTTTCATCACTGAGGGCGATTCGGCTTCTGGCTCGATAACACAGGCGCGCGATGCCGATGTTCAGGCGGTCTTCAGCCTTAAAGGCAAACCGAAAAATGCGCAAAAGGGTAATAATAAGAGTTTTATCTATGAAAAAGAGAATGTGGAGTTGAGCCTTCTGCTGGCAGCCCTTAACATTGAAGACGGACTTGACGGCTTGCGATATAATAATATTGTAATAGCCACCGATGCTGATGTTGACGGTATGCACATCAGATTGCTGCTGCTGACTTTCTTCCTGCGCTTCTTCCCCGATGTCATCAATGCAGGGCATGTCTATATTCTGCAAACACCGCTTTTCAGAGTGAGGAACAAGCAGAAAACAATCTATTGTTATTCGGAGGAGGAAAAAATCTCTGCTATCAAAAAACTTGGGGCGCGTCCCGAAATCACCCGCTTTAAGGGACTTGGTGAAATTTCGCCGCCTGAGTTCAAGAATTTCATAGGCAAGAATATGCGTCTTGAGCCAGTGGTGTTGGACAGCCACACAAACATTCACAAGCTTCTTGACTACTATATGGGGAACAATACGCCTCAGAGACAGCAGTTTATCATAGAGAATTTACGGGAAGAAATAGACGTAGCCACTGAAGAGTTATGAAATTCAAGAGGTTATATTTTCATTATGCCGCATTGTTGAGGCAGGCTTGCAAAGAACGGCTTGGCATACGCACCACGGTGCTGCTTCTCAGTTTTTTCACAGGCATCTTCGGGGCGGCGGCGGCCATCGTCATCAAAAACCTGCTCTTTTTGAACGTCTCCTTTCTGAACCGTGTGCTTTCGGCTACACAATATCGTTATATATACCTCGCCTTTCCGCTTATAGGTATTATTCTCACGATATTTTTTGTGAAGCATTTTGTCAAAGATGACATTAGCCACGGCGTGAGCATTGTTTTGAAGGCCATTTCCAAGAGTAGCGGCAAGCTGCGGAGCCACAACATATATTCGTCAATTGTGGCGAGTTCGCTCACTGTCGGCTTCGGCGGTTCCGTTGGGTTGGAAGCGCCGATAGTGCTCACCGGCTCGGCCATCGGTTCCAACCTTGGCAAGTTGTTCAATTTG
>JAGCRI010000200.1 GCA_017964755.1 Bacteroidales bacterium | reverse complement strand
CCGTGTGCACAGCGACCAGCACCCACTGTTTCATGAAAGAAGGACATCCTGTGATAATGGAGCGTGAATTTCCCGACCTATATGATGCCATGGTGGAACTGAAGCAGCTCACGACACATTAAACCCATTAACCGGAAATCCGTTTGGAACAATAATCAATTTCCACTATTCTGATATACGAGCCAATAGGCATTATACAACAGCATATAATCCAACATATTATACTCTCCTATTGATTTAGTGTGCCAAGGGCAGAAAAGCGACATTGAGCACCACGGCGCCGGTGTGCCGACAAGTTCTCCGTCAACACGCCATAATGAGGCTCCCTCGATAGGAGCGGCGTTGAGTATTTCATCATACAACTCACGCGGCAGCATTTTGTCGCCAGAATAACCGTGAAGCAGCAACGCAACCAACGGCAAATGCGGAAACATAACAGGCTGTCCCAAGTCGGGGCGTTTTTCCGACAATTTCTGGCCGCAACCGACAAGCCAGTCATAAATATTCTTTCCGCCGCTGCCCCACTCGTTAATGACAGTGGAAAGCACCATTACACCATACCAGTTGAAATGTCCGTGTTTGTCGATCATGAAGTTATTCTGAAGGAAATTCCATGCGCTTTTCCAAAATGAGCGGTGGGCGTGGCCGAACTGCACGACCGTATCAGCTAAAAACTCGTATGCAGAGGCGTGAGCGTGCCGCAACCACTGTATGTCGGCACGTTTTTGCGCGACAGCCCCTGTAACCGGATTGACCACTTCCCACACCTCTTTTTTGCCTTCGGTATGCTGCATGCTTTTAAGGAACATATCAGCAGTTTCGCGCACAAGATGCTGCACTTCAGCGTCATCAACAAGTTTTTTTGCGAGGGCGAGCCCCATATAAGATGCCCACGCCTGATCCTGTGAAGGTGAATTCGAGAGTGTTGTTGTATCACCGCACTTCGCATAATAGTCGCCGCGCACGTATTTTGCGCCGAAAAGTCCGGCCATATCGGCTGGGACATCGTCACGCAAATAGAAGCCGTTGCGCTCCGCCGCACCGTTCCAGCAAAGTTCAGCGTTCAGGTCAAGGCGGCGGTAAGCGAGGAGTGCCTGCTTCAGTTCTGCAAGTGTTGCGTCTGCCGGCAGATTTTCGGCACGTAGCCGCGCATATTCCAAAGAGAGCATCGCGACATAATGCCCCAGCCACCACGTGCCGTCAGCCCAATATACGACCACGGCTCCGTCTGTCGCGAGGAAACGCAGTTCTACAGGGATGTACGTCCCCTGCGAAGCCGCATTGCCTGGAGCATATATGAATTTCTCGTTAAAACGCTTACGAAGAGCGTCATACTTCTCCCTGTTCAGTTCTGGTGTCTGCGCGTTGACAACCTGCGCCACAACAACTGAAAACAGAATAAACAGAATTATAACTTTTTTATATGTTGACATGCGGCAAAAATACAACAATAATCTTTTGCAAATGACATTTCCGGCATTGATAGATTCAAGTGGCAAAGTTACACAAATTCATGTAAAAAAATGCAACTTTCTCCGACAGGACGTGATTTTTCTGGTCCTTGATGAAGAACGCGCTGAATGAACGCGTGCCTCTGGCACGCTATAGTCTGTACCCTGCTCCTACCCCACATTTCATGTGAGGTTACTGAAAATGGCTCCCTTCGGGAGCAACGGCCCGCTCATTCCAAAATGAATCCGTGGCACGTGCGCGCCGCGGCATGCCACGGCGCTGCTCGTTGTGCAGCTCGCTCGCTCACTCCGTTTCACGCTCGCCTCACTCTCGCTCCATTCGCACTTTCGCTTTGCAATGGTTTTTTCCCATTTGAAAAACTAAAGGGCAGAAACGAGGCGGAGGCCTACGTCGTCGGAACGGCAGCTGGGGCTGCCATCGGCAATATGACATTTATAAAATAAAAGCCCCCTTATACTATAAAATACTTTTGCCTAATATTAAGTATGCAAACTTACACAAAATTCCGGGATTCTGCCATTGGATTTATAGGACATTATACACTACAAAGTCATTCCCGTTAGGCCAACCATAATTAGTATGCTTATATTAACCAACACCTTGTGAAAGCATTATTTTTGGCATCAGATAAAAATAGTAAAAATTCTTATTTGAATTTCCTTTATCAAAAATCACTCGCCCATTAGGGACCCCTGAACATAAATCATCACCAATTGTGCGATAGAGTTTGGAAATTTTGTATTTTGATATGATAAGATAATTTTTGTTAAAATCAATAACAGGAATGATGTAGCCTTCTTCAACTAAATTGTTTCGTTGGATTTCCCCACTAATAATAAACCATTCATACCTATTTATATGACCATTATCTGAAATATCATTAAATGTATACTTTTGTGCTGTCAAAAACGAAATTTCCAGTTCTTCTCCAATGATCAGATATTTTGAAAATATAAATAGTCCTATTGCCACGGCAATAAATGTTACCAATATTACATACAATTTTTTCATGTTCAGTATTTTTTTTGGAAAGCCAACGCCAAAATGCCTCGTCACCATTTATTGGGATCATATTCAATCAAGGGCTTCCATTCACCATTGTCATCTATTTCGCCAGGAATATTCCCTTCGGAATAACGATTATCAAAATTCTGTTTATGAAGTTGCTTAATGGTATTAATTATTGCTTTTTGGTCGAATATTTCATTTTGTTGGACACTTCTTAATATTTCAGTTAGTGAATTCCGCATATTTACCACGTACAAAACATTGTCATTTACAACTATTAAATGAATGTATGATTGTAGCCCTTGCGACAAAAAGTAGATGCTATTATTACTCAATGATTCTTTTGATACTTGACCTGAAAACAATATTGTGTCTTTTGTCATAGGAGTTATATAAAACCCCATAAATGGGTCGTCAACATCACCATTAAAATATAAGAAATCTTCTAAAAAATCATTTAATCTTGCATCACTTACATTTTTATTTGAAAGATCAATGACGGCAAGTGGTTCATTTTGAGCATTCAGATAAAATACAGAAAACAAAGTTAAATAAATCAATAAGAACGAATGTTTCGGAATAAACATAATATTGTTGTTTGCTTTAATATGGGAAAAAATATTCCCATAAAATATTCTCTTTAATGATATTGGGCATTATTTCCGCTGCTGACTTATCTCCCCAATAATGCAATTGAATATTCGTTAATGACGTGGCATGTTCTATTTCATGCCCTGCCACTGCTGCCATATATTCAATAGGCGTGACATTGCTCGCTCCAACAAGCATTGCCGATGGTTTATCATTTAATATATTTACACTTCCTGTCGCTCCTAAATATGATGAAATTGACCCCTCATATATAACAATTGTTCCAGCTTTTATATGAACATTCCCATTTTTATCTGTATAAATGTTTTTATCAGATTTTTCATAAAAAAAGGAACCAAAAGTCACATTATTATTTCCATTTTTATCCTTCTTGCTAATATTTAATCTTATTCTTGTTTCAGAATGAACTAATTTATCCAATTGTTGTTTTCCGGTTTGAGTTTTTAGAAGTTCATTGCCAATTTTCTTAGTATCTTTCGAAGCATTTTTACTCCATACAACAGTCCCCTTATCATCAATACTATACGTGACATCATTTCCATCTGTACCAACAATCGTTCTCCCATTCGGGTCTACCAACCTTACCGGATTATTCGCGCAATAGGTGTACGGTGACAAATTCGGGGACTTGTCAACCAGCGGATCCACGCTCAGCCAAATGGAGAGGGAGGAGTTGTAGTACTGCGCCGCGGAAGGGGTGTGGAGAGTGAATGGCATTGTGTGAAAAAATTTTTAATTTGTTGTTTATGATTTGAGGTATAAAGATAAGGGATTTTAATTTATATATATTTGCTGTAATGAGTTCAATTGTTGTATTAAATTATTTCTTTGTTCCTGATTCAAATTTACACCTAACATGATTTTTTTCCCGTCTTTTAACTTAATACAAATAGTTTCTTGAGGTTGCCCCGCAATTGAGAAATAGGTGATAATGTCGAAAAAAATATGCGGGGGGCGGTACGAAATTTCAGAGATATTCATCCATTCAATTTCGTATCTTCGATAAAAAATCTTATGAAATCTTTCAATACATAAAAGCTTATCCGTATAAGACAATTCTTCATATCCTT
>JAGCRI010000199.1 GCA_017964755.1 Bacteroidales bacterium | reverse complement strand
CCAGACATAACGTGCTGCCACTAAGCAAATTCGGGCTGATGGAAATAACACGGCAGCGCGTGCGCCAAGTTACAACCATCGAAACAGCCGAAGAGTGCCCCGCTTGCAACGGCACAGGCAAGATAAAACCGAGCATCCTTCTGGAAGAAGACATTGACAATATGCTCGAATTTCTGTTTCAAAAGCAAGGGGAGTCGCACATCACGCTTGCTGTGCACCCGATAATATACGCTTTCCTCACCAAAGGCCTTGTCTCGAAACGAATGAAATGGTTTTTCAAGTACAAAAAATGGGTGCGCCTTGCCGCCAAACAAGACTATCATTTCCTTGAATACAAGTTCTTCGACAAAAACAAAGAGGAAATCATGCTTTGGGAGAAAAAGCATGTAATTTGACACACAAGAACAACTCTTCGTGTAAAAAATCCTATTTCAGATATTTACGTGAAAATACATTGTATTTCAAGATACAATATATTGCGCGGAAACCGTCTTTCCAACCGATGTGCTTCCCCTCTTCGTAACTACGGCCATAGTATGAAATACCCACTTCATAAATGCGAATCCCCTGTTTTTTAGCTATACGGGCAATCTTAGCCGTAACCTCCGGTTCGAAGCCGAAACGGTTTTCCTTGAAATATATACTTTTAATAATATCGGCACGAAAGAGTTTGTAGCAGGTCTCCATATCCGACAAATTCAAGTTTGAAAAGACATTGGAGAGCCATGTCAGGAACTTATTGCCCTTTGTATGCCAGAAAAAGGAAATCCTATGCGGGTTGCCTCCGAGGAAGCGCGAACCGTAAACCACCTCGGCAAATCCGTTCACAACCGGCTTCAGCAAATCGTTATACTCCTGCGGATCGTATTCCAAATCCGCGTCCTGAATGATGACATAGTCGCCAGTAGCCTCTTCGAAGCCACGATGCAACGCCGCACCCTTGCCCATGTTCACCGGCTGCTCGAAATATTTGATATCCACCTCCTGATGCGCTTCACGATAACGGGCTATTGCTCCGCGCGAATCATCTTTGGAACAGTCGTTGACAAGGATAAGTTCTTTTTCAAAACCACCTATCAAATTAACCTCCAACACTTTATCTAAAATCAGATGGATAGTTTTCTCTTCATTATAAACTGGAATAACAATTGATAATTTCATAAAACAACAAATTTGTATCTAATATTATTTCTTTTTTACGGGTGAAAAAATGTAAAGCAATGCGACAATCAGCAAAGTGGTAAAAATAGTGTCACCTATGGCGACAAACAGAGTCATATAGAAGCGGCTGAAAGAAAAGACCTCCAAAAGCGACACCGCAAACTGGTGCATGAAAGCCATAATGAAAGTATAGACAGCAAGCCACTGCCACGTTTTCTGGCCTGGCATCGGCACCTCGAGGTTTTCCTGTTTCACTGTGCCTGCAGTGAGAGCCATAAGCACGTATGGGCGCGCGAAAACGAGTAGAAGCGAAGCAGCAGCGTGCACACCATAGGTCATCAAAAACAGATCGACAACGCCGCCGGTGGCAAAAGCAATAAGATACTGCAACGAAGAGGACATTTCAAATGGCAGGAGCAGCAGAGCCAAAATGTAAATGTTAGGATTGAACAGGCCGAAAAGATGAACATAGTTGCATACAAAAAACTGCAGCAGCAACAGCACAACAAAACGGAGCAAATTTTCAATTACAACCTTATTCATTTTTAAATGAAGCTTTTAAAGTGTCCAATTCATCTTTATATAAGTTCTTTACCACGTAAACAGTATTCAAATTGTTGAAAGATGTGGCAAGTTCCACCTGTATTTTCAAAAAACTTGTCTGCGAGTTGTCAATTTCAGAGACAGTACCTATAAGAATGTCCTTTGGAAAGACATTAGAGTATCCGCTTGTAAGCACTGAATCACCGATGTTGACAGCCAAATGCTGTGGAATATCCACGAGGTAGGAATGAAGCGGGTCGCCCTCTTCCCACACTATGGTCCCTATCTGGTTTATTGACGGCAGGCGTGCACTCAACCGCGAATCGGCATGAAGCAGAGGAATGACAGACGCAAAATTCTCGGAGACATTAGATACAGCGCCGACCACCCCACGTGAAGAGAGCACAGCCATATCAGGAGTTATACCGTCTTTCTGCCCCTTGTCAATAATGATATAGTTGTATTTTTTGTATGTTGAATTATGTATGACGTGAGCAAATGTATAGTCATAAATTCTCTTTTTCTTTGAAGATGTTGTGTCAAAAACCGAAATCACAGTATCGCTCTCCTCGAAAAAATTATTGCTGTTTTCTCTAAGCAGGCTGATATTCTGTTCGGCCAAATCCTCATTCTCCTTAGCATAATAGAAGTGCCTCACCACTGCATGCCTGAATGTGTAAACAGGACCGGTTATCACCTGCGAAGCCTTTGCAAGTTTAAAATGCGGATATGACATATTATTGTAAATCAAGACTATACACACCAATTCAAGTACCACAAACAAGAAGTACTTAAAGTTTTTCCTGAAAAATTCCAACAGATTTTCCATCTTGCTTTCACAATAACAAATGAAGGTGCAAATTTACACGATTTTTTTTATTTTTGCGGACTGATTTTACTGAAATAAGAAACAAAATGGTACAAAGCCTCAACTTCAAGAATATTTTGGTTACGGGAGCCAACGGACAGTTAGGCACATCGCTGAAACAGGTAATGCGCGACAATGGGATTCCCGAAGACAAATTCCACTTCACCGACATTGACACGCTTGACATAACCGATCCCACGGCGGTGAACAGCTTTTGCCGCGACCGCTCCGTTGACGCCATTGTCAATCTCGCAGCATACACTCAAGTTGACAAAGCCGAAAGTGATCGTGAAAGGGCTTTCGCCATAAATGCCGGGGCAGTACACAACCTGGCGGAGGCAGCACTTCAATTTGGCTGCTTCATGATACAGATTTCAACAGACTATGTCTTTGATGGTGAAGCAAATACGCCATATAAAGTCACAGACGCTGTTGCACCGGTATCCGTTTACGGTGCGAGCAAAGCGGAGGGTGAGCGGCACATCCTATCCATTGCCAAGCACGCCGCAATAATACGCACAGCATGGCTATACTCTGCTTACGGCAACAACTTTTTCAAAACCATGATGAGGCTCGGAAAAGAGAAGAGTGAAATATCTGTCGTTAACGACCAGAGAGGCTGCCCCACTTACGCTCCCGACCTCGCCAAGGCTATACTGTCGGTTCTCGCACAAGCTGACAAAGTTGACGGTGTGGAAATTTTCCACTACACAAACGAGGGCAATATAACATGGTACGACTTTGCAAAAGCAATAATGGAGACAAGCGGTTCGCACTGCCGCGTCAACTCCGTCACCTCGGCCGAATACCCCACCCCGACAAAACGTCCGGCATATTCGGTCCTTGACCTTTCCGCCATAAAAGAGAAATTCGGCATTTGCATTCCAAATTGGGAAGACGGATTGAAAAGATGCCATAAAACATATCAGACATTATGAAAAAAACAATTTTTACAATATTGGCAATCGCGGCACTTTCATTCGCCAATGCCCAAAATTCCGTCCAATATGACAAGGAATCCGGAATTGAACAGATTGAGCAGCAGCATCAGTCTGCATGGAAAAGCATTGACGGGATCGAAGGCTTCCGCATACAGATTGCCGCCGCCTCAGGTGTAAACTCAAAAAACACCGTACAGCGGGCTTACGAAGAGTTCCGCTCACGCTTTCCTGAAATACCGGCATACGTAACATACGCAGAGCCATATTTCAGGCTTCGTGTCGGGAACTTCCGTACACGGCTGGAGGCTACCGCCACACTTGAGAAGATAAAAGGCAACTATCCTGGCGCATACATTATCAAAGATGAAATTAAATTCAAATAATTTTCCCATTACCAATAATATGCCAATAAAACAGAGAAAAACAGCTTTCATAATGCCGGCATTGCTGATATTGGCGGTTTTCTTGTCATCATGCGCACCACAGATATACGGAGTACGCAAACACCGCAAAGACAGAAACTGCGGCTGCGAATACAAAATAGATGAAAGACAGAACTGCGCAGGAGAACTTACCTATATAAATTTGGAAACAAAAAGGCATAAAAAAAGTGGGACGTACCGGATTTGAACTGGTGACCTCTGCCGTGTGAAAGCAGCGCTCTAAACCAACTGAGCTAACGTCCCTTTTGAGGGTGCAAAGATACACTTTTTTTTGTAAATTTATCGTAAAAGGCATTTTTTTATTATCTTAGCGGCTGATTTCAATTTTCAAAAAATCATGGCACGCTATCGGAACCTGTTAATAACATTTTCAATACTTTGCCTTCATACGTTTATTGTCGCACAAGATCATTATCATGTCCGCGGAAAACTTGAAACTGAAGGAAGCGGGGAAAGCATTTTCTACGCGACCGTCATTCTGCTCACACCTGACTCTAATGCACAAACGGTAGCCACAACATTCAGCGGTGCGGACGGAAGTTTTGAAATTGCAGACATCCCGGCAGGAAGTTACGTTTTGAAAGCGACACTGATAGGTTATGATATGCTTTCACAGCCGGTAGAACTTTCTGGCAATGACTCCGTCTCTGACCTCGGCACGCTCGCCATGAAAAAAGGTGGTTTCACTTTGTCGGAAGTGCAAGTTACAGGGACAAAGCCTGTGTATATGATTGACGGTGAAAAAACACTATACAATGTTTCCGAAGATCCTGCGGTGCAGTCGGGGAACGCCTCTGATGCGTTGCAGAATGCGCCGGGCGTGGAGGTTGATGTGAACGGCAACATCACCCTGCGCGGGGTCTCGTCTGTAGAAATTTGGCTCAACAACAAACCCTCGAACATGAACGCCGAAGCGTTGAAGGAGTTTATACGCCAGCTGCCGGCCGGCTCGATTGAACGCATTGAGGTTATCACCAACCCCTCTGCAAAATACAGTGCGAAAAACTCCGGCGGGATAATAAACATTGTAACGACTTCCGCAATAAAGAAAAACAGTTTCTTCAATTTTGGAGTCAACGGCTCAACCGCACCATACATAAATCCCTTTATATCATACGTTTACAGCGATGAGCGTTTTTCAATAAGCACTTATCTCACATACAGTTTCTATCAAGGGAAACATAACGAAGAAGGTGATGAGACGAGTTTCAATGACGAAAGTGACACCTCGGCAATTACGCACACCAAAAGCGACTTTTTGGGGACAGGGCATCACCCGGGCATTTTCATCAACGGCTCCTATCAGGCGGATTCTGCAAATGCCATTTATTTCTGGTGCGGAACTTACGGAAGTTTTGAAGACGGAAAATCCAATACGGACATCAGCAGAC
This sequence comes from Bacteroidales bacterium, assembly GCA_017964755.1. Classification (GTDB taxonomy): domain Bacteria; phylum Bacteroidota; class Bacteroidia; order Bacteroidales; family WCHB1-69; genus RUG11942. The sequence goes on along the minus strand of JAGCRI010000199.1, from coordinate 6,154 downwards.
GCGAATACATTTTCAATCCTGACATATACAATTACAAATACCAGACCCAGAAAAAAGGAATGAATTGGGGCGGATATGCAGGCGCATGGTACGAACATGAATTTAAAAAAGAAGGGCATAAAATCAGTGCGGACATAGGCTACGGTTTTTGGACAATGGATTACAATAGTTTTACTTCAAGAGAATACAATTCTGCGTACAATAATTTGAACTTGAAAAGAAACATCTCTGATGACGAGACTGACCATGAAGCCAACTTTTCTTTAGACTATACCCTCCCCTATCATAAAAACGGAGAAATAGAACTCGGTGTTTCAGGCGAATACAGCACTGAGCGGGAATTATATCTCTCAGACACACTTGGCGGAGGCTCATCTATTTACAATTTGGACTCGGCACGTATGGAAGACTCACGTATCAACTACGGCAGCTGGTCAGCATACGCGACAATAGAACACCGTTTCGGCAATTTCACCATCAAGGGCGGGCTGCGGACAGAGTTTGAAACCTACAATTTGAAATATTTCAACTCACCGAATGACAACAGGTTCAAAAAATATTGGGGGCTTTTCCCTTCCATACATTTAAGCTACCGCACGGAATCGATGCACAATTTCAAGTTGAGTTACACCCGCCGTGTCAAGAACCCGTCAGCAGATGAGATCACCTCGTTTATAACATACAGCGATGACGATTTCAGCACCGGCAACCCCGCACTGCGCCAAGCATACACCAACTCGGTGGAAGCGGGCTGGACAAAATTCATCCGCAAGTTCGGCAACATCGGCATAAACGCATACTTCAAAAACACAAAAGACGAATCAGGGCTGCTTACCGATGTGGCTTACAGCCCATACTTCGGAAGAATCGTCACGTATTCCAAGCCAATAAACGCAGGCAAATCGCTGAACACTGGCGGCGAGCTCAACGTCACATACCAACTCAAGACTTTCATGAGCATAAGGTTCTATGCCAATGCGTATTACATGAAGTCTTCTTTCCAATTCAGAGAAGAAGAAAAGCCTTACACAGTTGATAATTTCGGATATAGTTTCAGATTGAATTTTTGGGCGAAACTCTGGAAAGTATTGGAAATCAATGCATCTGCAAACTACGCTTCCAAAAGAGTAACGCTGTTCACTGAAACGAAGCCGCGCTATTCCATTGATTTGGGTCTTCGCACAGAATTTTGGAAACGCCGCATTTCCATCTATGTCAATGTCAACGACATTTTCAACTGGAACAAAACCACGACAGAAAACAACAATCCCTACTATGTGTCGAGCAGCACGAGCCGTACAAACTGGGAGGGACGCAGCATCGTCGCAGGAATCTCATTCAAGTTCGGACGCTTGGAACTTGAGTCGCAGGCACAGCAGGGACAGGGTCAAACTAAAATGGGCAATTCAAGATAATGCTCATATCCTCACCTCTATAAGCTCATTGATATTGGTAAGATAATTGCGGCTTTTGAAATCTTTTCGAGAACTCCACTCCGCACCTGAAGCCGATTCCTGCGCAGCGTATTTTATTGTGTCTCTGCCATTTATGGCATTTATAACATCCACTGCCTTATTTAGCCGCTGCCGCTTATCGCGGTTGCCGACAGTATCGAAAATATGCTGCTGTATGGCTGTGTCGGGAATTATGCCGCTCGCAATGACACCAGCCTTTTTGTAAGCAAAGCCACGCCTGAAAACCGTTTTGAGAATCTCATGGGAGAAAGTTATTATTTCAGCGGTGTCGGCAGTTGCAACCGTTAAAGTTTGTGATACAAAATTACTGTATTGCGGCACCGAAGTATTAAAACGGTCGGTGCGGATAAATACTGTTATGATATTTGCCGCCGAATGCTGTTTCCGCAGCTTCCGAGCCACATCCGCCGCAAAATTGGCTACCGACTCTTTCAACCCTTCATAGTCCGTTACCGTTTTCCCGAATGAGCGGCTTACACAAATACTCTGTTTTTCAGCAAGGCTGTCCAATTCAATGCAAGGGGTTCCCCGCAGTTCATTCCATGTGCGCAACCCCGTAACATTAAAATTCCTTTTTATCCATTCCGGTTCTTTCGCTGCGAAAGCCGCCGCCGTAGTGATACCGAAAAACTCTAATTTTTTCACGGACTGCCGCCCTATCCCCCACACATCGGCGATAGGGAAATCTGCAAGGGCTTTTTTCCGTTTTTCTTCAGAATCTATAAAACAGACATTATGATACCCCTTGTATTTCTTGGCATACTTGGCAGCCACTTTCGCCAACGTTTTGGTCGGAGCCACGCCGATGCTTATCGGGATACCGGTCCAGCGGGGCACGCGCGCCGCCAACTCAGCCATCTTCACCTTGAGCTGTTCATTCGTAATTCCTTCAAGATTCAGGAAAGCCTCATCAATGGAATAAACATCAATATCAGGGGCAGCCTCACTGAGAATGTGCATTACCCGCGCCGACATTGCAGCATAGAGTACGTAGTTTGAAGAGAAGACCGCCACATCTTTCTTTTCCACTATATCCTTAATTTTGAACAGAGGGTCACCGCGGCGGATTCCCAAAGCCTTAGCCTCATTGGTCAGCGAAACCACACAGCCGTCGTTATTGCTCAGCACGCAGACAGGTTTGTCGGCAAGCGCCGGCTGGAACACCCGCTCGGCACTCGCAAAAAAACTATTGCAGTCAACCAAGGCGAACATATTTATAATTTATGAAGTCTGTTCTTGATTGTATATGCCACCACACCCCAAACCATAAAATTATTGTCGGGCGTAACTTTTATCTCAGGGAAATCCGGATTAGCAGGGACAAGCCATATCACACCTTTTTCACGCTCATCAAGCCTGATGAATTTCAACGTAAATTCGCCATCAATAAAGCAGACCACCATATTCCCGTTTTGCGGCTCCAAAGAACGGTCGATGACAAGCAGGTCGCCTTCAGCCACATCGGCGTCACGCATTGAATCGCCGACCACCCGGGCGAAAAACGTTGCCGCTGGATGCCGTATAAGCTCACGGTTCAGGTCGAGTGAAAGTGAAACATTATCTGGAGCGGGACTAGGAAAACCTGCATGAATGCCCTCGTTCACAAAAGAGAGATCCAGTTCCGTATCTGTCGCCACATTGAAAAAATTCAAATTTTGAGATTCCATTTCCTTCATAATCATTTTGTCTGTGCAATAAGAGCCGGCATTGGCGAAGCGTTTACAACACCCATAATAATTTTATTTTCGCTGGCGCATTCGCGAATCACATTTTGAAAATGAAAGCCGACAGAGCCTATAATATTCAGTGTATATTTTTGATAATCAGAAAAATAGAAAATCTGTTTCTGAATAAAGGAATCAAAGCACGACTTACAGAAATTGAAGATGACAGGATTATCTACATATTTGGCTATAAACGGCGGCAGCGAAGCCATGAAGCGGTTCGGGGCGGGTTCGCGATAAACTTTCCTTATAATTGCAGCGGCATCAATAGAAAACTCCGCCTCAAAATCATTTTTCACATCTGCCGGGAGCGTACCAAGCAGATATTCTGTGATGAACATTTTGCCGAGATGGGTGCCGCTGCCCTCGTCTCCGAGCATATATCCGAGAGAAGGGGCACGACTTACGATGTCGGAGCCGTCATAGAGGCAGGCGGCGGCGCCGGTACCGAGAATAGCCACAATGCCCTGTGTATCGTTACAGAGGGCGCGACAGGCACCGAGAAGATCCGAAGCGACAAAGAGCCGTGCTGCAGGAAAGCGGCGGCGGAGCAGGTTTTCCATTCTGGCGACATTGGCAGCGGCAGCGCACCCGGAACCGTAATAGTCAACGGCTGAAATCCGGGCGGCAAGTTCTGCAGGGCACGCCGCGGCAAACTCACTGATATTCGCCGCAACAGCCTCATCGTCAAGATAATTGGGGTTAATCCCTGCTGTAACAAACCTAAACAGAGCGCTTCCCGCCGAAGCCACAACCCATTCGGTTTTTGTTGAGCCTGCATCAATGATTAGGGTAGAGTTGTAACTCATATTTCACCAATATAAAGTATTTATTTGTTTTAAACCTTCATACATTGAAACCACGCGATTATAGTCTAAAAACTTCACACGTTTTTCTATTGGTGTATAAAGGGAAGCATGAATTTTGTCTTCAAACTCTTCTTTCCGTTTTTTGTTCGCTACAATATAAAATCCCGCATAAAAGTCTTGTAACTCATAAAATTTATTCAAGGAATTTTTAAAATCTGTTGTATGCTCAACTTCGTAAAAGTCGGAGGGCATATCACGCTGATTAAACCAAATAACGTCTATGGTTCGGGCTTTTTTAAGCAAATTATCATAAGTGAATTGCGGAATCACTGTTGTGTGAGTAATCTCACCCAATGGGTGTCCCATAAATTTGCGGTTTTTATCTTGTGCCGGAACATAAGTCATTTTTTGGCGGAATTTGCCAATTTCAACTAAAATTCCCTGATAATAGCCATGAGTAAATTGTTCCTCACTTTTCTTATCACCTAAATTCAATTCAAACTTCTTCAAAACTTCATCTCGCATTTCTTCCAATGCCCATAATCCGGGTTGGATTTTGAAAATGCTATTTTCTTGCTGAACAATACGCCTAATAGACGCTTCAGGTGTTTTTGTCCCCCAAGTTGAAGAATCAACAATCTCATTTAGTCTGCGCAATGTGGCATATCCGCCTTCTTTACGCATTGCTTCAATCACTTGAGACGCTTGCTTTTCCCTTATCATATCAATCCACCAGCTTAATTATAAAATAAAATTCGTGATTCAAATATAAAAAGGCAGCAACTGTCGTTTTCCTCCAACCCATTTGATAAACGGCTTCGCTTTCATAACCTTATCTTCCGAATTTTGTCACCATTCGGCAGATTTCGCGGGCTCCCTCTTTAGCCACAATTGCCGAGTTGAACACGTCCGGCTCCGTCTCATGCGTGTATATTGCATATTCGTCACCAAGCCGCGCCTGCGACACATAGTTTACTGTTATTTCCGACAATTTTTCAGTATTCCGTCCTTCAAACTCCTTGCTATCGAACAACCATTGCAGATACTTTGTGTTATTGACATGATGGTTGCGGTCCAAATCTGAATGCAAAACTTTTGAGAAGCCACAAGTGCTAATATCGAAGTCCGTTTTCCTGATTTTCGGGGCGGAACCCTCAATGGCGACCTTGTCATCCAAATATGGCAGCCGGTCTTCAAAATGGTCCAGTTTCTGAAATTTTCCGGTCGCCCCGTCCAAAATAATCCACGAAGAGGTCGCCCTGATTATAACGATCTTGTTACTGTCAATGATTTCAAACTCGCGCGGCTGGGTGAATGTATCGTGTCGGCGCGCCCACGTCCTGACAGTTATCCGCTCATCCCATTTTGGCATTCTTTCTATTCTGATATACATTTTCGACAATGCCCAAAAGAAATTGAACTGTCCCAAATAATCCCAACCGATGTCAATTTGGTTGACCTGCAGCAATGCGGTCTCCTGTAAGTAACAGAAAAGCGTGTTGACGGCAAGATTCATGTCGCAGTCAACATCGTATGAAGTGATTCGGAACTTATTTTCCAACGGCTTGTATTCCATTATCAGATAATGCTATAAGTCTGTTCGCTATGTACCCGCACATTTTCGATATTTGCGGTTGCAAAATGCGGCTGCATGACAAATTCCATACGTATGTCGCAATCTGAAGGGAATGTAACCGTATCGGCCAGACGCATTATTGTAAAGATAGCGTCATTTGCAGAGTCGCCCTTCCCCACCTCGCATCTTATTTGCTCCAAATTGCAGTCGGTGTGAAATTCAACCGCAACATCTTTCTTGTCAATTTGGAAATTGATATCCACCTCAGCCTCGCAATCCTGAGCGCATGCAAAGATGCTGTTAAGCATTTCTGTAACCGCCAACGAAAGGGTGCCGAATTGGTTGTTCAGCGAGTATTCGTCACAAATGCCCTCAACAGTCCCAAGCGCAGCGGTAAGGGCATTTTCTGCTTTCAGATGATTTAATTCTATGGTTATCATTGTTTTATGTTTATTCTATATTATAAAAATATTGGTTCACTTTTTCCTTGTAATAATAATTGAGGCTCGGCGGGACTGACTTTATCATTTCAGTCTGTCTCTGCTTGTCCTTATCCATATTCCACTCTTT
>JAGCRI010000198.1 GCA_017964755.1 Bacteroidales bacterium | reverse complement strand
CACCACCTACATAAACGTTTAAGTGTGTATTTTGAAACAAAGACAACACCCCAGTGGAATATCCACCTTTTCCTCCACTAAACGTCGTAGAATTTGCCAACCCACCTCCTCCTTGTGCTCCCCAAACCTCTAACTTATATTTACCCGCAGTAGCAGTAAAAGTGTATGATCCGGAGGATGAATAGTTTGTTGCTACACCATATGATTCTGTATAAACGCTATCATACGTATAAACGTAACTATTCGTTACCGTCTGCGCCCTTAAATTAAATAGAGAGAAGAGAATGACAGCTGAAAAAAGAAGGATTCTTTGGTAGAATTGTTTCATGATGGTTAATTTTTATATGAATACTAAGTTTATTTTTATCAAAAAATTTTCTACAAAACCGCTAAATATAACAAGTAGTTAAAGTGGAATTTTAATTAAGAATAAACAAGTTGTCCATAGTTATCAACAAATAAAAGCAGCTGCAATCGGTGCAAATGCAGGGGATTTGCAGATATGGGAAAACATTATCAACAGCGTTTGAAAAAGTTATCAACAGAAAAGGCGTGTAAAATCGTGTTGGTTTATGGCAGAATTTCGGAGAAAACCTGAGAATTTTTGCAAAATGCAGCGTGAATTATGGGGATATAAACGGAGATTTTGAGTAAAATTTCCCCTCTGTTTACACGTATCTGCACGGATAAGATTTTCCCTTTAATATCACTAAAAATAGTGATTGACAGCCTCGTTTTCATATTTTATTTTTGTCGCAGTTTTTTAAAGGTAAAAAAGATTTAAAAATATACAGAACCATGTCAGTTACTGAAGGCGAAAAGAAAATCACACTTAACGATATGCCTGCCGGAATGCAGTGTGTCATTGTGAAGATAGGCGGACACGGCGGGCTTCGGCACCGGCTTATGGAGATGGGCTTCGTGAAGGGCGAGACCGTCACCGTAATCAAGGCCTCCCCGCTTCAAGACCCGGTGGAATATATTGTCATGGACTCGCATGTTTCGCTCCGCCGCAGCGAAGCCGACAAAATCGAGGTCGTCCCGCTGTCGGAACTGTCGGAAGAAATCGGCTCCGACTTCAACGGCGTTGTGAAAGAGAACATTATCTCCAATGAATCACTCTCGCAGGTGATTCGCGAAAAGAGCCACACTTTCACGGTCGCGCTCGTGGGAAACCCAAACTGCGGCAAGACATCCCTCTTCAACCACGCCACAGGCCTGCGCGAAAAAGTGGGCAACTACAGCGGCGTTACAGTGGATATGAAAATCGGAACCTTCTACCATAAAGGCTATACAATCCGTATGGTTGACCTTCCGGGAACATATTCTGTGAACGAATATTCGCCGGAAGAACTTTGTGTGCGCGAATTTCTTACGAAAAACGAATACGACCTTATCCTTAACATTGTTGACTCATCGAACCTTGAACGCAACCTCTACCTCACCACGCAACTTATTGACATGAACGTGCCTATGGTTCTGGCTCTCAATATGTTTGATGAACTTGAAGCGAAAAATGACAAACTTGACTATAACGAACTCTCCGTGATGTTGGGCTTTCCGCTCGTGCCAACCGTGGCTTCAAAGGGGCGCGGCATCCCTGAAGTGCTTCAGGCGCTCATCAATGTTTTTGAAAATGGCAAAAATGTTACCCGTCATATACATATTAATTATGGTAATGATATTGAAAAAGCGATTCTTGCCATTAAAAACAAAATATCAGAAAACAAAGATATAATTAACATATATTCAGCGCGTTACATAGCCATAAACACTCTTGAGGGGACAAAACACACCTTGGCGGATATTGAGAAACTCCCTAATGGCGCAGAAATTCTGAGCGAGGCAAAATACCATAGGGAGAATTTGGAGCGGGCTTACGGAGAGACGATAGACACGCAGCTGAGCAACGCGCGGTACGGCTTCATCCGCGGGGCACTCAAAGAGACTTATACTGCGGGCGAAAAAAACAAAGACCAGAAACTATATAGAGCCGATGACATTCTGACTAACAAATGGATAGGCTTTCCGCTTCTTCTCCTGTTTATGTGGCTGATGTTTGAAGTAACCTTCATAGTCGGGGCATATCCGCAGGCGTGGCTCGATATGTTTGTGTCGTGGTTCGGCGGCGTGGTGCATAATGCGCTTCCCGAAGGCATGTTCAACGATATGGTCGGCGGCGTGATTGACGGCATCGGCGCGGTCATTTCATTCCTGCCAAACATAATACTGCTGTTTTTCTTCATCGCCATTATGGAAGACACCGGCTACATGGCGCGCGCCGCCTTCATGGTTGACAAGGTCTTTCACCGGTTCGGGCTGCACGGGCGCTCGTTCATACCATATATTATGGGCTTCGGCTGCGGCGTGCCGGCAATCATGGCGACACGCACCCTCGAAAACAAGAAAGACCGTATGGTCACGCTGCTCACAATCCCGTTCATGTCTTGCTCGGCACGCCTGCCCGTATATATCGTGCTGGTGTCGGCTTTCTTCACCAAATATCAGGGACTGATTCTTATGAGCATTTACCTCATCGGGATAGTTTTTGCGGTGCTCACTTCGCTGCTGCTCAACAAGACGGTTTTCAGAAGTGTTTCCGAAGAGTTTGTCATGGAGTTGCCGCCCTACCGCATTCCGACCCCGCGAAACATTCTGCTGCACATGTGGGACCGCAGTGTGCAGTACCTCCAAAAAATGGGAACTGTGATTTTGGCGGCGTCAGTAATAATCTGGGCGTTGGAGTACTTCCCTCATAACACCAAGCAGGAACAACTTTACGCACAGCAGATTGAGCAGGTGCAGAACGATAGTTCGTTGACAGAAGAGGAGATTGGCTTCACCGTTGATTCTCTCGCTAAACTGTCGGCAGCGTACCACAGCGAGCACTCGTTCATCGGGCGGTTCGGACATTTCATTGAGCCGGCGGTCGAGGTCTGCGGCTTCGACTGGCATATAGGCGTGGCACTATGCACCGGGATAGCGGCGAAGGAAGTTGTCGCCTCCACTCTTGGTGTTTTGTATCAGACTGATTATAAGGAAGATGACGAAGTGTCATTAGCGGAAAAGATGAAAGAGCAGCGGTGGCCTGAAGACTCTATAAGGGCGGGACAGCCGATATACACACCGTTGGTGGCGTATGCGCTTATGCTCTTTGTGCTGCTGAGTGTGCCGTGTTTTGCCACGCTTGCCGCAATCAAACGCGAAGCAGGTTGGAAATGGGTTACATTCACATTCATCTATACCATTTTCATCGCATGGAGCGTCTCCGCTTTGGTATTTCAAATTGGAAGTCTATTCTAAAATACTATGATTCAAACAATTATAACAATAATAGTAGTCATTGCCGCTGTTGTTTACTTCATTTGGAAAATGATAAAAAAAGCCAAAGGCGGTTGTGGTTGCGGTTGTGAAAACTGCAAAGAATACAGTAACCGCAAAATGTGTGACGGCCGCTGCCCGGGGAGAGATTCTTTTCAAAAAAAAAGATATAGAAAAGATTGAATGAAGACTTATTGATTTCAAAGTTTCTTATTTTCCACAACTGTTTTTTGGAGGAAGAAGGGCTTTGCTTTTTGTGTGGGACTTTTGATTATGCTCTTTGCTGTGAGGAAGAATATGTATTGCGCTAATGTGTCGGAGACACATAATATCGGTAACCCCATATAAGCGTAACGCAGTGGAGCGCAATATGGGGTAGATGCAACAGATGGGTATCTGGCGTGTCTGAGACACGCGACTATCAGATGGAGGTGCATATATGCCATCACGGAGATACTTGCGGAGTCTGTTGCTATCGCTCCCCACTCTGCACTTCGTTTGAGTGGGGTTACTGAGAAAACGTGCCTCTGGCACTCATTTGCGGAAAGGAAATGGCTCAGATTTTTGATTTGGCCTTTTGACCATAATCATCAGTGTGGGAAAATACACATTGCGCTAATGTGTCAAATATAGTTTTACTTCGCTTTGTGTCCGAAGTTGTAGCCAATGTGTATTGCCGGTTCAAAACTACGCGTCTCTTTCGCCAACGAGATTCCATACGAGAATCCGCCCATCACATACCAGTTGTTGGAAAAGAGCCGCCCGAAGCGTACCTCCACCGGCAGCACAAGATCCATATCAACATACCCGATTCCTGTGCAAGGGGCAATTCCCAAAATATACGGTTTGTTGTTCATGTCGCCAAACTCCATAAGCAACCCCGCCGACAATTTGAAAACGCCATAAAATTTGTCGTATTCGTTGTATGGCTTGAATGCACCTAAAAATCCACCGCCGGCACTCAGATAAAATCCCAATGCGAAATTATCGGAAACATGGTAAGACACATTTTTGAAGCGTAAAAACTCACATCATGCTGCCGTGTGTAATAATGGATAAATCAAACCAAACGGCTAAAAATTGCGAAAAAAGGCACAAAATTATCAGACCCAACCGCCAAATACCAATTTTACTTACCCGTGAACTTGCCCACAAACAGTATAACCCCTGATGACGCCTCGCGGATGACATAGACGAAAGGGCGGTCGGCGCGAAATTCAACAGTTTTAGGCTGAACGCGCGCACTCGTTGTTTCATGTAACCCGACCACTGTGACAGCAGCCGCTTTTGTACCTTTCTCATTCACCTCCACACGCGCTTTCTGCAGCATAAAGTCAACATATAAGTTTTTGTCACACATATTCGGAATTTTCGCGGTGTTTTCAAAAATGCGATTAAGCCCCAACTTTCTCAAAGTGCCAATCAAATTTTTGGTGGAAGATTTTGTCTCGAATCGTGGCAGGTATAAAAACGCCTCACATTT
>JAGCRI010000197.1 GCA_017964755.1 Bacteroidales bacterium | reverse complement strand
GTGGCCTATTCGGCTCTGCAAGGCTGTATCGCCGACCCGCGCGGAACCCGCCACAACGATATTTTCCCATATCCCAAGAAACAAATCAGCACCGTGGATGTGGCGAAAGACGACAACCGCCGAACCAATAATGTTTGGAATTACACCGACATCGACAATATGAACACCGATGCAATGTTCGCCGGAAACCTCACTTACAGTGTCAAGAGTTCCGAACCGGAGAAGATTCTGCCACACCTTTTCGCGGGCGTTGACGAGAATTTTGCCGCTAACGTTCAGGCGGGCGACTTCGTGATTGCAGGGCGCAACTTCGGGTGCGGCAGTTCACGTGAGCACCCCGCTGTCGGACTCGCCTTCGCTGGCGTGCAAGCCGTCATCTGCAAATCGGTGAACCGCATTTTCTACCGTTCATCTGTCAACCAAGGGCTGCCGATTTTAGTTGTTCCAGAAGCCGTTGACGCTTACAAACAGGGCGACAAGGTTACTGTCGATTTCAAAAACGGCGTTATCAACATAAATTCACAAGCGTTCCACTTCGAGCCGCTGCCCGAAAAACTTTTGGGTATTTTCGAAGCGAAAGGTTTGGCAAATTATCTGAAAAAATAGTATGCGGAATTTCATACGGAAACTTCATATTGTCCCCTCGTGGCTGATTCTGATACTTGACAGTTTCTGCATTATTGGCGTGACTTCTTTGTCAATCCTTCTTCGCGAAAACGTCAACTTCCTTGCACGCGTCAGTTTCAAATTACAGGAGTATTGTGCTATAATACTGATAATCATAGCGATAAGAATAATCTTTCTCTTAATTTTCCGAACCAATCGTTCAGTTATCAGATACACTAACACACAGGACATTACGAAACTCTTCTGGAGTTGTCTTTCAGGCACGGCTGCCCTCTTCGCAATAAACGCGGTCCGCTACATCATCATCTCGCGCTTTTTAATCCCTAATTCAATAATAATAGCCGAATTTTTTATAACCACTTTTCTATTAACATTTTACAGATTGGCTTTCAAAGTCATTTTTTCTGAGACGACCAATCCTTTGAAAAACAGAAGAAATATTGTGGTCTTCGGTGCCGGCGAAGCGGGAATAATCACAAAGCGCGTGCTCGACCGCGACACGAGATACAAATACAACATCCTCGCCTTCGTGGACGACGCCCCCGAAAAAATCGGCAAGAAACTCGAAAGCACACCTATCATCTCTTCTTTGCAACTGCCTGATTTTCTATCGAAAAATGAAGTTTCTTTCCTAATTATTTCTGTACAAAACCTTTCACCTAAAAAGAAAAACGAAATAACAGAAATCGCGCTTCAAGCAAATGTTAAGGTTTTAGTGGTGCCGCCTGTTGAAAGATGGATTAACGGAGAGTTAAGTTTCAAACAGATAAAAAAAATCAGGATTGAAGAATTGCTCGAAAGAGAAGAGATTAATACCGACAAAAACTTAATTTACAACGATTTAAAAGACAAAACCATATTCATAACTGGTGCGGCAGGCTCCATAGGCAGCGAAATTGTACGGCAAGTGGCGGAGTTTCCATACAAAAAACTTGTACTCATCGACAACGCCGAAACACCTGTATTCTTTCTGAAAAGCGAATGCCGCGAAGCTAATCGCCAAGATATTGACATTCACATTGTTAGCATTACAGACAAAAAGCAGATGGAAATGCTTTTCAGCGAATACAAGCCTGACATCGTCTATCACGCTGCCGCATACAAGCACGTGCCACTGATGGAAGAAAATGTGAATGCGGCAATTAAGACTAACGTGCAAGGGACCAAGATTTTGGCAGATTTGTCGGTAAAATACGGTGTCAGCAAATTTGTGATGGTTTCAACCGACAAGGCTGTAAACCCGACAAATGTCATGGGGGCATCGAAACGAATAGCTGAAATATACGTGCAGTCGCTCAATTTCAAGCAGGAGACTACAAAGTTCATCACAACGCGCTTTGGCAACGTGCTCGGCTCAAACGGCTCGGTAATCCCAATCTTCAGACAGCAGATTGAAAAGGGCGGCCCGCTGCTGGTAACCCACCCCGACATCACCCGCTATTTCATGACCATTTCAGAGGCATGCCAACTTGTCCTCAACGCCGGAGCATTCGGAAAAGGCGGCGAAATCTTCATTTTCGACATGGGCAAATCTGTAAAAATCTATGATCTCGCCAAGAAAATGATTCAGCTTTCAGGACTTACCTTGGACAAAGATATTAAAATTGAATTTTCAGGGTTAAGACCGGGTGAAAAACTTTACGAGGAACTTCTTGCTAATCAAGAAAATACAATTCAGACACAACATAAGAAAATTATGGTTGCCAAAGTAAGGACATATAATTATGACGAAATTTACAAGGAGATTGACGAACTGATTGCGATGCAGGACGGAACTTCTTTTGATATTGTGAAGAAAATGAAGTCTATAGTTCCAGAATATGTCAGCCAGAACTCTATTTTTGAATCAAGCAACACAAAATAATGGAAAAGATTGAGATAATGTCGCCGGTAGGCTCCTACGAGTCTCTGATGGCGGCGATACAGGCAGGTGCCGGCTCCGTATATTTCGGCATCGGCAAGATGAACATGCGCTCGCGCTCGTCAGCGAATTTCAACGATGAGGATTTGCAGAAAATCACTGACATTTGCAGGGAACACAATGTGCGCTCATACCTGACGCTGAACACTGTGGTCTATAACGATGAGATTGCTGAGGCGCACCGCCTCATTGACCTTGCGCGCGAATGCGGGGTTTCGGCAATTATCGCCTCCGACTGGGCTGTCATCAACTACTGCCGCGCAACGGGCGTGGAGGTTCACGCATCGACTCAGTGCAACATCACCAACATCGAAGCAGTCCGCTTTTTCGCCAAATATGCTGATGTCATGGTTTTGGCGCGGGAAGTTCCGCTCAAACAAGCGGCTCAGATTGCGGAATCAATCAAAAAGGAAGACATTCGCGGTCCGAAGGGCGAACTCATCCAACTGGAAATGTTTATCCACGGAGCACTCTGCATGGCGGTCTCCGGCAAATGCTACCTCAGCCTCGACAACTTCAACTATCCGGCAAACCGCGGCGCGTGCCTGCAGCCATGCCGCCGCGCTTACAGGGTTACAGATTTGGAGAACGAGATCGAACTTGAAATTGACAATAAATATATAATGTCGCCAAAAGACCTTTGCACAATCGGATTCCTTGACAAACTTCTGAAGGCAGGTGTAACTATATTGAAAATTGAGGGGCGCGGCCGCTCCGCCGAATATGTGAAGACCGTTACACAGTGCTATCACGAGGCGGTCGCCGCTGTAACAGACGGGACATATTCGCAGGAGAAAATCGAGGAATGGACGACACGGCTGAAAAGTGTTTACAACCGCGACTTCTGGGACGGCTACTACCTCGGGCGGAAAATGGGAGAATGGTCTGACAGATACGGCTCGCAAGCCACACGTGTGAAGCAGCACCTCGGCAAAATCACCAATTACTACTCAAAACTCGGGGTGGCGGAAATCACAATGGAGACAAACGAACTTTCTGTCGGCGACGACCTGCTCATTGTCGGTCCGACCACTGGCGTTTATGAGATGAAAGTCAACGAGATACGTGTTGCCCTGAATCCTGTGCAGAAGACAGTCAAAGGCGAAATCTGCTCGGTGCCAGTAAGTGAAACAGTGCGCCGCGGCGACAAGGTTTACAAGTGGGTGGCCGCTGAAGAGGAGGTGTAACCGCTAAAACCATATTCGGCTGCAACTCGTTCCATATATTGCGCCATTGCCTTGCAGTAAATTATTTTAAACTTTATATTTTTTATTTTTAGACAAATTTTGTAATTGAAATTTGATTACTTTTGCAAAATAAACTATTGGAGTTATTATTATAACAACTCCTTAGTTATCAATATTTTATGATATGAGAGTTCTGATGTTCGGCTGGGAATTTCCACCGCACATTGCAGGCGGGCTTGGAACAGCATGCTATGGATTGACCAAAGGCTTGGCTCAAAACGGAGTCGAAGTCACCTTTGTCATGCCCAAGGCAAGCGGTGATGAGGAAACGGATTTCCTGAAAATTGTCAGTGCTGACAGCATCGTGATTGACAGCCGCCACTCGGACATATACGCATTAAACAAGGAGGTCTCTTTTATAGAAGTGAACTCAAAATTAGTGCCATACATCGGGTTGGACGACTATTTCAACGTTGTCAACCAAATGGAAAGCGGTGTGTTTGAATCATGGCAAGACGGATACAGAAGAAAGTACAGTTTCTCAGGTGGCTACGGAGCTAACCTCATGCAGGAGATTGAACGTTACGCTATGGTGGCAGCAGAAATAGCTCGTCAGGAAGAGTTCGATGTCATACACGCCCACGACTGGCTCACATATAAAGCCGGCATAGCAGCGAAACAGGTCAGCGGAAAGCCGCTCGTAGTTCATATTCACGCCACGGAGTTCGACCGCTCAAGCGAGGGGCACCGCAACTCCATAGTTTACGGCATTGAACGTTATGGAATGAACTCCGCCGATGCAGTCTGCGCAGTGAGCGACCTCACCCGCAACATCGTCATTGAAAAATACGGGGTCCCCGCAAACCGCGTGTTCACACTGCACAACGCTGTCGAACCCAAAACGACCAACATCGTCCGCAAAAAAAATGTAAAAGAAAAAATCGTCACATTCCTCGGACGTGTCACTTTCCAGAAAGGGCCTGAATATTTTGTGGAAACCGCAAAGAAAGTCCTTGAAAAAGATGACAATGTGCGGTTTGTCCTTGCCGGTGACGGCGACATCATGCAGCAGGTCATAACCCGTGTAGCTGAACTTGGCATCGCCGACAAATTCCACTTCACCGGATTCCTGCGCGGCTCCGACATAGACCAGATGTTCGGAATGAGCGATGTGTATGTAATGCCTTCAATATCAGAGCCTTTCGGCATCTCCCCTCTCGAAGCGATGCGCGCAGAGGTGCCGGTCGTGATATCAAAGCAGTCGGGTGTGTCGGAAGTGCTTAAATATGCCATAAAGGTCGATTTCTGGGACATTGACGCTACCGCTGACGCAATCTACGGCCTTCTCCACTACCCTGCCCTCGCAACAATGCTCTCCGAAAACGGGAAAAAAGAAGTAGACAGCCTGAAATGGGAATCGGTGGCGGCAAAACTGAAACTCATTTATGAGTCAGTGCTCCAACATAAAATTTAAAAAGCAGAAATTATGAAAAGAAACATCTGTTTTCATTTCCAGATAAGCCAGCCCTGCCGGCTGAAAACCTACCGTTTTTTCGACATCGGGCTGCACCACGACTATTTTGACGAATACCAAAACCACTATCTCGCAAACCGTTTGGCAGAAAGGTGCTACCTTCCCGCAAACAAAATGTTTCTTGACCTCATCAACGAAAATGACAATATAAGCCTGAGTTTCAGCATTTCGGGCACATCAATACGCCTTTTTAAGGAACACTGCCCTGAAATCATAGACAGTTTCAAGAAACTCATCGCTACGGGGAAAGTGGAAATAACCGGGAGCACCTTCACTCACAGCATCGCCGCCCTTCACGACAAAAAAACATTTGTGGAACAGGTAAAACTCCAAGAGCAGACACTCAAAGAAACTTTCGGCATAACACCAACAACCTTCTGCAACACCGAGCTCATCTACTCGGACGAAATCGGGGAATGGATTTACGAACTGGGGTATAAGACCATCCTGACCGAAGGGGCAAAACATATTCTCGGCTGGAAAAGTCCCGGATACCTTTACTGCAACCCGTTTCAGACCGACCTGAAGCTCCTGCTCAGAAACTACACCTTGTGCGATGACCTCACACTCAGATTCAGCGACAAAGGCTGGATGCACTACCCTCTGACAAGCGAAAAATACATCGGTTTTCTCAAATCGCTGCCTGCTGACGCACCGTTTATAAATCTCTTTTTCGACTATGAGACAATAGGAGAATACAACACCAAAGAGAGTGGAATTTTCGACTTCTTCAGCTGCCTGTTCAGGACAATTTCAAATTCAGACGAATTCAGGTTCATTGCGCCTGCCCAAACCGAAGAGATTGAAAAGGATTGCGAACTCTCCGTCTCGACAATGCATGCCCCGTGGCCGATTTCCTCAGCCGGTGACGAAAAAGACACCAGCGAATGGACCGGCAACGAACTACAGCAAGAGGCTTTTGAACAGCTTTTCAAACTTGAGCCTCTTTATTCAAACTCAACAAACGAAAACGCAAAGCAAAACTGGCTCAACATGCAAGCCGCCGACCACTTCGCATTCATGAGCACAAAATGGCTCTCAAAAAGCTCGGTCAGAAGAAATTTTGACGTATATCCTTCTCCCTATCAGGCATTTATAAATTATATGAATGTTTTAAATGATATTAAGATAGAATTAGAGAAAAACACAAAGAAAGCTGCAACAGCACGAAAAAGCAAGTAACTCGCAATGTCAAAGCAATCTTTAGAGCAG
>JAGCRI010000196.1 GCA_017964755.1 Bacteroidales bacterium | reverse complement strand
GTGATGCTGAGCCACCGCAACATCTGCCACAATCTCGCGGCTTCGTTCAAGGCACAGCCATGCTATAAAAACGACAGATTTCTCTCTATTCTTCCGATGGCGCACGCATACGAAATGTGCGTTTCAAGTCTTTACTCAATGTACGTTGGAGCGTGCTGCTACTATCTTTCAAAACCGCCTACACCTTCTGCCCTGCTGCCTGCCATGAAGAAAGTGAAGCCGACCATTATGTGCGCTGTGCCCCTCATCATCGAAAAAGTTTACCATAACAGTGTTGTCCCCACCATTCGCAAGAGCCGCGTGCTCAGCTGGATGGAGCGGCATCTTCCAAGCCTGCTCTACTGGCTTATAGGCCGGAAACTCGTGAAGACTTTCGGCGGGAAACTGAGATTTTTCGGTATCGGCGGTTCAAAAATTGACACAACCGTTGAAGAATTTCTCAAAAAATGTCATTTCCCATACGCTGTCGGCTATGGACTGACGGAGACCGCCCCGCTGGTATGCAATGTCATAGTAACCAAGCGGAAACGCGTAGGTTCAATCGGAGTGGCCGCCTATAAAGTGGATATACGTCTCGACAACATGGATCCGCAAACCGGCGAGGGTGAAATTGCGTGCCGCGGCGACAACGTTATGCTCGGCTACTACAAGGATCCCGAACGCACAATGCAGGTCCTTGACGAGGACGGCTGGTTCCGCACAAACGACATCGCAACTATGGATGATGACGGATACTACTACATAAAAGGAAGACGAAACAATACCATTATCGGACCTTCCGGCGAAAATATCTATCCCGAAGAGATTGAAATGGTCATCAACAATATTGACGGCGTTGACGAATCGATAGTGATGGAGCGCAACGGCAAACTTGTCGCACTCGTAAAATTCTATGACAACGTTTTAGACTGGAACCAGGCTTCGGAAGACCAATTTTTCGACAAAGTGGAATCGCTCAAAAAATCCGTCATCGAACTTGTGAACAAGGCGGTCGGGAAAAACTCCAAGATAGACAAGGTTGAGGCAATGAAAGATCCTTTTGAGAAAAGCGCGACCCAGAAAATAAGACGCTTCAAATACACCCGTCCGGAAGAAGACAACATGGAGAAAGACGGAGCGGAAAATGGAAATGTGAAATAAACGGCAGATTTCCGTTCCAAAAGTTTTTTGAATTGCTGTTGCAGCTTTAAAAATTTTATGTAAGTTTGCAAATTAAAAATTTTTGATATGAAAAAGTTGTTTTTTATTTATCTGCTGATAGTTTTGGGTGTTACAGGAAAAGCTGTTGCCCAGAACGCAACTGTGATTTCACTCACAAGTGACGAATTTAAGGAGAAGGTCATCGACTATATGGACGCTAATGCGAAATATAAAGGGACACTGCCTGCAATCATTGATTTTTATGCGACATGGTGCCGCCCCTGCAAGATGCTCACCCCTGTTTTAGAAGAACTTGCAAAAGAGTATGATGGGAAAATTGTGATATACAAAATTGATGTTGACGCGGAGAAAAAAATGGCTCAAGCTGTCGGAATCCGCTCCATGCCCACGCTCTTCTTCTTCCCTATGGACGGCGACCCCTCATACGTGATAGGGTATCACAACAAGGACGAAATGAAAGAGATTATAGAATCCGTTTTAATAAAATAGAATTGGCGGAGCTGCACTCTTTAACCGATTATGATGCCAAACTGCTGCTGGCATTCGGAGAAAGCCTCAAGTTGGATAGGAAATTCACTGATTTCCTGATAAAAAACGGTTTTCCCGAACTTGGTGCGCTCTCATCTGCAATCAACGCAGACACCGAAGCCCTGCAATGGCTGTTAGACAACGGTTATCCCGAATTTGCAGTACTTAGCAACGCCATCGACAACGAAGACGCAGCAATAGCATGGCTTGAAAAATACCATTGCGATTTCCTGTCGAAGTTCGCCGCCGCCTGCCGTAAAGAGGACGAAGCCATCAAATGGTTTGTGTCAAATAATTTGCATATCTATATCAGGCTGATTAAAATCATTCAGGAAATCCTTCTCCGTCAGGCTTTAGCCTCCGATGATGTGCATAAACTACGTATGAGCTGATAGCATTATGAAAAAAATCATTTGCCTTCTCATTGCTACTTATAGTCTCATAACTATCTGTGCACAAAAGAATTATAATTTCAGATATTGGGAAGACTCTCTGATACAGCTTCGCAACAGGGCGATTGGAGCCGGCTCAGAACTTGAAAGGTATCAGACAAATGAAGACTTTATGATACTGCTGGAACAGGTGCTTAATGAACCGGGCTCGTTCAAACACACGTGGGATTCAGTAAAAAACTTCTCAATTCAAACCGCCCCCGACGGCAAATTCAAGATTTTCACATGGGCAATAGAACTGAAAGACCATTCTGTGGAAAATTTCGGTTTCCTGCAAGCCAAGAACGATGCCCGCGGCGGCAAATACGTGGTCTATCCCTTGCGCGACACCCGGAAAAACATGGACTATCCGCAGACATACATCGGTAATCAGAACAACTGGTACAGAGCAGTCTATTACAAGATAATACCTTTGAAGACCGACACAAAAACCTATTACACGCTGTTAGGCTTCAACGCTAACAATCTTTTCACGAACCAGAAAGTCATTGAAATCCTCTATTTCAAATCAAACGGAAGCCCAATTTTCGGGGCGCCGCTTTTCAAGAAATACTCCACATCAGGCAAGGCAACGCGAATAATTTTCGACTACTCGAAAAACTCATCTTTTTCTCTTAAATATGAGAAACAAAGCTATGATGTGAGTACAGGGAAACGCGACCCCAAAACCAGAAGAATGATTTACGAATCAAAAGAGGCCGACATGATTATTTTCGAGCAGCTAATCCCGCTGGAAGAAGGATTGGAAGGTGTGGCAGCTTATCAGGTGCCCGAGTCAAGCCTCAACCAAGGGTTTATCCAAGACAACGGCAAATGGCTTTTCCTGTCAAGTGTAAAGGGGCGGAATCCCGACAAACGTATGCCGAAATATGTCTTGAAAAACAGGAATTTCAAAGACAAATAGGTTCTGCGTCAATAAAAATACTCTATTATAATATTGTCTCCTATCTCCAATTCATAATTGTCATTTTTTGACGGGTCATAAACAAAACTCCGGTTCTGCTGGTCATACGACCACGCCGCACAGCATATTCGGGCACCATTGACATACGCTTTTATCACAGCTGCTGTTTTCGGCTCATTATGATTTCCCAATGAATACTCCTCATAGTCGTCACCAACTACAAACAATATAGTTTCTTCTCCATTTATCATGTTCTGTTTCAATTGATTTAGAGAATCTTGAAGAGCATGTAAAGAATCAAAAAGCATGCGAATTGTGTCATCTAAAAACGTAATTGTCTCTTTCAGGTTAATACTATCGCGAATTAAAGCTGAGGCGTTATCTTGTACAGAATTTTGGAGTTCGGTAATAATTCCGCACTCCCCTATTTTGCTGCAAAGCTCATAAAGCTTCAAATAGTTTGAAAGACTGTCTTTCACCAACCGCTGAATGCTATCCGATGTGAGAAAATCCGCTATACTGTCTCTTACTAATATTTGAATACTGTCCGATGTGAGAAACATTCGTGCGCTGTCCTGTAACGTTCTGATTACCTCGCAGTTGGAAACGCTGTCGCACAATCCGGCGATGGTGAGATAATTCATCAAACTGTCTTTCACCAAACGCTGGATGCTGTCTGATGTGAGGAAATCCGCTATACTATCTCTTACTAACATTTGTATGCTGTCTGATGTGAGAAACATTCGGGCGCTGTCCTGTAACATTCTGATAATCTCGCAATTTGAGACGCTGTCGCACAAACCGGCAATGGTGAGGTAATTCGACAAACTGTCTTTCACCAAGCGTTGAATGCTGTCTGATGTGAGAAATTCCGCTATACTGTCTCTTACCAACATTTGTATGCTATCCGAGGTCAGAAACATGCGTGCGCTGTCCTGCAATGTTCTGATTATCTCGCAATTTGAAACGCTGTCGCACAATCCGGCGATGGTGAGATAATTCATCAAACTGTCCTGCACCAAATTCTGAATGCTGTCCGATGTGAGGAATTCCGCTATACTGTCTCTTACCAAGATTTGTATGCTGTCCGATGTGAGAAACATTCGTGCGCTATCTTGTAACGTTCTGATTATCTCGCAATTTGAAACGCTGTCGCACAATCCGGCAATGGTGAGGTATTTTGACAAACTGT
>JAGCRI010000195.1 GCA_017964755.1 Bacteroidales bacterium | reverse complement strand
CACAACTTCGTAAATGACACCCTCAGATATTATCTCACTAGCGACAGCATTCACAATTTCGTCAACGACACCCTCAGATATTATCTCACTAGCGACAGCATTCACAATTTCGTCAACGACACCCTCAACCACTATCTCACAAGCGACAGCATTCACAACTTTGTCAACGACACCCTCAGCCACTATCTGATGGCGGGCCAACTTTGCGACAGAATTAAGGGATGTGAGACAATCAAGGACATTCAGGACAGTCTGAAGAACATCTACATCAAGGAGCACAACGACAGTCTCGCTCTTGCCGCGCACTTGAACGACACCCTCAACCACTACCTCTCAAGCGACAGCATCCAGCATCTCGTTCACGACACTGCAAACCAGTTGCGTAAAGAGATGAAACTTGCGACCAAAGATTTCCTGAAATCTGATAGCATCCAGCATTTGGTGAGTGACAGCATCAGGGAATTCCTGACCAGTGACAGCATACAACATCTTATTGGAGACTCCCTCAAAAACTATGCGAAGACCTCTGACATTCCTACCGTTAATGATAATACGATCACCATTCAGAAAAATGGGGTGGACGTTGATGACTTTACGTTAAACGCATCTTCCGATAAGAGCATAAATATTACTGTCCCGACTACCGTCGCCGAACTTTCTGACCACGATGACTACGCACTGGTGGCAGGCAACAACACTTTCAGCGGAAACAATACATTTAGTAGCAATAACACATTTTCAGACACGAGCAACTTCACGACAGGGACCACTTATGTCGCCTCCGGCTTTGACTTTGCGACACCTTGTGACAACAAGGCCGTCAACGCATGCGACCTGCGAGCAGTATTCGACTCTCTCCAGCGTGCAATCGCAAACCTCCAGCATATCATTGACTCCCTCAGCAACAACATGACACCGCTGTATCCTCCACGCGTCAACTCACTCTCACTCACCCCAGCAACGACTTCCATTGATGTCACGGCTTCTGTAAGCGACTTCAATACGCCAATCACTTCATACATCTTCTACTACAACACCTCCAACAATTTTGCCACTGCGACAACCGCTACCAGCACCACCAGCGCCGTAACTCTCACAGGCCTGACTCCGAACACCCTGTACTACGTCTGGTTGAGAGTTGCAAACTCGATCGGGGCAGACACCTCAATAGCCTATACCACGACAACAAAGATGCTGCCTGCAATCATCTCCAACTATGCTCTCAACTCAATGGCAGACGGGCGCGGCCTCTATGTCACCGCCGATGTTGACCTGCAAGGCGCAGCCTCCGCCACACTCACAATCAAGTGTGTGGAAACTGGGCAGACAGATACTGTCACTAAAACGGCAACAATAACAGGGACTTCAATCAGCGACTCTGTCATGTCTCTTAACCCTGGCACTGGATACACTGTCATCATCTCTGTGGACAATGGGGCTGAGACTGTTCCAAGCGAGGAAGGGACGGCTACAACCTTCGGCCTGCCTGTACTGGCAGCCACAACAGCGGCATCTTCCATCACCTATACCACAGCTACCAGCGGCGGTGAGGTTACAGCAGACGGGGGGACAGCGGTTACAAAATACGGCATCTGCTATAGCACTTCACCGGCTCCGACCATCGCGAACGACACAACTATTGACGGTAGCGGGACAGGGGTATTCTCCAGCGACCTCAAGAATCTCACGCCCGGAACAATTTACTATGTCCGCGCTTACGCCACCAACGCTGTCGGTACCGCTTACGGCGAAGCAATCTCTTTCACCACTCTCGCCGGCGCCCTCCCGACTGTGAAACTTGACACGAATAATACTGTGGAATTCGCATATAACGCGATGAAATGTACGGGCAACATAACAGCAGATGGGTCTCCTGCCCTCACTGAGCGCGGTTTCTGCTACAGCTCCTCTAACCCGACCCCGACTCTCAGCGACAGCCATATCGCTAACTCAGGCATCGGGACTGGAACATATCGCGACACGCTCACAGGATTGCAGACCAACACAACATACTACATAAGGGCTTACGCCACCAACGACCTCGGCACCACATACAGCAACGAGATCAAAGCCATAACGCTAACCTTCACATGCGGAATCAGCAAGGCCATCGACTTCGACAAAAACACCTACACCACCGTCCAGATGGGGTCCCAGTGCTGGTTCAGGGAGAACCTCAAGACCACACACTACGCCACTGGCGACCCAATCACCGAACAGCTCAACACCGCTACCTCAACATCTCCTCTCTACTACCACGCCAACAGCGACGCCTCCAACGACGCAACCAGAGGTCTGCTCTACAACTGGTACGCCGCCATGAACGGAAGCGCCTCCTCCAACTCCGAACCAAGCGGGGTACAAGGCATCTGCCCTACCGGCTGGCACCTGCCGAGCAACTCCGAAATCTCCACCATGCGCTCATACGTCAGCAGCATCGGAGAATACCTCTGCGACGGCAACAGCGCTTACATAGCACAAGCTCTGGCTGGCCAATCCTACTGGCTCTCCAACTCCACATCACTCTCTCGCTCCTGCAGCCCTGGATACAACCTCTCCTCCAACAACAGCACAAACTTCAACGCCATACCTGCAGGCACACTCATGAGCGGACGTATTAACAAGGATCTTATCCTTTGGTCATCCACAAGCACCAACTCAGATTTCGCAAAAGTTTTAAGGCTTGACTACGCACAATCCCGTGTCAATTATACTAATGACGGCGATACCAATTCCGTAATCAAACGCTCTGCCGCTTCCGTCCGCTGTGTCTACGACAGCGCCATGAACGTCTCCATACCGACCCTCTCCACTGCAGACGTATCAAATTTCGGTTGCACATGGGCTGAACTGGGTGGCACTATCACCGACAACGGCGGGGCTGCCATCAGCGAGCGCGGGTTCTGCTACAGCACCTCCAACTCTGAACCGACCATCGCTGACAGCTACATTGTCGTCTCATCCAGCAATTCCACCTACACTTCCTCGCCATCAAATCTCACAGAAAACACCACCTACTACGTGAGGGCATACGCCAAAAACAGTGCAGGTATCGGATATGGTGAGGTGAGACAATTCACAACACCCGCAGGGACGGTGCCAACTGTAGAAATACTTCCGACAACTGACGTGGACGCTTCTCGTATTAAAATTATAGGGTATGGCAACGTTACCGATTCGGGCAGTGCACCAGTTACCAGCAGAGGATTTTACTTCAGCGAGACAAATCCCCCGACACTTTCCGATGATTATGTTACCGCAGGATCAGGCACAGGCTATATGACAGCCACCCTTACATGTCTTGCCTCAAACACCACCTATTACATAATGGCTTATGCGACTAACTCGGTAGGGACAGGCTATAGTAGCACGGTAATTACCCTGAACACCGGTGAAGCATGCAATGGTACAACCAGCATCTCCGACTATGACGGCAATACATACAAGACCGTGTCTATAGGCTCACAATGCTGGATGGCGGAAAATCTTCGCACAACCCATTATGCTAACGGAACAGCCATAACAGAGGCTTCAACTGAAACCAGCACTTCCACAAAATATTATTACCATGCTTTAAAAGGCAATGAATATGACTCCCTTGCTGGCTTCCTATATAATTATCCAGCTGTAACAGGAAAGGCTCATTCATCTGCTACTCCAAGTGGCATACAAGGAATCTGTCCTGACGGTTGGCATGTTCCAAGCTTGGCGGAATGGCTGATGCTTAATGATTACCTTATCTGTAGAGGCACATATGGTTGCGATGGTAATCCGAGTAATATTTGTAAATCCTTGGCAAGTACGACTGGCTGGAGTCACGATCAGAATGGGAATTCTTGTGCCATTGGTAGCGATCAATCTACAAACAATTCATCCGGATTTAATGCTTATCCCAATGGAGTAGGTAGCACTGGTGGTGATGTACCTTACGGAGATAGTGCCAGTTACTGGTGTACAACAAAGCCGCAATATTCTGACGCGTATTGGGTTTATATGACCAATACAATGTCTGGTGGTGGATTCACATATAGTTATATGGCAAGTATAAATTACGCTAGCAAACAATCCGTCCGTTGTGTGAAGAATCAGTAAAACAAAAATTATTTATTCCCCACAAAAGAATCCCCATGCGATGCGTGGGGATTCTTCACGTTGTCTGCAAACCGATAATTCATAATTATTTTGCACCTTAATTATATGGTTTGTTGAGGAAACCGATTTTTATGAAAAATGACGCCTTCTACAAACTGTGGGAAAAATTCGATGTCCATATCCTGACTTCCACGCCGTGGCACAACCAAAGCGCACCAAGCGACAAAACGAACTGGATTCATAAATATTTCGGTATAGGCAAAGATTCGCCAACATACAAAAAGTGATTATCTCTTTCTTCTTTCAGCGTTGTCGCTCTCGGCGCAAACACTGGAGGTGAAGAGCTTTTACGAGGAGCAGCTTCCTGATGGGACAATAGACATATCAGCGAGGGTGGCAGGTGCGAAAGACGACAACGGCAAACCATGCGCACTTATCAAGATAAAAACAGTTGAGCATATTTTTGTTGACGGGTTGGTTCCCTGCGCCGAAATAAAATATAAAATCGGGGAAGCTGACATATATATATCATATCTCAAACGACATGTACCACACAGCAAAAGGTGAGTTTTCATTTCACCTGACAGCACAACAACACTTGACATCTCCCTGAAACCCAACTTTGGATATATAAAAGTAAACTCGACTCCTGAAGCTGCCGCAACTGTCAGGATCAACAACTCATCGGCTGGGAAGACCCCATATACCTCCGACCGTCTGCGAAGTGGTGTTTACACTGTTTCAGTATTCAAAGCAATGTACCAAAGTGCCACACAGGAAGTTTCAGTCACTGACGGGGAGACATCCGCGATAACGCTTGCCATGGCCCCCGACTTTGCAGAGCCTGTCATCACTTGCAGCGACCCCAATGCGGAAATATGGGTAAACGGTGAGAAAAAGGGCGTTGGAAGTTGGAACGGTCGTCTTGCAGCGGGTGTCTATAAAATAAAAGCCTCCAGAAAATCACACGTAGATACGGAGAAAGCATTCACACTCAATGCAGGCGACAATACACAAATAGACCTCGACCCGCCAACACCAATTTACGGATTCCTTCAAGTCGCTTCCACCCCATTTGCCGCCGACATCTACCTTGACGGACAAAAAGTTGGAACCACACCTAAACTTCTGAACAACATACTGATAGGCGACCATGAACTGAGAATAGAAAAAAATGACTACGCTACTGAGGTTCGCAACATAAAAGTTGAGGAGAACAAAACAACTGATATTTCAGTGGAACTGAAAAACAGGGAAACGATAAAACGCACGGAATCAGTCCGTACTGAAGAAAACATCTATACCGACCTTGCCAGTACAGAAACTGGCAACAAGGCAAAACGGCACCACTCTGCATGGATAACTTTCGTAACCCTCTATAGCTACAAGCCACGCACATTCCTCGGAGCAGATGTAGCCTTCGGATTCATGATAAGCCTCAACAAATTCCTATTTTCCGCCGAAATCGTGACAACTAATTTCAAAACAATAGAGTTCAAACTCGGACTCGGATTATATCACCAATAAAAAAAGAATTAGTCTTTGAAAAAATGAGAAAAAAGCAACTGATATTATTCATACTCCTTTCACTCCTCGCCTTTTCTTGCACAAAAGATCCGGAGTTTGAAATGAGAGAATATGCTTGCCTGAATGACACATTGATTCCAACTGTAATAACTGTAAACAGTGTCTCCTTCAAGATGATTGTCGTCAAAGGCGGCACTTTCACTATGGGCGGAACCGATGAGCAAGGTTTCGATGTTCTGCCTAACGAGATACCGGCACATTCAGTTACACTGAACGATTTCTGCATAGCAGAAACTGAGGTCATGCAAGCGTTGTGGGCATCGGTAATGGGCACAAATCCAAGTGAATTCAATGGTTATGACCGGCCAGTTGAAAATGTGAGTTGGGACGATTGTCAAAATTTCATAGAAAAGCTGAATCAAAAAACGAACTTAAAATTCCGGCTGCCGACAGAGGCGGAGTGGGAGTATGCGGCGCGCGGCGGTGCGAGTAGCCAAAGGCACACATACAGCGGCAATAATGAACTGGATGCTGTAGGCTGGTATAACGACAACAGTGAAAACAAAACACACTCTGTGAAATCCAAAGGAGCTAACGAACTCGGAATTTATGATATGAGCGGCAACGTGGGCGAATGGTGTAGCGACTGGTACGGTGAGTACGACATAGAAAACCTGACCAACCCGACAGGTCCTTTAATAGGAGTACTCCATGTGTTTCGTGGTGGCAGTTTCGACTCCGCCTCCGATGAATGTCGTGTCTCACACCGCGCTTACGCCAATCCGACAAACAAATCCGACAGTCGGGGTCTCCGCCTGGTCTTGGTCCCGTAATTCGAAAACCTGCATTCGGAAATCAAACCTCCCCTATTGAAATAAAAATTCGGAAACTATATTTTTGAATAAAAAAAAATTGTATTTTTGCACGCCCAAAAAAATGGGATTTTTTATATTGAAAATTAAACGATTAAATTTTTTAATTTTATGCCAACAATACAACAATTAGTAAGAAAAGGAAGAAAGAAACTTACTTCACAGAGTAAGTCAAGAGCATTGGATGCTTGCCCGCAAAGACGCGGTGTGTGTTTGAGAGTTTACACTACAACACCTAAAAAACCTAATTCAGCAATGCGTAAAGTCGCGAGAGTCCGTATGACCAACGGTAAGGAAGTTAACGCTTACATACCGGGTGAAGGCCATAACTTGCAGGAACACTCAATCGTTTTGGTTCGCGGCGGTCGTGTTAAGGACCTTCCGGGTGTGAGATATCACATCGTCCGCGGTGCGCTGGATTCAGCAGGCGTTGAAGGCCGTCTCCAAGGCCGTAGCAAATATGGTGCAAAACGTCCGAAGAAAAAACCGGCTGACAAATAATATATAAATATAAGGTAAGAACAATAATTGTAAATAGGCCGCCAAAATGGGCGTGTCGAGAGTAAATAATTTTATTGAAGTTACAGAATTATGAGAAAAGCAAAACCAAAAAAACGGATTATCCTTCCCGATCCGAAGTTCAATGACGTGATGGTTACAAAGTTCGTCAACAACATCATGTTGAAAGGGAAAAAGTCAATAGCCTTCGAGATTTTCTACCATGCGGTTGAAATCATTGAAGACAAGACAAAAGAAAATGGCATAGAAGTTTGGAAACAGGCTCTGGCTAACGTCACCCCCGCCCTTGAGGTTAAAAGCCGCAGAATCGGTGGTGCCACATTCCAGATACCTACCGAATTGCGTCCCGAAAGAAAACAGTCTGTAGGGATGAAGAATTTAATCAATTTCGCGCGCAAACGTCACGAAAAAACAATGTCTGAGAAACTTGCTGCTGAAATCCTGGCCGCTTACAAGGAAGAAGGTTCGGCATTCAAACGCAAGGAAGACATCCACAAGATGGCTGAAGCTAACAAGGCATTCTCACATTTCAGATTCTAACAAAATCAGTCCAAGGGTAGAGAAGTTATGTCGGAGGAGTTGTTGAAAATCAGAAATATCGGCATCATGGCGCACATAGATGCCGGTAAGACCACCACAACGGAACGCATACTTTTCTACACAGGGAAAAACTATAAGATAGGCGAAGTAGATGAAGGCACTGCAACCATGGATTGGATGGTGCAGGAACAGGAACGGGGAATTACTATTACAAGTGCTGCCACCACAGTGATGTGGAAACACCAATCAAATGACTATAAAATCAATATTATTGACACTCCGGGTCACGTTGATTTTACAGTCGAAGTTGAACGTTCTTTGAGGATTTTGGATGGAGCAGTAGCATTGTTCTGCGCTGTAGGCGGTGTCCAACCACAGTCGGAAACAGTCTGGCGGCAGGCCGACAAGTACGATGTCGCCAGAATCTGTTACGTCAACAAGATGGACAGGTCTGGGGCGGATTACTTCTCAGTGCTGCGCCAGCTTCAGGAGAAGCTTTCGGCAAACCCGCTGCCGTTGCAGCTGCCGATTGGCTCCGAAGACTCATTCTCCGGTGTGGTTGACCTCATCGAGATGAAGGCGTTCGTCTGGAACGAAGATGACCAAGGCGCAACTTTCGAGGAATATGAAATCCCCGAAGACATGCGCGAAGAGGCTGCAACTTATCGTGAACAGCTGCTTGAGAAGTTGTCGGAGTGTGATGACGCTTTTATGGAGAAATATTTTGATGCTCCGGATGATATTACCCCCGACGAGATTATCGCTGTCATAAGGAAAGGAACTATCGCACGTCAGATTCATCCTGTGCTCTGCGGCTCTTCTTTCAAGAATAAAGGAGTTCAGAAACTTTTGGATGCAATCGTGCGCTACCTGCCTTCGCCCGCTGACATGCCCCCTATTAAAGGTGTAAACCCGAAAAACGACAGGGAGGAGGAGCGGACAGCAGACGACAATGCCCCGTTCTCGGCACTTGCCTTCAAGATAGCCACAGACCCGTATGTGGGGAAACTGACTTTCATAAAGGTTTATTCCGGTACGCTTAAGGCTGGCGAGACAGTGTATAACGCCTCTACTGAAAAGCGTGAGCGTGTGGCGAAGATTTTCCAGATGCACTCCAACAAACAGCTTCAGCTTGAGACCATTTCAGCTGGTAATATTGTGGCTCTTGTGGGAATGAAGGAAATTAGGACCGGCGACAGCTTGTGTGATGAAAAGCATCCGATTGTGCTCGAAAACATCGATTTCCCTGACCCTGTCATACAAATCGCTGTGGAGCCCAAAACCAAGGATGATGAGGATAAGATGATGCAGGCTCTCGCGAAACTCGCTGAGGAAGACCCGACTTTTGTCGTAAAAGTCGATGAGGAGTCAGGGCAGACGCTGATTAGCGGTATGGGTGAACTTCACTTGGATATTTTGCTCGACCGGCTGAAACGCGAGTTCAATGTGGCGTGCAACCACGGAAAACCGCGTGTTACTTACAAGGAGGCTATTGTTGAACCGATACAGCATCGTGAGACATATAAGCGCCAGACAGGCGGTAAAGGCTCTTTTGCGGTTATCGACTTCAGGATCACACCATCTTCACCGGAAGATAAAGGGCTGAAGCTGACCAATGAGGTACGTAGCGGAAATATTCCGAAAGAGTATATGCCGGCTATTGAAAAAGGGTTCAAGATTGCTATATCAAACGGCCGTTACGGATTCCCGCTTGAGGCACTCGATGTTACGGTTACTGACGGAGAAACACACAGCGTTGACTCAGACGCGCTTGCGTTCGAGATATGCGCCCGTGCCGGTTTCCGCGAGGCGGTGCGCAATGCCAAGTCTGTTATTCTTGAGCCTATCATGAGGGTTGAGGTCGTTACTCCGGATGAGTATATCGGCAATGTGACTGCCGACCTGAACCGGAAGAGGGCAACGCTTGAGCAGATTGACGCGCAAGTGGGGTTCCAAGTGGTGAAAGCCCAAGTGCCGCTCGCCGAGATGTTCGGTTATGTCACTCATCTCAGGTCTATTACTTCAGGCAGGGCCAATTACAGCATGGAATTTCTAAAATATGCAGTAGTACCTGATTCCATCCAAGATTATATTCTTAATGTGGGGAGATATGCACTATTGTAAAATAGGAGATAGAAATTAGAAAAAACAAAATATAGTAACAACATTAATATTAAAAAACAGTGAACCAAAGAATTAGAATTAAATTGAAATCGTTTGACCATACATTGGTTGACAAGTCTTCTGAAAAGATAGTTAAAACTATCAATGCCGTTAAAGATGACAAAGTTGTTTTGGTGGGACCTATTCCGCTTCCGACACACAAGAAAATCTTTACAGTAAACCGCTCAACTTTCGTTAATAAGAAATCAAGAGAGCAATTCGAGTTCTCAACTTATAAACGTTTGTTGGATATTTACGGCACAACTGCCAAGACTATCGATGCGTTGATGAAATTGGAGCTGCCAAGCGGCGTTGATGTTGAGATTAAAGTGTTATAATACACTTTTTTAATTTGAATATCATATTTTTTATTGAATGCGCCCTCACATTCTTTGTGGGGGTTTTGTTTTTGATTTTTCGGAATAAAATAGTAAATTTGCAGGTTTGTTTTAACCGAAGAACAATGAAGCGAATTGTAGCTTTTCTGTGCTCTATTTTGTTGACGGTGAGTGCTTTTGCCGCAGAACGCGATACCATTGTCTTTAACGGGGACACGCTCCCGCACAATATCGGTGACACGCTTTTTTTTGACCAGACTTTATATGTTTGCGCCCGCACGTCCTCGTATTACCTCTACCTTTCATACGAACGGCTGCGCGAACCTGAAGAGGTGGCACAGAAAGGGACAGCTGCATACGATTCTGCTCTTACCAAGTTCCAAAACGCCATCCTTAAAGTCTATTGCCCTTATTTCAAGCAGAAAGATACTATAAGGCTCGGCGCGATAGTAAGAAACCTTGTGGCTTTTAAGGCAGGTGAACGGTATGTAAAAACTTATGCTTCTGAAATAGAGATAGATAACAATACCCGCCCCACAAGCCGCCCCGATGTTGGTGAGGCCTCGCTGATTGTGTGTGCTGCCAACGTTGAGCATTACTGCCCCGACTGGGAAGGTAGTCTCAGCTCAGCCCAAAGCGACACCGATTACCAGCGGCAGCACCTCAAACTGATGAAAGCACTTGTGAATATTGATGCTGATATTTACGCGCTTACAGAACTTCAGCCAGGAATTAAGGCTTTGAACAATATTACAAATGCTCTTAACGAGATGACGCAGCCCGGACTTTACGCTTTTGTTGATGATAAGGATTCAACGATTGTGAAGAATGTTAAGGTCGCTTTTATTTACCGTACCGACAAGGTTGTGCCTGTCTTAGGCCTTGGCTTTCCATACGGGACTACATATCAAGAACTTACATATCATAATAGAGAGTATGTGCAGGCTTTCGACGAGCTTGCCACAGGTGAACGTTTTGTGCTGAGTATGAACCACTTTAAGGCAGGCGCAGGGGATTCTACCACGATGAATTCCCGTATGGCAAATGTGAAACATCTTGTGGATTTTATCGACCAGCGGCTGAAAAGCAATTACTATCACGATAAAGATGTTATGATTGTGGGCGACCTCAATTCTTTTATGCAAGAACCGCCGATAATCTATCTTGATGATTCAGGATTTGATAATATGCTTACAAAATTTGCGCAGAAAGAGTATAGCTATGCTTTTGACAAAAAAGTGGAATATCTTGACTATGTGTTTACTACGCCTTCGATGAGTGCGCAGGTTACAGGCGCACAACCGTATCATATCAATGCCGATGAGTCGGAGATATACTATTACGCAAATGGCGAAGACACCACTATGTACCGTTACGCCGACCATGACCCGATAATTATAGGTTTGAAACTATATACACCGGCCGCACCGCAAGCGGAAGACACTGGTTGTACTAATATCATCTTTTTTGAACCTTTTAGAGAATGTTTTGGGGAGTTTTATCCGGTCAGCGCTTCTGGCAGCGAGTCGTGGCTTTGGTCTTCTGATGACAGTTGCGCATACATGAACGGCTATTTTTCCCATGAGCAGGAAGACGACTGGCTCGTGTCGCCATATTTTAATCTGGCGGGTGTTGACTCGGCGTGGTTTTCATTCGAACATTCCATTGGTTATGGCATCGATACTTTGTGGCCGCAACGCTGCAGGCTTTTCGTCTCTTCCGATTATAAGGACGACCCCGCAGCAGCCTCGTGGACAGAGTTCCCGCTGAAAATGGCAGCCGCTTGGGAGTGGATTGCAGACACGGTTGTCGTGCCGGCGCAATTCTTCGGATTCGATTCCGTTGTTGTATCGTTTAATTACAACAACTTTGCTGATGAGGATATTCCTGTTTGGAGTATCCGTAATTTTGCTTTTGGCTCGATATGCAGCGAAGAGCCAGAGCCGATAATCCCTGTTAATCCTAAAGTTGATGATTTTAAAGAAAATGATGTTTTAATTTATAGTATTGATAAACAAATAGTTATAAAATCTGATTTTTCTGCTGACTTGTCAGTTTTTGATTTGTCGGGGCGCGAAGTGCTGAGGCGCAGTGCTGTTTCCAACAGCAGTTTCAGTGTGCCACCGGGATTTTATATTGTCAGATTCGGCTCAACAGCTACGAAAGTGTTTGTTTATTGATACACAAAGAAATACCAATTAATAAAATGAAAAAACATATACCCAATTTGCTAACATGCTGCAACCTGCTTTCGGGTTGCGTTGCGATAACCTTTGCCCTTCGCGGGAACGGTGAAATTGCCGCACTGCTGATTATTCTTTCAGCACTTTTCGATTTTTTGGACGGGTTTGCAGCGCGCCTGCTCAAGGTCGCCTCACCCATTGGGAAGGATTTGGATTCGCTCGCCGATGTTGTATCTTTCGGACTTGTACCTTCTGTCATTATTTATGCCTTTCTTGAAAGGTGTGTCGGCGGTTTGGCCCCGGCCTTGCGCGAGCAGTATGGAACGATCCTGCCCTATATCGCTTTTCTAATAGCGCCTTGTTCGGCATTGAGACTTGCAAAATTCAATCATGATGAGCGCCAGACTACTGAGTTCCGTGGCTTGGCGACACCGGCCAATGCCCTTTTCATCGGTTTTATACCATACGCTGCCCGCGAAATGACTGTACTCTACAACTTTTGGCTCATCGCTTTTCTCGTTGTGCTCTTTGCGTTTCTGCTTCTTACAGATATCCCGATGTTTTCTTTGAAGTTTCATAATTTTAGAATTAAAGAGAATTTTGTAAGATACCTTTTTTTGATAATAGCCCTTATCTTGTTGGTTATATTTAAGTTAGGGGCATTTCCCATAATAATTCTTACTTATATTCTTATTTCGTTGGCTGTTTTGCCGCTGAAGAAAAGGTAATGGCAGGTTTTTATTCAGACAGTTATGATGAAATCAATTGCTTTGTTTTGTGGTGCTGCTTCAGGCAATGATGTGAAATACAGTGAGTTGGCCGCTGAATTTGGAATGGAGTGTGCCCGCCGCGGGCTGGTGTTGTATTATGGTGGGGCGCGCGTTGGACTTATGCACGCTGCAGCGCAGGCCGCCTTGAATGCCGGCGGCACGGTGATAGGTGTCACCCCGACTTTCTTCTCCAAAGATGTGGTGCAGGCAGATAACATTACAGAACTTATACATGTCGCCTCTATGAGCGAGCGGAAACAGTTGCTCGAAAAACGGGCAGACAGTTTTGTGGCAATTCCTGGCGCATTCGGCACCATGGACGAGTTCTTCGAACTTCTGACCGATGCGGAACTCGGTCTCCATCACAAGCCTGTTGCTTTGTTAAACGCCTATGGTTTCTACGATCATATCATTTCGCAACTTGAACTTTTTATGAAAGAAGGATTCCTGAAAAAGTGCCACTTCGATTTGCTGATCATTGCAAATTCTGTTGGGGAACTGTTCAGTAAAATTGAAAATTATAATAATACGAATGATCAAGAATGGTTAGAGCGGATTAAAAATTGACAACGTAATTTTTTTTGCGTTTTTTTCAAAAGAATAAAAAATGAACGAATATATTGACAATGAGGAGGTTGTAAACTCAAAAAATGTTACTGAACTTATCACTGTAGCGGCAGGCTTTTGCCGGTTTATAGAAAAAATTGAAACCTGCGAGGCCGATGAAAGGATCCCTTTTTTGCAAAAAATGCTTACCGCACTCTATCTCAAAGGGTTGCTTTTCCCTACTGTTGAGGT
Organism: Bacteroidales bacterium; assembly: GCA_017964755.1. Lineage (GTDB taxonomy): Bacteria > Bacteroidota > Bacteroidia > Bacteroidales > WCHB1-69 > RUG11942. The sequence continues at coordinate 8,988 of JAGCRI010000195.1, read as the reverse complement.
TAACGACGACACTTATAACCAGCGGTTTGTGACGGAGGAGGAGTATGAACTTTTAAGGGTGAAACTTGCAAACTGTTTCGCCGACACTGACCTTTTTTCCGCTGTTGACTATGCTGAGGGGAACAATGACAGCAAGATTTTGTCTTTTGCGGAAATACTAGCCGATATCTATCTCGACCTCAAAGATTTTCTTTTGCTATATCAGAGTGGCACTCTTGCCGCGCAAGAGAATGCAGTTGCCTCTTGCAGAGCACTTTTCGATTCGAATTGGGGCTACAAACTGACGATAATTCTGCCATATTTGCATGTTCTTTCATTGAATTTTTAATATACTTGACAAATTCAAAAAAATCGTGTATATTTGCAGTTTGTTATAATTAGGAAAAAATTAAAATAACTTATTAATAATCAAATATTTATAATCATGAGAAATAAAGGTCTCGTTTTGTTTTTCACAATACTGATTGCACTCACCTGCTTGTATTGTCTCTCTTTTTCTTTCGCGACATGGAGAGTTGAGAAAGCCGCGAAGGAATATGCCAATGATGAAGCCGTAATTAATGCGACAAAAGCTCTTGCCGCCGGCGATGTTATGTTGGAAAAGCATTTGGTTGACTCTGTTTTGACCCGTCGTGAAAATCAATACTTGTTGAATATGAACGACTCAAGCGTCTTTTTGGGGTTCACTTACAAAGAATGCAAGTACAAGGAACTGAACCTCGGTTTGGATTTGAAGGGCGGTATGAACGTAACCCTCGAAATCTCCATTCCGGAAGTCGTTTACAGCCTTGCTGACCCTGTCGCTCGCGAAGACCAGCTTTTCAAGACGACCTTTGAGAATGCAAATGGCAAATTCGTTGAAGGCAGCGGCGATTTTATTGACAATTTTGTTGCTGAGTTTGCTGCGCAGAAGAAAGCGCTTGGCATGGAAAATGCCAACCTGCGCACCTATTTTGGCAGACGCGCCAATTTGAAAAACGGCACTGATGACGAAATAGTCAGTTTTATCAAGACTGAATCAAATGACATCGTTGACAGAACCTTCAAGATTCTGCGCACCCGTATTGACCGTTTCGGTGTTGCACAGCCGAATCTTCAGCGTCTGCAGGGCGGCAGAATCATGGTTGAGCTTCCTGGTATTAAAGAACCGGAGCGTGTTACCGACCTGTTGAAGAGCACCGCTAAACTTGAGTTCTGGGAAGTTTATAATGATCCTGTAGGCGGTGAGTCAATAATCACACGCTTCTATAAGGCTGACGCCCAGCTGGCGAAAGACCTTGCAGCTGACGGAAAAGATGAAAAAGCTGCTGAAGACACACTGAAACTTGAAGCCGACACCGCAGCTATGGCGGCTCTTGGCGCTGAAACTGACGATGACGAAGATGAGGACGACCTCGATGAACTTGCATCTGATACCAAGAATATGGCTATTATGAGTAAGGCTGTCGCTGGTACTGACGGACTTGTTATTGGTTATTTCAAAGAAGCTGATATGAAGGAAGTTGATGCACTTCTGCCACAGCTTAAAGAAATTCTCGCAATTAATGACGTTGTCTTCTTCTGGGGCAAACCTGAAAGAAACACAAATGTATTCCCTCTTGTTCCATTGAAAAAGAATAATGCACGCATAGGGCCAAAACTCAGCTCAGAAACTATCGACGGCAACCGCGTTGTCCGCACAGCCCGTCAGGATGTTGACCAGAATAACCGCACTGTGGTTACAATGTCAATGGAAGATCAGGCTGCTGACGAATGGCGCAAAATAACACGCGCAGCAGTTGACAACAAGTCAAAGACAACTTTCATCGCTATCGTTCTTGATAATTTCGTATATTCATATCCTCGTATCAACAGCGAGATTCCGAATGGCAATTCTGAGATTTCAGGTAACTTCACCATCGAAGAGGCGAAGGACTTGGCAACCGTTATTAACTCAGGTAACCTTGAGGCTAAAGTTGACATCGTCCAATCTGAAGTTGTCGGACCTACACTCGGTCAGGAATCAATCAATTCAGGTTTGATGTCATTCCTTATGGCATTTGTGATAGTGCTTCTTTATATGTTCCTCTATTACAGCCGCGCCGGTCTTGTCGCTGACCTCGCATTGGTCGCCAACGTATTCTTTATTTTCGGCGTGCTTGCTTCTGTCGGCGCAGTCCTTACATTGCCGGGTATCGCAGGTATCGTGCTTACCCTCGGTATGGCAGTTGACGCCAACGTGCTTATTTTCGAGCGTATCCGTGAGGAGGTGCGCGCAGGCAAAGGCTCCCGTCTCGCTGTTGACGAAGGTTTCAAAAACGCCTATTCAGCTATTATTGACGGTAACGTAACCACGTTGATTACCGCTATTGTCCTCTATATTCTTGGCTCAGGTCCTGTTCAGGGCTTCGCAACAACACTTATCATCGGTATCCTTTCATCTCTGTTCACTGCAATCTTTATCGCACGTCTCGTTTTTGAAGCACGTATGGCTAAAGGTAAAGACCTTAAGTTCGGTAACAGCAAGACCATCAACGCTTTCGTTGGCCTGAATATAGATTTCTTGTCAAAGAGAAAAGTTTTCTACATCTTGTCATGCTCTCTGATAATAATCTCAATAGTGTCATTCTTCGTACAAGGCCTTCAGCCGGGTATCGACTTCACAGGCGGTCGTAACTATGTTGTCCGCTTCGACCAGGAAGTCAAGACTAACGAGGTGCGTGACGCTATTGTCGCTGAATTTGGCGGTAGCCCTGAGGTCAAGACATTCGGTAAAGATAACCAGATACGTATCACCACCAACTATAAGATCAATGAAGCCGATCCTGCAGTTGACCGTGAATGCGAAAAGAAACTTTACAATGCTTTGAAAGGATTTTATGCCAAGGAGTCAATTACAGAATCTGATTTCTGCCAGCAGGTTGACCCGCGCGGAATCCAGAGTTCACAGAAAGTGCAGCCGACAATTGCCCGCGAGCTTTTGGGCAAGACAATCTGGGCTGTCCTTATTTCCCTTGTACTCATATTTATATATATAGCTTTACGATTCAGAAATTGGAAGTTCGGTCTTGGCGGCGTTGTGGCTTTGGTACACGACAGCCTTATCACAATCGGCCTCTTCTCACTCTTCTACAAGATTATGCCGTTCTCAATGGAAGTTGACCAGCAGTTTATAGCCGCTATCCTGACAGTTATCGGTTATTCTATCAACAATGTTGTGGTCATCTACGACCGTGTCCGTGAAAACCTGACACTCTATCCGAAACGTGATCATTATCTCAACTTCAATGGCGCTATCAACAGCACAATGGGACGTAGCATCAACACCGGCGGTACAACATTGCTCGTTTTGCTTGCAATATTCCTTTTCGGTGGCGAGGTCATCCGTGGATTTATCTTCGCAATCTTTGCAGGTATAACAATCGGTACCTATTCAGGTATTCTCGTTGCGACACCGCTCGCATTCGATCTTTTCAGAATCTCTGGCAAAGGTAAAAAAGAGAAAAAAGTTGAATTGATGAAATAATTTTAAAAATCATATATATGAGAATCTATAAATTGTTTTTAACACTTGCGGCAGTTTTGTTCATCTCGCTTTCTGCCTTTCCTCAATCAGTGAAAGATGCTGACAAGGACTTCAAATATTGCAAGTATGAGAAGGCTTTGGAAGGCTATAAGCGCGGGATAAACAAAATCAAAAGCAACCAGATAGAATCGCGTCGTGTAACTTATCAGATAGCTGAGTGTTATCGAATACTCGGCGATGTTAAGAACGCGGAAAAATTCTATCAGCGTCTTGAAAAGAAGAATTATCAGAAAGACAATCCGATGCTTCTTTTTCATATGGGCGGCATTTACCTTTCAAAAGGCGAATATGATAAGGCTTTGCAGTATTATCAACAATTTAAGAAACGTATGCCAGAAGACCCGCGTGCCGACAAAATGATTGAGTCGTGCCAGAAGGCTAAGACGTGGACAGAAAATCCGACACGTTATGAGGTCGAGAATTTTAAGAAATTCAACACACGCCAGAATGACTGGGCTCCGCGCTGGGGCAACCCCGCAAAGCAGAACCAGATAATATTCACCTCCGACCGCGAGGGGTCGCAGGGTAAAGGCGGCAACCAATGGACAGGCGGCGAGTTTTCCGACTTGTACAAGTCCGACAAGCCCAAAAGTAAAAACACCGAGTGGCCGGGTGAATGGTCCCCGACAACAACGCTCGATGATGCAGGAATCTTGAACTCCGCTGTGAATGAGGGTGAGGCTTCTGCCAATGCAAAAGGGACAACACTTTACCTGACTAAATGCCCGCAGGACAAAAAACAGGTTTATGGCTGTTATATCTATTCTGCTTCAAAGAAAGGAAAGTCATGGAGCGAACCTGAAAAGGTTGAACTTGGAGCCGACAGTTTCAATTTTGTCCACCCGTTTATCACTGCCGATGAGCTGACAATATATTTCTCATCGAATATACCTGGCGGCTATGGCGGATACGACATCTACAAGGCAACACGTACCAAGAAGAGCGGCAAGTTTAGCAATATTACCAACCTCGGTCCCAATGTCAATACAGCAGGGCAGGAGGTCTTTCCAGCTCTCCGCGGTGACACAATGCTATATTTTTCATCTGACGGACACCCCGGACTTGGCGGTCTTGACATCTATTATTCTAAAATTGTGAACGGACAGTGTCAGGAGGTTGAGAACCTGATGGCACCTATTAACTCAAGTTATGATGACATAGGTATCATGTTTGATGACGCTAAGGTTATTGACCCGAAATCGAAATTCGAGTATGTCGAAAAAGGCTATTTCTCATCAAACCGTCCTGGCGGTCGTGGCGGTGATGACATTTATTATTTCCTTCTCCGCCCACTCGTATTCACTCTTTCTGGTTTTGTAAAAGATGAACTGACACGCCAGCCTATTGACGGCGCTGATGTCGAAATTATCGGCTCAGACGGGAAATCCTATCTCGCAAAAACTGATGTCAAGGGATACTATCATTTCGATAAGACCAAAATCTTAGAAAATGTCACATATAATATGCATGTTACAAAATCAGGATATTGGGATGAACACAACACTGCAACTCAAACTACAGTCGGACTCACTGAAAATACAGATTTGAAACAGGACTTCCTGTTGACACCGTTCCCGAAAGACCCGATTGTCCTTCCTGAAATTCTCTACGATTTGGACAAGGCAGACCTCAAACCACAGTATAAGGACTCTTTGATGACACTTTATGACATAATGGTCAAAAACCCGACTCTTGTTGTTGAGTTGCGTTCACACACCGACTTCCGTGCTGATGACAAATATAATGAAGATCTGTCACAACGGCGTGCACAGTCTTGCGTTGACTTCCTTATTAATGAAAAGGGCATTGCTGCCGACCGTATCGTTCCGAAAGGGTATGGTGAATATAAACCTCGCAAATTGGATAAGGATATAACCATTTCATATAACCGCAAACCGTTTACTTTCAAGAAGGGCACTGAACTGACAGAGGTTTACATCACAGGTCTTAAGTCTCGTGACGAGCAAGAAGCTGCCCACCAGCTTAACCGTCGTACTGAGTTTATGATTCTGCGTGACGACTACGTTCCGAAGAGCGACAATATTGAAACTGTAGAGACTCCGAAGCCAATTGCTGTTGTCATCGAGAAGACTCTTGCAGTTACTATTGAAAATGATGTGGCTAAAGGTACTTGTATCGCCAATAATAAGACTTTCACTTTTGAGCTTGCACCAGGCAGTTCGGATATTTACATGAATTATAACGATGCTTTCAAGTTCTTACAGACTCATATTATTACTATCAACGATTTTGAAGAGAAAGAAAAAGCAATTAACGAAGACGGTTCTATTAAAGAAGATGCTATTCTTTATCTCAACGACTTGAAACTTGGCGAAGATTACGCTGAAAATGTGAAAGTTATCGTAAAGAAAGGCATTAACACCAATTTTGTCATAGGTGGAGATTATATTACCGATGAATTCGGCTCTTATAAGATTGACAAAGACAGACAGATGCTTATTTTTGACAAATAGAAATTATTAATTTACGTGGCAATCCGGGGAAGCAATTCCTCGGATTGTTTTTTTATGGAAAAGAAGATGAACATTATAGACGGAAAACAGATAGCAGATGAGATAAAATCTGAAATTGCAGCGAAAGTCAAGTCATTATTGGACAAGGGAAAGCCGGCTCCGCATCTTGCCGCGGTGGTGGTGGGCAACGACGGCGCTTCGCTGACATACGTGCAGAGCATTGAACGGGCATGCCGTGAAGTGGGCTATATTTCATCGGTTTACAAATTTCCGGAGACTACGGCAGAAGAGGAGCTTATTTCTGTAATCAGTTTCCTGAACGAAGATGATGAGATTGACGGCTACATTTTGCAGTTGCCGCTACCAAAACACATTTCGTCTGAAAAAGTAATAGAGTGGATAAATCCGAAAAAGGATGTTGACTCTCTTCACCCGTCAAATATGGGGAATCTGCTGCTGGGTGAGCCGCTTTTCGTGCCTGCTACGCCATATGGCACAATGCTGCTGCTTGAGCGCGCAGGCATTGAAACAGAAGGGAAACATTGTGTTGTGGTGGGACGCAGCAACATTGTGGGCAAACCGCTTGCGATGCTGCTCTCTCAAAAGAGTGCAGGAGGCAATGCTACGGTGACAGTATGCCACAGCCATACACAAAATCTGCAGGACGTCTGCCGCGAAGCCGATATTTTGTTTGTCGCCATTGGCAAGCCCGAAATGATAACCGCCGACTACGTTAAAAAAGGCGCTGTAGTAGTTGATATTGGCGTGCACCGCCTGCCTGACCCCGACAATGAAAAGGGCTACCGTATATGCGGTGACGTTAAATTTGATGAGGTCGCACCGTTATGCTCGCAAATCACACCCGTTCCCGGTGGGGTAGGGCGCCTTACCATGACAGCGCTGCTGCTCAACGTGATGAAAGCGTATGAGGGGAAAAAGTAATTTGTTTGTAGTAGATGTTCCCTGCGTATTGCACGGAGTTACACGAATTTATATCAAAGATAAGCGAAATACGTGGAGTAAAAGACATTTCGTATCATAAAAAATCAGCGTATCATTTGTATCAACACGAGTTTATACGCGAAGATACGTGAGATACGCTGAGTAATTGTTCGTTCGGTCCAATTATGGCATCACGATGAATGAGCAGGCAAAGGTCAAGATGGCGTAGAGTTCGGGGAAAACGGCCAAAATGAGGGTGCTGCTGAAGACATCGTGCCCGTTGCCCATCTCAGTGATACCGTTTGCCACGAGGCGTCCTTGGTGGATAGCGGAGATAAGACCGGCAATACCGAGTGCCAGAGCCGCAGCGAATACGGCGAGACCCTGCACAAGCGCGAGTCCATCACCAATGCCCTGAAGCGAGCTGTTGAGCATGAAGAATGCCGCGAAGCCGTAAAGACCTTGCGTTGACGGCAAAGCAGCCAAAATCATTCCCGAGCCGAAAATGTCAGGATTCTTTTTCAGTGAAGCGACAACAGCGTTACCGCCGATGACAACGCCCATTGCACTGCCGACACAGGTCAGCCCTAACATTACAGCCATTCCGGCATACGCTAAAATTAATGATGTTCCCATAGTTTTTTGTTTTTAATTTGTTGATATTGAATTAATTATTTATTTCGTTATAACTGTTGTTTTTATTTTTTCAAAGGGTTGAATTTGCGACCGCCTCCCTGAAAATTGGCGTTTTTGTAAAACTCCACGAAGGTGAGACGTATCGGGTGGACGAATGCGCCCAGACAAGAGAGAAATAGCACGAGCGAGTGTCCGATGATTATCATGATGACAAACAGCAGCCAGCCGACATACGGCACTGTGCCAAGGCTTAACGCTATCTGATTCATCACGAGGCCTAGAATGCCGCCGGCGGCACCCAACCCGAACAGACGGACGTATGAGAGAATATCGCCGAGCAGCCCTGTAACATCATAAACTGCTTTCACGCCGCCGGCTATTCTGAAGAAAATATTGTTGGTAATCTTGCTGAAGAAGATAATGCAAACACCTGATATTCCTAACATTATATAAGTTGCGACAGGTGTAAGGATCGTAAATCCGCCTTGCCACTCCGCGAAGAAAATCGCAGCCCAGACAGTAAAGACCGCCCAGCCGATGTTTGCAAGTCCGTATTGCCAACCCTGCTGCTTAAAAGCGTAGAACGCTGAAATCAACCGGCCGACGCAAATCTGGAAAACACCGAAAATGAGCGCGAACCAGAACATTTTTATATTGATTGTGTCGGGATTGTACCAGTTGTCGTAGAGCCACTGCGGCATTGCAACGTGGTCGTACAATGAAACGCCGAAGAAAGTGCCTGTCATTGCCGGCATTATGATAGAACCGAGTCCCAAAAGCATAACGAGTTTGGCGTAATTTTTGAATTTCGGAAGTTTAAAACTCCCAACAAAACCAGCGATGAATAGAAGCAGCCCGTAGCCCATATCGCCGAGGCAAAGCCCGAAGAAGAGCATATAGAACGGCGCAAAAAACGGGGTGAGGTCAAGTTCACCGTACTTGGGAAGCATATAGAGATTGCCTATCGGCTCAAAAAGAGAAGCAAAGAAATTGTTTTTCAGTTTTATAGGCGGATTATCCTCTTTTTTAGCCTCTTCTTTCATATAATAGACATCCAAAGATTCGAGATTCTTTGAAAGTTCAGAATCATTTTCTGTCGGTGCAAAACCTTCTATAACAGCAATTTGTCCTTCCGCCGCCTTTTCAGAGTTCAGCCCTGCCAAGTAGAGATCCAATTTCGAGTCGTGCTCCGTCTTAAGCCGTGTGAGCATTTCTATATGCGACTGCAAAGCGAGCAGCGTGGCGTTGTTTTCAGCCGTTTCTTTCTCATTAGCCTCTATCAGTCTGTCAATTTCCGTGTGACTTCTTTCAGGAAACTTTACTTCTGAGAGAGGAAAAGAGTATTCTTCATCAAATTTAGACGCTAATGCT
>JAGCRI010000194.1 GCA_017964755.1 Bacteroidales bacterium | reverse complement strand
TTTCCCATCCACCATCCCCACCGTATCCGGACATCATTTCGGAGGGATAGGGGTATGGATAGTTGTCGGTGTATCAGACACTTTCTGCACCCGGCAACCGGATTTCCACCCGTGGAGCCTTGTTTCGGAGAGCTGCGGGGTTGAAAACAGAAAATGCACCGACAATCGTTTGATTATCAGTGCATTTTCTTTTGTTTTAGGGAGTGAATCTCCTGTCTAAAGTGGAGCCGGCGGGAGTCGAACCCGCGTCCAAACTTGCTGCAAAAATGCTTTCTACACGTTTAGTCTCCGTTTGGTTGTCGGCGCGGGGCAGGTACGGGACAGACCGACCTCACGCTTATCTTCTAATGTTTCGCTCGCACGGCGAAGCCCGTGCTCACTATCCATCCATTTATGATACTTCTGACCGAACGCCGGACGGCGCAGCTTCCGGGGAAGCACCCAATGCTTCAGACCTTGTCTGAGCTTCGAGACTCGCCACAATTAAGCAGCGATTGCATAGTTGTTGCCATTTATTGGCTAAGAGAGTTAGTTTTTAACGGATCCCGCTCTCCAAATTTCCGACGTGCTTACAAATCCACATACACGCTGTCAAAACCAAACGACCCCTAATTGACCTTGCCCTTTATCTTCAAAATGACACGGTCAGTCTCGGCGTTTGATAGAACAGTGGCCCATTTGTTTATTGAGCCGCTGTTCTTTGCCGTATATTTCACCTTGATTTTCGCGCTCTGCCCGGGCATTGTCGGCGCTTTCGGCCAGTCTATTTCCGTGCAGTCGCAGGAGATGATGACATCATCCAAAATCAAAGGTTTCTTCCCAATATTAGTGAACGTGAAATAAGTCTCCTTGACATCTCCGAGATTCAACTCACCAAGGTTAAGAACAGTCTTGTCAAACTGTATCTCAGCTCCCGTGTATGTCTTGGCAGCAGGTTCCTGTGCCATTGCAGCATTAAAGCCGCAGAACAAAACCATAAGGAAAACTATACGTTTCATCTTATTCACTTTTTATCAGGTTAAAATTTCTGAATTTCTTTCGCTATCAATTAGTTACCGGGAGTATTCATCGGGCTTGACGGATTTTCCGGAGCCACTTCCTGCGGAATATCGGCAACATTACCCTTGATTCTCAATGTGACGGTGTTGTTTTTAGCATTCGACTGTACAGTGATTGACTTGGAGATAACACCAATTCTCTGCGTGTTGTATTTCACCTTAATTTCAGAAGACTGACCTGGGGCGATAGCCTCTTTCGGCCATTCAGGTACTGTGCAACCGCAAGATGAGCGGACATTAGTCAGAACGAGGTCGCTTTTCCCTGTATTTGTGAATTTGAAATAGCAGAACCCGTTGTCGCCTTTGTTGATATTACCGTAGTCGTGTTCAAGTTTCTCAAATGTGATTTCCGGCTCCATACCTGTTGGAGTTGACACATTTTCTTCTTGAGCGTGCAATGAGAATGACGCCATAAACAATGCCATTACCGTTAAACATAAAAACTTTTTCATGATACTATTTTTTTAAAGTTATTGTATTAAGTTTACTATTTTAATTTTCAAAAAACATTGGTTAGACAATCTATTTTTCACTAAGTTTAATCCATAAAAGAAAAAACTGCAAGTTCATATCCTTTCAATCCGAACCCCGATATACTCCCGCTACACGCCGCCGCTATCACAGACTCCCTTCTGAACAATTCGCGTCCGAAAAGATTAGATATATGCACTTCTACAACTTTGGTTTTCAAAGATTTGATAGTATCTGCAAGCACCATTGAAGTATGGGTGAACGCTCCCGGATTCAGAACTATTCCGTCATATCCTTCACATTTATGCAAAAAGCCCACAACCTCAGACAAATCATCAGACTGAAAATAATCCAACTGACAATCAGAATATTTCGTTCTCAGCGTTTTTATATAATCTTCAAAACTGACAATTCCGTATATGTCTGTCTCACGGCTCCCGGTCAAGCCCAAATTCACTCCGTTTATAACCGCAATCCTCTTCATATCACTCATATACTATAACAAAAACATCTTCACCCTCCTTCTGCATATTCAACTGTTCACGGGCATATTTCTCAAGAAGTTTGTCATTATTCTTCAATTCTTCGTATGTATATTTGTTATTAATTCTGTTTTTAGTCTGTAAAATGCTCTCTTCAAGACTTTTAATCTTTCTGTTAAGTTGTATATGCTTTTTCAGATTATTATCTGAAATAAAAAAGATGTATAGGAAAAACAACAACGCCGTACCACCGTACAACCCGATGTACACCCACTTGTTCCATTTCACAGGTTCGTTTTTCCCCATATCCTTACTTTTTTACAAACTGCAAAAATACAATTTTATTTCAAATACTATTCTTCAACTTTTTGCAAAAAAATGTTATAAATTTGATTACCTTTGCAAGTTATTAGAACAAAAACATATTGTAAAAATGAAAGAATTTGAATTGATTACCCTGCCATACGAGCCCACTGCTTTAGAACCTGTTATTTCGGCAAAAACTCTCGAATTCCATCACGGGAAGCATCTTCAAGGATACGTAAATAATCTCAATGCGGCAATATCAGGAAGTGAATTTGAAAATATGGAGCTCATTGATATTGTTAAGAATGCTGCTGGCGGAATCCTAAACAATGCCGGGCAGATATTGAACCACAACCTCTATTTCACACAATTCTGCAAACCATCTGAAGAGAACAAAATATTCGGACATATTGCAGACGCAATCAATACTAGGTTCGGCTCCTTTGACTCCTTCAAAAAAGAATTTGTCCAAGCCGGCACCACATTGTTCGGCTCTGGTTGGGTTTGGCTTTCAGCAACTACAGACGGGACATTGATGATAACACAGGAACCCAACGCTGCAAATCCTGTACAGAAAAACTTCCGTCCCTTGCTCACATTCGATGTTTGGGAACACGCATATTATCTGGATTATCAGAACCGCCGCGCCGACCATCTGAATGCCCTTTGGCAAATCATCGACTGGAAAGTCATAGAACAACGTTACACAACAAAGTAGCAAACCTATGGATTACAACGATTCATCACAGCACCAGACTTTAACGACAAAACAAAAGGCATACGCACTCGTAACGGGAGCAAGTTCGGGAATAGGATACGAATACGCCCGCAGCATGGCCAAGCGCGAATATAACCTTATCATTGTCAGCAACGAAACTGACGCCCTGCACGAAAAAGCAGAGGCATTACGCAAAGATTTCGGCTGCGAAGTCATTGAAATCAGCACTGACCTCGGCCGCTGCGAGGCAGCAAAAGAACTTTACGACGAATGTATGCGCCAAGACCTTGAAGTGGAAGTGCTCATAAATAACGCCGGAGTTTACCATGACAGGGATTTTCTGAAAGACAGCGCAGAATTTAACATGCTGATTCTCAACCTGCACGTGACAACACCCGCAATGCTGATCTATTATTTCGGACAAGATATGGTTAAACGGCACAAAGGCTACATCCTGAATATGAGTTCCATTACTTCTGAGATTGCCATACAGCGACTTGGCACATATAGTGCAACAAAAGCATTTTTAAAAAACTTTTCGCGGTCCACCCACATTGAGCTATACCACGAAGGGGTTTTCGTAACAGCTGTAAGACCGGGTGCCGTTGCCACAACGCTATACAGCATAAGCGAGCGAGCCACAAAAACAGGACTTGCATTAGGATATATAACCACACCTGAAAAATTAGCCGAACGCGGTGTAAAAGCCATGCTACGCGGCAAAGCACAAATCACACCCGGATTCCTTAACCACGTACTTCTGTTTTTGGTCGCGCTGTTACCAACGTGCGCGCTCCGCCTCATCAGAAAATGGAAAATTTTCTAATCTGTTATTTTTCTTCAGGCTCTCCCTTGAGATAGCAAATGACTTTGCGCAAATCAGGATAGAGCGGATGATCCTCAACGAATGTCGGGAAAAATGCCCTCACCTCATTATAAACCGTACGTGTCTGCGGAGACAGGTCATCTGCAATTTTCAGACAATCAACTGCTTGCATCAATGTCATAAAATGAACAGCTGTAACTTGATACGCATTCTCAATCACAGTTCTTGCTATCAGTGCAGAATTTGTCCCCATGCTCACCACATCCTGATTCTCGTTATTGCAGGGAATACTATGCACACACATCGGATTTGACAGTGTCTGCGACTCGGCTGTAGTTGACGTGGCGGTAAAATGCAACGCCTGCACGCCATAATTAAAACCAAGAGTACCAAGATTGACAAATGGCGGCAGAATATTGTTTATGCGGTCGTGACAGAGATAATTGCACTGTCTCTCCATCAGCATTGTCAGTTTTGTAATGGCAATTTTAAGTTTGTCCATCTCCATAGAGATATAGTCTCCGTGGAAATTTCCGCCGTGAAACACATTTTCATTCTCCGAATCAATTATCGGGTTGTCGCTCACAGAATTAAGTTCTTCTACAAGAATTTTTTCGCAAAAGTCGATGGTATCGAAGACCGGACCGAGCACTTGCGGGACGCAACGCAGCGAATAGTATTCCTGAACCTTTATTTTCAGATATTTGTCTGTTATTTTCTTGTCGTAGAAATAGTCTTTCCTTTTGTGGAACCGGCGGCTTCCGTTGGCAATGTCGCGCATCATCGCAGCCACTTCGCGCTGGCCTTTGTGCAGTTTCACCGCATTCAGTTCCTCCGAAAAATGATCATCAAAAGAGGCAGTTATTTCATTAATAAGTACTGAGGCAAGAATAGTATGACGTAGCAGTTTTTTTGCATATAACAGATTCACAATGCCGATACCTGTCATGCAGGATGTCCCGTTTGCGAGTGACAGTGCTTCGCGAATGTGCATTTTTATTGGTTTGAGGCCTGTCAGTTCCAAAGCGCGTGCGGCAGCCATCTTTTCACCTTTAAAGAACACTTCACCCTCACCTATAAGATTGAGTGTCAGGTGGTCGAGTTGGACAAGATCGCCGCTGGCTCCGACACTCCCGTGCTCGAATATCTGCGGCGTAATGCCTTTGTTGATGAACTCAGCTATCAGCTGCGGCACTTCGGGATGAATGCCGGAATAGCCGCGCAGAAGTGTGCAAAGACGCGCAAGCATAACCGCTTTAGCATAAAGTGGCGGCAAGACATTGCCTGTGCCTGTAGCGTGGCTTCTCACAAAATTATATTGGAGCTGTACCCTGAACTCATCATCAATGCGGTACTGCGCCATCGGCCCGAACCCGGTATTTATGCCATATATAAGTTTGTCGTTGCTGAACTTTTGAAGAAACTTGTAATTGTCTTCAACTCTATTTAATGCGGCCTTGCTAATCTCAATCTTCTTGTTTCCAAACAGGACAGACTCACAATCCTCTAACGTCAGATTATCAACAATAATGCACATGGCTTATACAATATTATATGTGTCTGTCTATAATTTCACAGATTGAACAGAAAACCTCTTCAATAGTCTTCATTCCGTCAACTTCAACCAGTTTTCCGTGTCTTGTATAATATTCAATCAACGGTGCTGTCTGCTCGTGATAATTACGGATACGTTTCAGCACAACTTCAGGTGTGTCATCGCTGCGATGGCTGATTTTTGCGCGTTCAAGGATACGTGCGACAACTTCATTATGCTCGGTTTTAAGATAAATGACCAACGAAACAGGGATTCTATGCTCATAACCGAGGCCATCGAGCATCTCAGCCTGCTTAATGGTGCGCGGCACACCATCCAATATAATACCCTTGCAATCAGCAAGTTGCTCAAGATGCTTATGAAGCATATCAAGCGTCAGGGAATCCGGACAAAGCTGGCCGTTATCGATGAACTGTTTAGCCTTAATACCAAGTTCGGTATCGTTGCTCATCTCAGTTCTGTAAAGGTTGCCGGTAGAAATCGGCACCAATGAATATTTTTCAGCTATAAGTTCCGCTTGTGTGCCTTTTCCACAACCGGGCGCGCCTAACAGGACAATACTGAATACTTTTTTATCTTTCATTTTAATTAATCTTCATAAAGTTGGTAAATGTCAGGGAGATTGCGTCCAAGGTCCTGATAATCCAAGCCATGGCCGACTATAAATTTATTAGGCACCTCTATCCCGATATATTTGACGGGGATATCTTTCTTGTAAGTTTCGCGTTTGAAAGTCATGGTAGCCATCTGGACATCTTTCGGAGCCTGTTCATTCAAAAGTTTAAGCATGTGCTCGTATGTATTTCCCGTGTCAACGATATCTTCAACAATAATAATACGCTGATTTCTAATATCTTCCGTGATTCCAATAAGACTTTCAACTTTTGAAGAAGAAGAAAGTCCGCCATGATAAGAAGAAAGTTTGACGGCAGTAACGCGACAGTTGATAGTCAGTTTTTGGATCAATTCCGCCGCAAAAATCAGTGCACCGCTCAAAGTGACTATAATCAAAGGAACGTCATCTTTGTAATCAGCATTGATTGCCGCCGCCACTTTGTCAACAGCAGCCGATATTTCTTCTTTTGAAATATACTTGATAAATTTCCTATCATTTATAGCGATTATGTTTTCCATCGTATAACTTTTGAAAAAATATAATCTGCAAAAATACAAAAAAACTGATTAAGTTGGGCTTTTCGTGCTGATTTTACCTTCAATCTTCAAAATCAGTCGATAAATGTAAAAATCCGTTGAAAAAGTGTTATCTTTGCTGACATAAAAAGCATTTTGCAAAACTATTATGAAGACAGCAATATTAGGTTATGGTAAGATGGGGCACGAAATAGAAAACATACTGCGCGCCCGCAATCACGAAATTATTGCAGTGATAGACAATGAGAAAGACTGGCAGACTGAATGGCAGAACTTTCTCAGTTGCGATGTCGCGATAGAATTTTCAATGCCCGATACAGCTGCCGGGAATCTATACCGCTGCTTCGACAACGGCATTGCAGTCGTCTCTGGCACTACAGGATGGTATAACCGTCTTGATGAACTTTGCGCATATTGTGCACAAAAGAATGGAGCTTTTGTCTATGGTTCGAATTACAGCATAGGTGTCAATCTGTTTTTTAAAGCTGCGGAATGGCTTGCAACGCAGATGAGCGATTATGCGCAATACAATGCTAAAATTGAAGAGATCCATCATATCATGAAAAAAGACAAGCCAAGCGGGACAGCCATCACCTTGGCCGAAATAATATTGCCACACCTTAACAATGCTAACGGCTGGGTTTCTGACGCTTATGACAACGGAAAACTGACAATTAATTCGAAGCGCGAAGGGGATGTAAAAGGCATACATTCCCTCAAATTTGTCTCGCCATCCGATGAAATAACACTTACTCATACCGCAAAAGACCGGTCTGGTTTTGCGCAAGGTGCCGTTATGGCAGCGGAATGGCTTGTAAAAAACGGAGGAATCCATGATTTCCGCACTATTTTTGCGAACCTTATAAGATGACATTAAATAAAAACAACATTTAAAAACGAAATATTTATGAAAAGAACCGTTACTCTCATTTTTATTGCATTTTTTAGTTTTTCAACTCTATTCGGACAAACTACAAAAACAATGACGTGGGATGGGCAAGAGCGAAAATATATAGAATATGTCCCCGCAAGCTACCAACAAGGCACACCAGCCCCTGTCCTATTCTGCCTGCACGGATTGGGCGATGACATGACCAATGCTTTTAATACATTCGGTTTCAAGAAAATCGCTGACGATCACGGATGGATACTTATCACTCCGCAGGCACTCGAGGCATACGTGGAAATGATTAGCGCAAGTATTGGAGCTGCATGGAACTCCGGAATCAGTGCTGACGCCTCCATAATTGGCGGAAGTGGCAGAATTTACATTAACAAAGATGTGGATGACAGCGGTTTTATGATGGCAATTCTTGATAACCTTATTGAAAACTATTCCATTGACGAAGACAATGTTTTTGTAACCGGTTTCTCAATGGGAGGTTTTATGACTAACAGGCTTGCCATAGAACACAGCGATCGTATCAAGGCGGGAGCATCAGTAAGCGGCACTATAGGCTGTGACTTACTGCAAGATGGGAAAAGCCAAGTGGCTCCTATCAGCATGATGCATATACATGGTACAGCTGATGAAATGGTTACATACAATAACGGAT
Organism: Bacteroidales bacterium; assembly: GCA_017964755.1. Lineage (GTDB taxonomy): Bacteria > Bacteroidota > Bacteroidia > Bacteroidales > WCHB1-69 > RUG11942. The sequence goes on along the minus strand of JAGCRI010000194.1, from coordinate 6,660 downwards.
CACTCATGTATTACATGTTCGAGCTTCCTATAAGCAAAGGCGGTGCCGAAGCTACTGTTGAATTTTGGCGCAATACCAACGGCTGTGACCCGACACCTGAAGTATATCAGTTTGAAGATATTGCAAACGACAACCTTACATTCGAGAAATATACGTATAAAAATGGCACTAATGGGACTAAGACCTGTTTCATAAAAGCCAATAACGGAAAACACACATGGTACTACACACCTGCCAATGACATTGACTATGCTACAGAAATCTATAATTTCTTTGCTTCTTGCATGAATGAAACATCTGTAAATAATGAACTTACGCAACAATTTGAAATCGTTCCCAATCCGTCAACCGGCATTTTCCATATAAACGCCGACAATCTGAAACAGGCAAATATATATGATATGTTAGGGAACAAAATCACTGAAAGAATTGACAATACAATTGATTTAACAAATTATCCTTCAGGAATTTATTTAATAGAAATAATATCAAACAACGGGGCACGCCAATGCCGTAAAATTGTCGTCGAAAAATAATAATAAAAAAACGATAAACCGTATTTGGAAACAAAAACAAGAGCCGCGCCATGGCGCGGCTCTCCTATCTCCTATTTCCTGTCTCCTAACTCCTTTATCAACTTTTCATACCACACCTCCCCATACTTTCTGACTAACGGCTCACGCAGGAACTTGTACACCGGAAGTTTCAGCGTTTTGCCTTTGTCGCAGGCCGATTTGCAAACATGCCAACGATGGTAGTTCAGTGCTTCGTAGTCAGGCAGTTTCTTAATTCGTATCGGATAGAGATGGCACGAGAGCGGCTTGCGGAAATCTATTTCTCCGTTCAGGAAGGCTTTTTCTATTGCACACTTTGCTATTCCATCTTCATAATAGACGTATGCGCAGGCTTCGTCTTGCAGCAGCGGGGTTACAAATTCCCCTTCCATGTCATAATCAAATGTGCCGAGTGCATCAACCAACTCCACGGCTTCGGGCTGCATGTACTTTTTCACTATCGGATAGCACTCTTCCATGTCACCAATCTCCTCCGGCTCAATCGGAGCACCGACGTCGCCCTCAACGCAGCACATTCCCGAACATTGCTGCAAATCGCAGCAGAAACATTCTTCAATTATGTCGTCTGATACAAGTACTTTATCAACTATAATCATAAATTGTCGTGTATTGTGATTTTTCAAATCAAAAAAATTAAGAGATCAAGCGTAGAAACTTAATCCCTTAATTTCAATTATATTACAAAAGAACATTTATTTTATTCTTTCAAGTTGGACTGTGAAATGTCTCATCAGTTCGGCTTCCCAAGTGATGCGGACGCCGTGTTTGATTGATTCGCGGCGGTCGTACACATTTTTAAGGGCAGCGGCGATGACATCCATGTGGTTGTTGGTATAGACGCGGCGTGGGATGCAGAGGCGCACGAAATCCAATCCGCCGAAACGGTTCTCACGGGTCACTGGGTCGCGGTCTGCCAAAATATAACCTATTTCACATGCCCTGATACCTGCTTCAAGATAGAGTTCGCAGGTCAGCGTTTGTGCGGGGAACTCCTCTTTCGGAACGTGGGTCAGTACTTTGTCGGCATCAACAAAAATTGCGTGACCGCCTGCAGGACGCTGGTATGGGATGCCGTATTCGTCCAATTTCTTTGCCAAATACTGCACTTGCTGAATACGTGTGTCGAGCATGTCAAATTCGGTGTTTTCGTCCAAGCCGACAGCGAGTGCAGCCATATCACGGCCGTTCATTCCTCCGTATGTCAAGAAGCCCTCAAAAGGTATGCAGAACAATTTTGCACCTTCGTACCATTCGTCTTTATTTGTGGCGATGAAGCCGCCCATATTCACAAGACCGTCTTTTTTTGCCGACATTGTCATACCGTCAACGTATGAGAACATCTCTTTTGCGATTTCCTTAATAGTCTTGTTTTCAAAGCCTTTCTCACGGGTTTTGATAAAATATGCGTTTTCGGCAAAACGTGCGGAGTCCATCACAACCGGCACATCGTATTTGTGGCACAATTCAGCGGTCTCGCGAATATTCTTCATGCTCACCGGCTGCCCGCCAACAGTGTTATTTGTAACTGTCAGAACCATAAACGGAACATTACCTTTATTCTCTTTCAGCACCTTCTCAAGTTTTTCGAGAGAGACATTGCCTTTGAACGGAACTTCAAGTTGGGTGTCTTTGGCTTCGTCGGTAGTTACGTCTATAGCGAAGGCCTTGCGGCTCTCGATATGTCCCTTTGTGGTGTCAAAGTGTGCGTTACCCGGAATAATGTTGCCCGGTTTCACCAAATATGAGAACAGCACGTTTTCGGCTGCACGCCCCTGATGAGTCGGTATCACATTTTTAAATCCCGTGAGTTTGGTGATCATATTTTTGAGTTCAAAAAACGACCGCGCTCCGCTGTAACTCTCGTCACCCATCATCAGAGCCGACCACTGGCGGTCGCTCATCGCACCGGTTCCCGAATCTGTGAGCAGGTCGATGTAAACCTGTTCCGACTTCAGCATAAAAATGTTGTTATGCGCTTCTGCAAGCCACTTTTCGCGCTCTTCGCGTGTGGATTTTTTAATGGGTTCAACCATCTTGATTTTCCACGCTTCTGCAAATGGTAATTCCATAGTGATTAATGTTTTAGATAATTATTTTATAGATTTTTTTGATAATTCGACACATTTTGGACATATTCCGCATCCTATACTTTTTTCATCTGTCTCCACCTCTTTTACAACCTCACCTTTTTCATTATAATCCAGCCACTTACCAACACAAATGTCATTTTCAAAACTGCCGCACTTCCTCAAATTCCCGTTCTCGTAATAGAATTTCCACCCGCCTGTTCTGAGACCGTGGTCATAATGACCTTGCAGCAAAGGCTTTCCGTTTTCAAAATAGACATTATAATCGCCGTTTTCTTTTCCATCAATGTAAAACGCCTCTGTCTGCACATTTCCGTTTTCAAAATATGCAAACGCCGGGCCGTTACGCAAATTCAAGACATTAGAATCTGTCACAACGGTTGTGTATGAACAGTCAGTATAAGGTTTGTGGCTCTTATAGTACTGCACTTCGCGAAGCATTTCGTATGTAGGATTGCCGGCCGCGTCCACCTTGAAAACGCGCACAAGTGCCGGAGTGCTGTCCTCATACATCTGCACCACAACACTGCCTGGTAGAGTATCTTCAAGAAAAACTTCCTTGTTCCTTTCAGTTTTGTTAGTGCAAGAGGTGAAAACAGCGAATGTCAAAAGTGCTATAACAAGATATTTTTTCATTATAAAGACAAAATTTCAGACTAAAAAATTTTTCTGCGATATTACAAAAAAGTCTGCAAAGTTCAATTCTTTTTTCAAGTGTGATGAAAATAACGCAATAAAAAACTCAATAAATAAAAAAATGCCGCTAAATCACCTACAGTCCACACAATTGCAGCTACGAAGCTAAAAAAACGGCACAAAAAAAACGGATTGACGCCGTTTTTCTATTTGGGATTCAAAGAGTTCAAATCTTATTTCTGTTTCAATTTAGCATTATCATTCTGCAGTTTTTCAATTTCAACTTTCTTGTCGTTGATTTTTTTGTCTAAGTCGTTTATCTGTTTCTGCAGTTTCTGTTTTTCAGATTCAAGTTTCTGAGTTTCAGTATTGAGTTTGTTAATACTATTATTATTCACTGTTACAGCCTGTTCAACTGAATACACAGCAGTATATTCAACAAGTTCTGTTATAGCGTCTTTGATTCTTGCCGCCATATCGGCATTATTGTATGATGAGACGAAGTTGTTGTTACCGGTGGAAACCAAAACCGTCAATTCAGTAACTTTCGCATTTTTCTTGCCTGTTTCCTTCACACCGACATAAACGTCAAGATTCTGATCACTTATGGTTGGCATTTTCTGAGAAAGGAATGCCTTGTATCCTGAAGCCTTGGATGCCTTGAGGCCCCAGCCTTTTTCCCATTTCTGCTCAACAGCACCGGTAATGTCAGCAACACTGTGATTGGTTCTTACAACAAAACCAGGGACCTGGGTCTTTTCAAATGCAACTTGTTCTTCCTGAACTGATTGGGCAAAGGAAAATGCCACAAAACAAAAAACTAATGATAAAATTAAAGTAAATCTTTTCATGATGCTAATGTTTTTTATTATAATAATGATTGAAGTTTCAAAAGTTTTGCAAAAATAAAAAAAAATCCAGCATTTATGTCGTTAAATTGTATTTTTGCAAAAAATATGCATATCAAGAGATGAAAATAGGGTTTGATGCCAAACGTGCATTCTGCAATTTCCGTGGTTTGGGCAACTACAGCCGAAATACCATTGCCGCGCTGACACGCTATCGCACAGACAACGAATACTACCTTTTCACGCCAAAAATCTCAAAAGAGTTCCAAGGCCTCGCCTACCCCAACGCTTCTGTCATCACACCACAATCTCCATTTGCCCGCGCACTGCCAACCCTATGGCGCACACACGGCTGCCTGCACGACATCAACTCTCTTAATCTTGACATTTTCCATGGTCTCAGCCATGAACTCCCAATAGGAATCGGAAATTCCAAAACAAAATCTGTCGTCACAATGCACGACCTGATATTCATAACCCATCCCCAACTATACCCGCTAATAGACAGGAAGACATATACTTTGAAATACCGCCTCAGCTGTAATGTTGCAGACCGGATTATCGCTATCAGCCGACAGACAAAATCTGACCTTATAAATTATTGGAACATTCCTGAAGAAAAAATAGATGTGGTATATCAAGGATGCAATCCTGTTTTTTATGAGCCGGCAACACAACAAGAAAAAGATGAGATTATAAAAAAATACAACCTCCCGAATGAATACCTGCTGCACGTTGGGGCTATAGAACGCCGTAAAAACCAAGAACTTATTTTGCAGGCAATGCAATATACGGAGCACGACATCCCTCTTGTGATGGTTGGAAAAGCAAGCAACTACCTGCAATCATTGCAAAATAGTTTTCCGGAACTTTTCAAAACCCGTGTGATTATCCTTAATAATGTTACTGACAAGGAATTACGCTCGATATATGCAAGTGCGTCAATTTTCATATACCCTTCACTTCACGAAGGTTTCGGCATCCCTATTTTGGAAGCACTCAGCTGCGGTGTCCCCGTAATAACCACGGATAACGGATGTTTCCGCGAAGCTGGCGGTAGTGCATGCCAATACATTGACCCGTCAGACCACAACCAGTTAGCTGAAAAAATTTCACTGCTTCTCTCCGACAGCGACCTCCGTAAAGCGTACAGGAATGAAGGAATGGAACATATCAAACAGTTTTCCGAAGAAAAAATTGCCCAAAACTTGTCAAAAATCTATGAATCAATTTTATAATATTTTTTTGTCAACAAAGTATAGTTTATATTTCAAAAAATTGTATCTTTGCACGCTCAAAAAATCAGAATAGAAAAACGATAAAATATACAGAGATGAAAAAAGATTTGATACAGTACGTGGAAGATAATTTCGTTACCACAAAGGAGTTCCCGAAATTCAAAGCAGGTGATACTATCACTGTTTCATACAGAATTGTTGAAGGTTCAAAAGAGCGTATCCAGCAATTTCAAGGTGTTGTTTTGCAGATAACAGGCAGTGGCGTCACAAAGACCTTCACTGTCAGAAAGATTTCGAGCGGCATTGGTGTTGAAAGAATTTTCCCATTTGCTTCCCCGCTCATTTCAGAAATTAGCATCAACAAGCGCGGCGTTGTCCGCAGGGCACGCATTTTCTACCTGCGCAACCTCACCGGCAAGAAAGCACGTATCAAAGAGAAGAGAAACTAATTTTCTTGTGTAGTTTATATAGAAAAAGCCGCTTCGAAAGAGCGGCTTTTTTCTTTACCGATTTTTGTGCCTTCAATATTCTATCAAAAAAAAGTTTTTTCTGTTTATCATATCATAAATCAGGATAAGTATCGGGAAAACGAACATTGTCGCTATTATCGCGGCTGTGGGCAGGTATAAATTAACGTGCAGACATGTCAACACAATTATTGCAATCAGATACAACAGATACAGGCATATCGGAAAATTGTCAATAGTGTCGAAAACGATTGTGCTGTTCTCCTTCATCTGACAACGCCGTGTACTCTTATAAAAGTTATCTTTAATAGTCAACTCGAACTCTTCTTTTTCCACATCAATTTTCAAAGGTTTGCAGCGATTAACATGCCCCACCAGTTCTCCATCAATGAAAACCAGATACGGTGTGATTTTGAAATAGCCAAAAGGCTTTTGTCTTATTGTTATTTGCATAGGATTTTGTTAAAAAATAATATAATGAAAATATTTCCACAAATATATAAAAATTTTCTCATTTCGCACTCCTAATTTCAATTTTAGCTATTTTTGCGAATAAAATTCAAGTTATAAGCCTTAATACATATATAATGGATATTGGCGACCTCCTTTCTGTCAAACCCACCGGTCTACAGCTGCAAGACGGCAAAATCCTCATTGCAACGCCATTTTACAACGACGCGTTCTTCAACCGCAGCGTGGTTCTGCTGACAGACCATTCAAAAGAAGGAAGTGCTGGACTTGTGCTTAACAAAATAACTTCTGTGAATTTGAAAAATATCCGCATAGATGCGCAAGTTCATCTTGGTGGG
>JAGCRI010000193.1 GCA_017964755.1 Bacteroidales bacterium | reverse complement strand
TAGTTTTGATACAAATCGCTTACCAACCACTGTTGGTAGGATTCGAGTATCGACTGGTGTTCATAGGGCATTATGGAAAAGCTATTCATCTATTTGTTTTTTTATCTAAATATTTGTTATTCTGTTTTAACGGAAGAGTAGAATCGTTATTGTAAAGAAAAGCGGAACCTTACGATTCCGCTTTTCTTGTCTTTAAAAAGCCGAATATTTATTTCCCCTCGCTCAACTTCTTATACCCTTCGTATCTCAGTTTCGCGAACTGTTCGGTCTTGGCGAAGAGTTCCTTGGCTTCTTCCGGGAAGGTCTTCAACAACGAGTTGTAACGGACCTCGCCCATGATGAAGTTCTGGAACTTGCTCCAGTCGGGTTCTTTGCTGTCAAGGTGGAAACCGTTTTGGCCGGCTTCTTCTTCTGCAGGATTGAAGCGCCACAAATGCCAGTATCCGCAATCAACGGCCAGTTTCTCTTCCATCTGTGAGTGTCCCATGCCGATCTTGATACCGTGGTTGATACAAGGTGCGTAGCAGATCACCAATGACGGTCCGTGGTAAGCCTCAGCCTCTTTGATGGCTTTGAAGTACTGTGCCTGGCTTGCGCCCATAGCGACTTGCGCGACATAAACATAACCATAGCTCTTGGCAATCATGCCGAGGTCTTTCTTGCGAACTTTCTTACCAGAAGCAGCAAATTTGGCCACAGCACCTGCCGGAGTAGCTTTTGAGCTCTGACCGCCGGTGTTGGAGTAAACCTCGGTGTCGAGTACGAGCACGTTCACGTCCTCGCCACTTGCCAACACGTGGTCCAAACCACCGAAACCGATGTCGTATGCCCAACCGTCACCACCGAAGATCCACTGTGATTTCTTTACCAAGTGGTCTTTGAGGTCAACAATCTGCTTGCAGTAGTCGCAACCGCACTTTTCGCAAGCGGCCACGATCTTGTCGGCCAACTCGGCGGTCTTGATGCCGCATTCGCGGTTGTCGATCCATTCTTGGAAGAGGGCTTTGAGTTTCTTGTCGCAGCAGTCGCAGTTGGCGATGGCTTCCTTCATGATGCGTTCTACGCGGTCGCGCATCTTGCGGGTTGCAGTGGCCATACCGAGACCGAACTCTGCGTTGTCCTCGAACAAGCTGTTTGCCCACGCAACACCCTTGCCGCTTCTGTAATTCTTGCAGTATGGGGTTGCCGGAGCAGAACCGCCGTAAATTGATGAGCAACCGGTAGCGTTGGCGACAATCATTCTTTCACCAAACAACTGTGTGATAGTCTTGATGTACGGAGTTTCGCCGCAACCTGCGCAAGCACCTGAAAATTCAAACAGTGGCTGTGCAAACTGGCTGTTCTTAACATTTGCGTATTTGTCGATGAGATTGTCTTTGTAAGAGACTTTCTTCTGTCCGTATTCCCAATTCTTGGCTTCGTCAAGCTGGCTTTCAAACGGTTTCATAACCAAAGCCTTCTCCTTAGCCGGGCAAACATCAGCGCAGTTGCCGCAACCGGTGCAGTCCATAACAGAGACTTGCATACGGAAGTGCATTCCAGCGAGTTCCTTCGGGGCTTTGATATCAATGGCTTTCATCGTCTTAGGTGCCTTCTTCAATTCGGCATCAGTCATAACAACCGGGCGAATTGCTGCGTGAGGACATACCAAAGAACATTGGTTACATTGGATACAGTTGTTGAGATTCCATTCTGGAACCACTGTGGCAACGCCGCGTTTTTCGTAAGCGGTGGTGCCAGCCGGGAATGTGCCGTCAACAATCTCCTTGAATGCGCTCACTGGCAGGTCGTTACCGCACTGCGCAACCATCGGACGCATAACCTTGTTGATGAATTCCGGATCGTTAGGATTGCTTTCGAACTGGAAGTCGGTGCTGCATTCCAATTTAGCCCATTCTGCAGGGATGTCAACCTTTGTGATTTCACCTCCACGGTCAACAGCAGCGTAGTTCATCTTCACAACATCCTCACCCTTCTTGCCGTAGCTCTTCACGATGAATTTCTTCATCTGCTCCACAGCGAGGTCATAAGGAATAACGCCTGAAATCTTGAAGAATGCCGATTGCAGAATAGTGTTTGTACGGTTACCCAAACCAATTTCACCGGCAATCTTTGTAGCATCGATGATGTACATTTTAATATTGTTGAGTGCCAAGTATTTCTTCACAAAATCAGGAAGATGTTTCTTGGTGTCGGCAACGCTCCACGGAGAGTTGTAGAGGAACGTACCGTTCTTTTTCAGACCGCGGAGGCAGTCATATTTCTTCAGATAAGAAGGTACGTGAACGGCCACGAAATCAGGAGTGCCGACGAGGTAAGGAGCCAAAATAGGCTGGTCGCCGAAACGGAGGTGTGAGCAGGTGTAACCGCCAGATTTCTTTGAATCATAGTCGAAATAAGCCTGGCTGTATTTGTTGGTGTTGTCACCGATAATCTTGATGGAGTTCTTGTTTGCACCCACGGTACCGTCAGCGCCGAGGCCGTAGAATTTGGCTTCGAATGTGCCTTTCGGGAGAATTGAAATCTCTTTACCGACTTTGAGTGAACGGTGTGTAACATCGTCGTTGATACCGACTGTGAACTGGTTCATCGGTTTTGCAGCGGCGAGGTTCTTGTAGATAGCCAGGACCTGAGCCGGAGTGGTGTCTTTTGAAGAGAGACCGAAACGGCCACCGATAATCATAGGCTGTTTCTTCACATCCTTGAAGGCTTCCACAACATCAAGATACAACGGATCGCCGTTTGCGCCCGGTTCTTTCGTTCTGTCGAGAACACAGATTCTCTTCACGCTCTTCGGCATAACTTCCATGAGATATTTCACGCTGAAAGGACGATAGAGGTGTACGCTCACAAGACCGAGTTTCTTGCCTGCTTTGTTCTCCTTGTCGATGACGGTTTTGATAACGTCAGTGATAGAGCCCATGGCGATGATGATGTCGGTGGCGTCTTTTGCGCCGTAGAATGTGAACGGAGCATACTCACGGCCTGTGATTTTGCTCATTTTCTTCATATATTTCGCCACGATGTCCGGAAGAGCGTCATAATATTTGTTCTGCAATTCGCGGGTCTGGAAATAGATGTCGGGGTTCTGGGCGGTGCCGCGTGTTACAGGATGTTCTGGATTGAGGGCGCGGTCGCGATACTCCTTGAGGGCTTTCCAGTTGACGAGTTTCTCAACCTTGGCCTGGTCGGTGGCTTCCACCTTCTGGATTTCGTGGGAGGTGCGGAAACCGTCGAAGAAATGAAGGAACGGCACGCGGCCTTCGATCGCTGCCAAATGTGCGACAGGAGCGAGGTCCATAATCTCTTGAACGGAGCCGGTAGCCAGCATGGCGAAACCGGTCTGACGTGCGCTCATAACGTCGGCGTGGTCACCAAAGATTGACAAAGCCTGAGCAGCCAAAGCACGTGCTGAGACGTGGAAAACGCCCGGAAGCAATTCTCCAGCAATCTTGTACATATTCGGGATCATCAGCAAGAGGCCTTGAGACGCCGTGTAAGTGGTAGTGAGAGCACCAGCCTGCAATGAGCCGTGAACAGCGCCTGCAGCACCGGCTTCAGATTGCATCTCAACAACCTTTACGTTTTCACCAAAGATGTTCTTTCTTCCACCTGCGCTCCACTCGTCGATGTACTCAGCCATCGGGCTTGAAGGGGTGATAGGATAGATAGCGGCCACTTCGCTGAACATGTATGCCACGTGAGCAGCAGCGCAGTTAACGTCGCAAGTCATAAATTTTTTTTCTGCCATAATTTATTATTTAATTGGTTGATTATTAACTGTTTTTGTTTTTCAATAAAAACAGTGCAAAGGTACAAAAATATTCGGATATAAACAATCGAATGTTATTGTTCTAAAAAATCTGCATTTCGTGAAAAAGTGCATTTTTGCAGATACAATAATTAGCGGATTTCTCCAAGTTGACAAAGTAAAGCGAGACATTTTCGCCCTCTATATTTCCAGGACAGCCCACCGCTCCGCCTTCTGCAAATGATAATCTCTCTCTGAGCGCCTTTCGCCACGGTGATCATTTTATTGACGTCAATAAAATGATCAGAGATTTCGTGTCCTACATTCTCGCAGGCTATCTTGGCTTTATCAATCACCTTCGTGAAGTTCTGCCAAAGACTATATCCCAGCAGTTTGCACAATTCCCGCGCACTCCAACACTCCACGCCATTCGCATCGCATACGGCGTGCTCATACTCACTAAACATCTGTTGTATCTCTTCCGTCTTCATTGCAATTTGTTTGCCAATTTTAATCATTTTGTATTCGTTAGTTCTGTTCGCAGTTGTCTGTTCCACCACGTTAACTTCCCCATCACTTCATAAATAGTCAATCCACAAAAATATAACTTTTTATTGATTTTTAATAAAAATCAATCCGGTTTTATTTCATCAGTCTCCGATTCCCCACCTCTTCTAACACGGTCATTTGTAATATTGTTTCATCAGACATCTCCAGCTTGGAGAAGGCAAAGAGTTTCTTTCCGAGGTCTTTCAATGATGCCCCAATATGATAAACCACCTCGTCAATGATGAGGAAGCGGTCGTGGATGGTGCCGCAGACCTTTACCTCGATTGGTGAGTATTGAGCGTTATGCTTCTCAAGGTCAAGTTGTGACACTTTAGAATCGGAACGGGTGATAATTGTTGCACTAACCTTTGCATTGCGTTTCGACAGCATCAGCAGTACAGATTCGTCAATATAGTTGTCGATAAGAGTGATACTTTTCTTGGCCGACTTTATCAAATCCGCCGCAAAGACATACGCATCGAATATCTGTCCGTTGTAGAAGACACCTTCCTTGGGTGGCAGAGAAGTGCGCACAAAGAAATCAATCTTTTCCCCTGTCTTTGCCACTCGCTGTTCCAATTCTTCAAGTCTGTTGTTTACGGAATATCCTTTCAGCAAATATTCTTTCAGCACCCGTGTAGCCCACTTGCGGAATTGTGTGGCATTGAAACTATTTACGCGGTAGGCGACAGCAAGAATAATATCAAGATTGTAGTATAGCGTAGTGTAGCTCTGCTTTCCTTCGTTACCCATGTGTTCCAAAATGGAACATGTGCTCTCTTTGTCAAGTTCTCCGCTGAGGTATATGTTTAAGATATGTTTTGTTATAGCTGGTCGTTTCGTACCGAACAAATCCGCAATTTGTTTTTGTGTAAGCCAGATGGTCTCATATACTAGACGAGCCTCAATCCGCACATCCTCAGTCGATTGGTATAGTACTACCTCTCCCTTCATTTGTGGCAGGATTTCAGTATGCCTATTGAATGTCATCTTGTCTTTATTCATTGCAATTTGTTCGTCAGTTTTAATCATTTTGTATTCGTTAGCTCTCTTAGCTTATCATAAAAGTTGCCTCTTCACAACACATTAATTTCCATCACTTCACAAATAATCAACCCACAAAAATACAACTTTTTATTGATTTTTAATAAAAATTAAATAAAATTAAATCTATTCTATTTCATCAGAAAAAGCAAAAACTGCGGGTATTATTATTTGCTGACAGAAATGTGGATTGGACGCTGGCATCGTTTCTGAGGCCGCCGTATGCAGCTCTTCACCTCTCGCCACTGTTTTTTGCCTTCGTGCATAAAAACGTGGACTTTTACACGGCCAGCTTCAGGAGGGAATGACTTTGCAAAATTCCCGTCCCCATAGGTGTAAACCACCTGTTTTTCACCAGTTTCCATGACCTCAAATACAATCATCGCCTTTCTGAAAACCGGAAGCCCCATTATCTTTCCAGAAATCCTCTTCCATTCAGCAGGAGAGAATGGTATCAAACAATACTCAACACATTCGTACATATTGAGGCTTACGTCCAACAGACAATCATTGTCGGACAGCACGAGACCCCACATGGAAGAACTCTGATGCATGCTATCTTTATGATTTTGATTGAACGCGACAACATATCTTCCAGATGGGATCCCCTCTAACAAATAATGACCGAAGCTGTCTGTCTTTGTCAAAGCCACAATTGGTGCATCGTCAACAGGAACATGGTTGCCGTTGTCCATCATAAGTGCCACCTCCAATTCCTGAATGGGGTTTCCTGTAGAGCCGGTTACTACGCCGCTGACTGATGCTTGCGCGAAGAGACAGACTCTCGCCAGAAGCAGCATTGTCAGGGAAAAAGTCCTCTTCATTATATTGTTATTTGTTAATGATAATGAAATGTGTGTGGCATGTTAACTGCCCCGTCATCCCACAAATAATCAACCCACAAAAATACAACTTTTATTGACTTTTAATAAAAATTAATCCGGTTTTATTTCATCAGTCTCCGATTCCCCACCTCTTCCAAAACGGTCATTTGTTGGATGGCTATTTTATTTAGTTTCTGCAAGCGGTCGCGCTGGTGAATACCCTCATTGATAAAAACCGCATTCAAGTTCTCCAGATTGGAGAGGCAGATAAGTTGGTTGATTGTAGCGTAGTCACGCATATTGCCTCTCTTATCCGGATTGGCTTCACGCCATTCCTTGGCGGTCATACCGAAAAGAGCAACATTCAACACATCTGCTTCTTCGGCATAGATAAGTGAGCTATGATAGGCATCCACTTCCTTAGGAATCAAGTTGGCACGAATGGCATCAGTATGTATGTGGTAGTTTATTTTAGACAACTCACGTTTTGCAGACCATCCTAAAGATTTTTGTTCTTCCTCCTTCAGCCGCTGAAATTCTTTGATGAGATACAACTCAAATTCTACTGAGACCCAACTGGCAAACTTGAATGCAATGTCTCGTTGGGCGTAAGTTCCGCCATAACGTCCACTTTTGCTTATTAATCCTATAGCATTAGTGGCTTCTATCCACCTTGTTGGTGATAGAGTGAAAGCATTTAAACCAGCTTGTTGCCTAAACCCCTCGAATTCGATGGGGTTAAAATCGGGATTGTTCAAGTATTCCCAAAGACCAAGATATTCAATAGTGTTTCTATTTCGCAGCCAATTGCCAACAACAACGTTTGGCTCCAACTGATTCTTCTGCTTGGCAATATCGGTGAGGCAGATATAATCTGCATCGCCAACCATCGTAGTTCTTATGGATGTGCTTTTTACATTTATTTCCCGAACCTTCTTCATATTAGTTTATTTTACAGCATCTTATATTCTTCCCTTCCAACACCTTAACTTCCATCACTTCACAAATAATCAATCCGCAAAAATACAATTTTTTATTAACTTTTTAATAAAAATTAAAATAAAATTGATATTCTTGTTTATGCCTATATACATGTTGGAATTGATATGAAAATTTGATTATTTTTGCGACTGCAATTTTATTTGCTTTTCCAAAACAAAAAGACCATGAGAATCATTAGCGGTAGAAACAAAGGCAGGAAGATAGTGGCTCCGGCGAACCTGCCCGTGCGACCAACCACCGACCTCGGCAAGGAGAGCCTTTTCAATATTCTGAACAATTACTTCTATTTCGACAGGATCACAGTGCTCGACCTTTTTGCAGGCACCGGCAACATCTCCTTGGAGTTTGCTTCGCGGGAAGCCGTATCCGTCACTTCAGTCGATAACTTTCAGGGCTGCACCGACTTCATCCGCAAAATGGCCTCCACTCTCCAATACGACAACATGACCGTCATCAAATGTGACGCTTTTTCTTTTTTGGAAAAAAGCAAGCAGCAGTACGACATCATTTTCGCCGACCCGCCATACGACTTCGAAGGCATTGCAAAACTGCCTGAAATAGTTTTTGAAAAAGGTCTGCTAAAAAAAGAAGGCTGGCTTATTATCGAACACTCAAAGGTTTACGATTTTTCGGCACACCCACAATTCTACCAGCACCGCAAATACGGGAAACTGAACTTCACCTTTTTCGTGAACGGGGATTTCAAACCCGAAGAGGAGGCATAATTCATCAGAAGTGAAACTCATCAGATTCATAAACGACATTATCGGCAAAGTCATGATTCTGATAATCAAGGCGTACCGTGTAACATTGTCGCCACTGATAGGGCGACAATGCCGCTATCTGCCCACCTGCTCTCAATACGGACTTGAAGCTATCACAAAATACGGTCCGTGGAAAGGCGGCTGGCTCACGCTCAAACGTATTTTGTCGTGCAACCCGTGGGGCGGCAGCGGCTACGACCCTGTGCCGTGAATAATCCGATTTCCCTGTTATTTACTGTTTTCTGTCCGTTTCTGAAAAATCATTCGGAAATGTCTCCAAAGTTTCTGCGGATAAAACCACAATATCGCAGCAAACGTTAGAAATGTGTTCAGCGCCGAAATACGCATAAAATCCGCGAACGGCCTGAAATGGCTTGTCCGCTCGCCGGCTGGAGCATAATATACCGCGACAGGGATAGGTATAACTTCTATGAAACGCCACGCCGCTCTGACCAATACCTCCAATTCAGCTTCGTAACGTCCTGAAAAAATGTGTATTGCATTAACTTTTTCGACAGGATACAATCTGAAACCCGACTGGGTGTCAGGCAGATTGATGAACGTCTGCACTTTAAACCAGAAATTGGAGAATTTGTTGGCGGCGATATTCTTCTGAGGGACGTCCTCCTCAGTTTTCAGCATGCGGCTCCCCACAATCAGCGCATCAGGGTGCGCCGCCGCCGCCGCGACAAAATTTGGTATATCGCTCGCAAAGTGCTGCCCGTCCGAATCCATCGTTATAGCATATCTGAAACCCGCGGCGGCGGCGGCTCCCAACCCCTTCGAAATGGCATTCCATTTCCCCTTGTTTTTTGCGTACGATACCACTTCAAGCCCCTCCCCTATCTCATTTTTCTTTTTATCCAACAAAACATCAGTGCCATCTGTCGAGCCGTCATTCACCACTATCAGCTTTGAAGTATATGGCAATATGCTGTCTATCACCGCCGAAAGTGTCCTGATATTGTTGTAGGTAGGAACTATTACACAAAAATCGTTACTGCTCATACGAAAAGACTATTTTCATCTTGGCGAAGGTGCGCTCCTCATTATAAACGGTCACGCGCCACGCCTCTTCACCGCCATCTTTTTCAAAATCAAAAAAGACCTCAGGCGTTATCGCCGGCTCTATCACGCTGACGAATTTTACATTTTTTATTTCTTTAATATACAGCGGTTTATCAACAATTTTCTCTATCAGTTCACGGGCTGTCTCAATAAGGCATGACCCGGGCACGATGGCGCGTTCTGGGAAATGGGCGCCGAGAATTTCCGAGCCTGTCTCAAACCGCACAGAAGCGCTGCTTGCCGAAAGAGTTACGATTCTATATAAGTCGCTCTTGCTCATTCAAAACTTTTGTCAGAAATCTGAATATCCGGCTTTGTGTCGGAAAATACCAGCTTTGTGATGTCACCAGATGGCTCTTTCATAACTATTTTTTCAGCAAGAAAAGAGTCAGCATTAAAATACATTTCAACAGATGAGTATATCTTCTTCAGTTCCTTTTTCACAGGTGTCATTTTCACTAAAACCTGCTTCCCGTTTGAATAGTACGCGCAGCTGAAATGCTCACTGTTCTGTATCTCGCTGCCGTTCACAAAACCGACAATCATCTCAGTCATCGACTTGAAAATTTTGCTGCGCCCGCCGTTGAAATCCTTTGTCTTCCCATCGGCTTTCATAATTATCTTGGTTCCATTGAGGATAAACACGAAGGACTTGGGCTGAGTGAACTCACATTTCAACTTATCCGGCTGTTTGTACAACATTTTGCCGCTTGCTTTCTCCGCTTCAGTCAACATCGATGATGTGCGCTCCTGCGAAAAACTGCATTGCAGGCTCTTCATCGACTGCGATTTCTTGGCGATGTTGCTTGCAGCGGTACTCTTCTGTGTAGCCGTCATCAATTTGAAATTTTCGGGCTGCGCCTGCGCAAGCCCGAAAATCGTAAAGAACATCAATGATATTATAAATCTCATCTTGAATATTCTAATTCCTTTTTTATTCTGCCTTAACAGACTTTTCAGGAACATGTTTGTACTTGAAGAAGATAGCGAACATAATAGCCACCACCAAAGAGTAAGCAGCAAAAATAAACCAAGTGGTCTTCCAATCACCGACAAGCAGCCCGTTTTCGTTCCACTGACAGAATTGGTTCACAACCGCCTGAGCACTCAAAGTACCTATTGTTGCGCCCAAACCGTTGGTCATCAGCATGAAAAGACCTTGGGCTGAAGAACGGATTTCGGGAGCGGTCTCCTGATTTACAAACAGAGAACCTGAAATGTTATAGAAGTCGAAAGCAAAACCGTAAACAATCATTGAGAGGATGATTGCCCAAACGCCGCTGCCGGTGTCACCGATGCCGAAAAGCCCGAAACGGAAGAACCATGCAATCATAGCCATAAGCATAACCTTCTTTATACCAAAGCGTTTAAGGAAGAAAGGTATAAGCAGAATGCACAATGTCTCGGCAATTTGTGAGATAGAATAGATAATGACTGAATATTTCACACCGAATGTGTCGGCAAATTCAGGATATGCGGCGAAAGAGGAGATGAATGGCGTGGCAAAACCGTTTGTAATCTGCAGGGCTGCACCCAAGAGCATCGAAAAGATGAAGAAGATGGCCATCTTTTTCTCTTTGAAAAGTGTGAAAGCGCGAAGGCCGAATGCGTCAACGAATGATTTTTTCTCATCAGATTTGCTGATAGGACATTCGGGGAGGGTGAACGAGTAAACGCCAAGTGCGATTCCGAGTATGCCGCTCAGCAGGAACTGGTAAGGAGTGTCGGATATGTGAACAAGGTCAACCGCCCACATTGCGCAGATGAAACCGATGGTGCCAAAAACGCGGATTGGCGGGAAGTCCTTGACTGTATCCAAGCCGCCTTTCTCCAATGCGCTGTATGCCACCGAGTTGGAAAGTGCGATTGTAGGCATATAGAATGCGACACTAACCGAATAGATTGTAAAGAGGATTGCGAAGCTCGGTTCAGCGACCGAAAACCCATAGAACCAAGCGGCTATCATGCAGGCACCTGCAATGGCGTGGCACAAGCCGAGTGTGCGCTGGGCCTGAATCCAGCGGTCGGCGACAATACCCATCAGTGCCGGCATAAAGATAGAGACAATGCCCTGCATGGCGTAGAACCACCCAATATCACCACCTAACCCGCATTTTCCCAAATACTTGCCCATACAAGTCAAATACGCTCCCCAGACTGCATACTGGAGAAAATTCATCACGATTAATCTGATTTTCAGTTTCATAATTTATTGGTTTTGTTATTATTATAGTTATTTTACCCTAAAATCCAAAAATTTTTCATTTCCGATAAAGCCTTGCAGGCGGTCGTTTATTTTCACCGCACCGATTCCCGCCGGCGTCCCCGTGAATATAATGTCTCCCATTTTTAATGTGATAAATTGTGAGACGTATGAAATAATCCTGTCGAAATTGAAAATCATATCTGCGGTGTTGCCATGTTGGACAGTCTCGCCATTGAGAGTGAGGCTGAACTCCAGATTGGACAAATCAGGAAAATTGCTTTTATGTACGAATCTGCTTACAACCGCAGAGCCGTCAAAGCCTTTGCAAATTTCCCACGGCTCACCTTTCTCGCGGCAGCGCGACTGCACATCCCGCGCGGTGAAATCTATGCCCAAGCCTATGGCATCATAATATGTGTGGGCGAAACGCTCCTGTATGCACTTCCCCACCTTACAGATTCTCAGAAGAATTTCAACCTCATAATCAAACCGCTTTGCGAAATCAGGCAGGAAAAAAGGACGGTTTCGCACTGTAAGCGCTGTGTCAGGCTTCAGAAAGAAAATCGGTGCCTCCGGAACAGCCCCGTCAAACTCCCTGATGTGTCCGAGATAATTCTTGCCTACGCAGATTATTTTCATTTTTCGGTTTTTAAGCTGCAAAAGTAATATTTTTTTATCTGTCGCGTAAATTTTAATTTCAATTTCGTAACATTTTCATTTTGAAAGCGTATTAACAAGCGCAATTAAAACCGGAATGGAGCCAATATACAACAAAGAAATATACCAGCTTATACAACAATACTTTACGTATATTGAAAAAGAGCATTTCCACGATGACATTTTTTGTGATGACAACTACTGCATGACCTCCCTTTCCATTGAAAAGGAGATTCTCAAAGGATTTGCGCTGCCGCAGTCGCCAAAATACCACCTTTATCTCACACGCACAGCAAACATGCTGTACAAACGGCCGTCAAACGCCGAGACACTATATTATGAATTATGTATCAAAGCGGAAGAATATCTGTCGAAAAACAAGCAGAGCATCCAGAATCTGATAGAAGCCGCACGCAAATACCGCCAGACCCCGTTTGATGTACTCCCTGAAATGTTAGTGCACATTAACAGCTACACCCTTTTCATATACGATGAGATAATGATGAAGGGCAAAGATTCCGACAAGAATATCATAGCAGAATTTGAGCGTATCGGCATGCTGAACTGTCTTCAGGAAATTTACATGCTCTGTTTTGACAAGGACTACGCAAAAAACCCGCTATACGCCGAATTGTGCGGACACGGGCTGCAATATCTGCCGGCATACCTCAAATGGTATCATTCACGCAAGGCAATAGCGTAAATTTTTCAAAAATACTTTTCTGTGCAGATTTACACAAATGTCACTCAGAGGGCAATTACATCCACCTTTTCTTTTTGAAGAAAATCATCAGAACGATGACGACCAAGGCGCACAAGCCTATCAGGATCCAGAAGGCTGCGCTGTTGTCGGCAAACGGCAGCACCACATTCATTCCATAAAGTCCTGATATAAAGGTTAATGGCAGCACTATTGTAGAAATAATGGTGAGCATGCGCATAATCTCGTTTGTCTTGTTCGCCTGCAAAGAATCGAAGGTGCTTGAGAGCCCCGCCACCAACTCGCCGTAGTCTTCAATCATATCCCACATCTTCTGGTAAAAGTCGAGGATATTGCCCCAGTAGTCCTCCATATCTTCAGCGAAGCCCTTCACCTCGCCCGATTCAAAGGTGTGGAAGAGGCGCAGCTGCGGACGGAAGATTGTGTTAAGCTGGATAATGTTTTTCCTGTAACGGGAAATCTGTTCAATGATACGCTCCGACTTCTGCTCAAACAGCTCACGGCTGATTATGTCGATCTCGCTGCCGAGCCGCTCTATAAGGAGAAAAGTCTCTTTCATCATCCTGTACATAACCTTGTACAGGATAGAATCGCTCGACATTGTAAGTTCGTCTTCTTCAATCTCTTCGGGGTCAATTTTTGTGAGGTTAAAAAGGTCTTGCACCACATAATGCGAATTTCCGACTGTAATGATATAGTCGTGTCCCCAGAATATTTTTGTCTCCTCCGTCTTCACCAAATTCGTGCGCTTATCGAGCAGCGGGAAATGGAGGACCATAAAATAATAGTCACTGTATGTGTCGATTTTCGGACGTTGCACGAAACTCGAGCAGTCGTCAATATCCAAAGGATGGAAGTGAAAATTATCTCTTAAAAAATCCAAATCATCTACCGTAGGATTGGTGATGTGATGCCACTTGAGCTTCCCGAATGATATGGTATCGACCACGATAACCTCCTTCCTTTTAATGAGTGTAACCTGCTACATTCCGATAATTGTTATTTTCAAATTGACCTGCAAAGATACAAGAAAATATTTTTCAAAGCGCAATTTTTTTTATTTACCTTTATATTGAAAATCAGCTCAATTTTTATATCTTTGCAAGTTCAAATATAATATTAACCTTAAAAAAGTAGATTGATGGAAAATTTAGAAAAAAACGAAGTGTTATCGAGAGCAGTCAGAGCAGGAAAGCGGACATACTTTTTTGACGTAAAGACGACCAAGAACGATGAGAAGTATTTGACAATCACAGAGAGCAAGCGCAAATTTGACGCAGACAACGGCACATTTTTTTACGAAAAGCACAAATTATTCCTTTATAAAGAAGACTTCACAAAATTCCAGAACGCATTAGGCGCTGTTTTGGATTTCATTGAAACGGGCAAAGTGCCTGATGACTCATTGTTTGACAATGGCGGTGCAAAAGACGATTTTGATGACCTGAATTTTGGAGACCTGTAATCCGATGGGAAAAATTATCGCAATAGCAAACCAAAAGGGCGGTGTCGGGAAGACCACCACTGCGGTCAATCTCGCAGCGTCATTAGCAGTGCTTGAGCACAAGTCGCTTCTCATTGATGCCGACCCGCAGGCCAACGCCACGTCAGGTGTCGGCTTCGAGAAAAGCGATGTGACGGCAAGTGTCTATGACTGTCTTCTTGGCAACGCAAGCGCAAAGGACGGCATTCTGACCACCAAAACCCCGAACTTGGATCTGCTGCCTGCCGTTGACGACCTCGCCGGCGCCGAAGTGGAGATGATTTCGCTCGAAAACCGCGAGTTCCGCCTCCGCGAAGCCCTACGGCCGCTGAAAGACGACTACGAGTTCATCATCATCGACTGCGCTCCATCGTTGGGACTTATCACCATTAACTCCTTGGTGGCAGCCGACTCTGTTATCATACCCGTCCAGTGTGAGTACTTCGCGTTGGAAGGATTGGGCAAACTGCTGAACACGGTCCGGCTCATCCAACAAGGCATGAACCCCGACCTGAACATTGAAGGCATTCTGCTTACCATGTACGACTCGCGCCTCAAGTTGGCCAACGCTGTCGTTGAAGACGTGCGCCAGCATTGCCGCGGTATAGTGTTCGACACTATCATCTCGCGCAACACGCGAATCAGTGAGGCGCCAAGCCACGGCAAGCCTATCATACTTTATGACGTGCAGTCGCGCGGCACCACAAACCACCTCAACCTTGCCCGCGAACTGCTCCAAAACAACGGATACGCATTTTAACATTTAGCATCATGGGAAAAGACAATAAGAATTTTGGGAAATTGGGAAAAGGATTGGAATCACTGTTAGGCAGAGCCGAATATTCTGTCATTTCCCCTGATTCGGCCGCCCGCATAAAATCAGACAACAGGTATATCAACGTTGACCAAGTTGAGGCGAACCCGTTTCAGCCACGGTCTGACTTCGAGCCGGAAGCTCTTGAAGAATTAGCACAATCCATTAAGGCATACGGACTTATACAGCCCGTGACAGTGCGCCCGCTCGACAACGGCAAATACCAGCTCATTTCCGGTGAGAGAAGGCTGCGCGCCGCAAAACTCGCAGGACTGACACAAATACCTGCCTTCGTCCGCACCGCCGATGACCTGCAGTCTATACAGATGGCTTTGGTGGAAAACATACAACGCAAAGACCTCAACGCCATCGAAATCGCTATCTCTTACCAACGGCTGATTAACGAGTGCAACCTCAGTCAGGACGAACTGAGCGAAAAAGTCGGCAAAAA
This sequence comes from Bacteroidales bacterium, assembly GCA_017964755.1. Classification (GTDB taxonomy): domain Bacteria; phylum Bacteroidota; class Bacteroidia; order Bacteroidales; family WCHB1-69; genus RUG11942. The sequence continues at coordinate 14,893 of JAGCRI010000193.1, read as the reverse complement.
CAGGGCGACAATCTCAAACTACCTCAGGCTTCTGAAACTCTCCAAAAATTCGCAAATCGCCGTCCGCGACAATAAAATTTCAATGGGGCACGCACGCACTCTTGTAGGTATCGACGAAGAGCTTCAAGAGAGGATTTTAAACGAAATCATTAATGGGGAGCTTTCTGTAAGACAAGCAGAAAACCTCGTAAAGAAATATTCGTCAGAAATCCCTTCTGCCAAAAAGAAAGTTAAAATGACACTCTCCTCTCATATAACTGACTTTCAAGCTAATTTTTCAAAAAGACTAAAAGCGAAAGTCAATATCAGCAAAGATCCAAGCGGAAAAGGGAGAATTTCAATTCCATTCTCTTCCGACGAGGATTTAATGAGAATAGTTAACCTTTTGGGTGAGTAACCGCCATGAAAAGCAAACACTATCTTATTCAAGAACAGGGATTTATCATAAAATTCCTGTTTATTTTTTTGATAGTGTCTGTAACTATTTGCAACAATGTGCAGGCACAGTCCGACACCACGGCAGTGCCTACGGAGAACGCCGTTCCTGTGAAGACTAATCGCATACGGCCTGGTCAAAAGGACGCGGGACCGATAGTGAAATCCGACAACGGAAAAGTTGTCCGTGTGCACACCACCGACTCGGCGATGCGAAAGAGCCACAACCCGAAAATTGCAGCAGCACTGTCGGCAGTCATACCGGGCGCCGGACAAATATATAACCGGAAATGGTGGAAAGTGCCGATTGTCTATGCTGGGCTTGGCGCGTCAGGCTATTTCATATATTATTATGCTGTTCAGACAAAATCATATCAGACCGAATACAGATACAGAGCCAACGGTGAAACCGACAAGCTGAATCCGCAGTACGCCAATTTCTCTGACGAAAACGTTCTCGCCCTCAAGAACAACTACCGGCGAAGTATGGAAATTGCCATCGCCGCCGCCGCCATCATCTATGCCCTGAACATTTTGGATGCCACTGTGGATGCTCACCTTTTCTATTTTGACATCTCAGATGACCTCTCACTCTCAGTCCAGCCTTTCGTGCGGCAAAACCAATTCGCCCGCTCGGCTGAAGGCGGAGTCGGCTTACAACTGCGTTTTTAGAAATAAATCATAACATACTTACAAACAAGTAGATATGATAAATCCGCAAATAGAAGAAAGTTGGAAAACAGTCCTTTACGATGAGTTCAACTCACCTTATTTTGAGCAGCTGAAGCAGTTTCTTGTTGAAGAAAAGAGGCGACACGTAGTTTTCCCTCCCGGAAAACTCATATTCAACGCCTTCAACCTCACGCCATTCAATGAAGTAAATGTTGTGATAATAGGGCAAGACCCCTATCCGAATGAAGGCCAGGCCGAGGGGCTCTGCTTTTCAGTGCCTGACGGCATCGAGCTGCCCCGTTCATTAGTGAACATTTTCCAGGAAATTGCCGATGACTTGCATATTTCACCACCCAAGAGCGGCAGTTTGGAACGTTGGGCGCGGCAAGGGGTGCTCCTGCTCAACGCCACCCTTACCGTACGTGCTCACGCCATCGGCTCACATCAGAACAAAGGCTGGGAACGGTTCACTGACAGAGCTATCAGCGAACTCTCGCGGCAACGCGACCACGTCGTTTTCCTTTTGTGGGGCAATTATGCCAAGCAGAAGGCAACGCTGATAGATTCCACGAAACACGCCATACTCACCGCCGCACACCCCTCCCCGCTCTCAGCTTCAAAAGGCTTTTTCGGCTGCCGCCATTTTTCAAAAACCAACGAAATCCTGCGCAACTGGGGAAAAAAGGAGATTGCGTGGTAGGAATAATCTGTTGAATTAATGGTATAAAATAATGGTAAATTGATACGATACCATTATAAAGTGATACGCAATAACCTGTAATTACTGAGGCTTGATATTTTCTTCTATCATCTCACGAAGATAAGATATAATTTCAGGATTCTGAATGGAAACACCTTCCAAAGCCTCGTGCACCTCATCGGTATCTAACACAAAATCAATATCTTGCTTTTTATAACGAAAGACAAATCTGATGTCGGGGTAAGATGTCATTGTGAGCACAACCGCACCGGCGAGGTCGCCCATGGGTTTGCGGTCGATGTGCGAAAGCCCAAACGTTGCTGTGACTGTGGTACCCTTTCCAAGTTGCGACTGCAGCTCAAAAGTGCCGCCGGTGATTTCGGCGTTCTGTTTCAGAAGCGGCAGCCCCAAACCGACTTTGCGGGTGGTACGCGTCGTCACAAACGGGTCGGTTACTTTGGCGGCCATCTCTTCCGACATTCCACAGCCGTCATCTTTGAACTGCAATGTAAGTTTGTCATTTTCAACATCTTCTTCTACAAGAAGCTCTATATTTTTGGCTTTTGCACGTGTTGAATTTTGCAGAATGTCGATGATGTGCATTGAAAGGTCTTTCATAATAATTGAAAATTAATTTTGTTTATTCAATTGTCACGGAGCGGCCGCCTTCGCCGTGAAGTGCAAGCAGTATCTCATCGAACGATCGTGTCTCCATTTCAAAAACCGCCGTGGCAGTCCCAATCTGATTGGGAAAATGCGCGTCTGAACTGCGGATGAAGCTTTTGCCCTTGAGATATGAATGTTCGGCCAAAATCTTCTCTTTATCGCCGTGCCGCGACAGTTCAACGGCATCGTAATCCAAATCGAACGGTATAAAACCGAGTTGTGAAATGACACTGTTCTTTGGCTTGTCGATATGCGCCGGAATGAAAATGCCGCCGAGTTCTTTCACTTTCTTGTTTATAACTTCTATTGAAACGTCAAGCCCTGAAATCAGGAGTTTAGGCTCTTCGTAAACGATATTGTCTTCTTCGTCAATCTGCACCTGATCGCCGAAAACATCCGGAGAGTTGGGAATGTTTGGCAGGTGCCCGTCAAGATAGGCCTGAAACTCGTCAAGAAGTTCATGATTTCTGAAAAAGGCGAGGCAGTGCGCCTCCTCTTTTGTTGTAACCTCTGCGCCGCAGAGGACAAAGATATTGCGTTTTGAGGAATAGTGTTCGGCGAGCCTGCAGTGGCGTGTGGCGTTGTGGTCGGTGATGCCGATTATGTCAATGCCTTTTTGCAATGCCAACTCGATGATATATTCGGGTGTCATATCCAAGTCGCCGCACGGTGAAAGCAGCGTGTGGTTGTGCAAGTCGGCCTTATATCGGTACATGATGTCTTACTTGCAGATATTCATATAGACCTTGCCGGCAGTTTCAAATGTCTGGTCGGCTGTGCCTAACATCGGGATTTCCTCTTCAATGGCGTGCTGCAATGTGTCGTCATCGGGCTTGAAGCCTTTAACCAAAATAATGCACGCCAACTCTTTCAGAGAGCCGATGGCTGCCACATTCTTATGAGTCTGAAGGGTTATCCATGCCATTCCCGATTTTGTAGAGCCCATCACATCACTCAACAAATCAGACACGTAACACCCTGTAATCTCTTTGTCAAGATTGTCTTCACCACAGAAAACCGTCAAGTTCATTTTTTCCACTAATTCTTTGACTGTCATGATAAAAAGTTTCTAATAAATTGTTTTACAATAAGTTATCTGGAATATTATTAATATCTAATTTTTGTTTTCCCCAGGTTTTCTTTGCGAGTTCGGCACGCTCCTCCGGTGATATTCCACCATTTTCATTCAGAAGCCGTTGCACAAAAATGCAACTCTTCAACCCTATAACCTCATTTGTAACTGCAAAAGCGAACTCCTTACAAGTCTGATAACCGCAAATACGGCAATCAACTTGCGGCAGGAACTTGTTGATTTTGAATGCCTTTTCCATTTTCTGCATTGCAACAGTCCTATCGTTGTCAAGTTTATCCATTGAACGGGGCTGCACGGCACCCACGGAGCAGTTGGCTGTCAGATATTCGCTGTTTTTGGATATTGAATTGTATTTTTTTGAAATCCTAACGGGGCTTGCGGCAGCGCGTTTCCGTTGTCTCTCCACCGTCAGGAACCTGTTATTGGCGCATAGGATTCCACCGGCGCAACTTTGGTCGCACGCACGCAGTTCAAGAAAATCTATATTGTCAATATCCTCATTTTCAATCTTTTCCAAGAATGCTGAGACATTATGCACTTCGTCAATGGCAAGATTGCGCCCTTCTTTCATCAGTGCAATTTCGCCGCCGCTGAGCGACCATTGAAGGCTACGGCGTGTCATCAGGTCACGGTGTTCGTACTGGTGTTTGGGCATTTCCAATCCCTGCTTTATTACGCGCAGCACTTTGTTATACAAGAAGTTCATATTAATCACACCTGTAATAGGGGATTTATCTTCCCCCACAGGGCTTTTGATGGCAGCGATTTTTGCAGGGCACGGCGCCACATAAAAAATCGCCATATCAGCTTCTGCAATACCGTTTTCCTCAACAAGCTGCTTTTTAATGTGCAAGGCGGTCAGGTCAAGCGGCGGTTTCACACGCATGATGTTATTGACAAGAGACGGGAACTTCACTTGGATAAGTCTGACAATAGCAGGGCAGAAAGAAGAGATGACAGGCTTCTCCAAATCCTCGTCATTTACACGATCATTGATGATATGCTTCAGAATATCAACGCTTTTCTCGACCTCATAGATAAACCTGAATCCGAGGCGGTGAAGTGCAGAAAGTATTTCTTCGTGTTTGATTTTTTCGGGGAATTGTGAGAAAAATATAGAAGGTACGAGAGCCACCGGGTTCTGGTACTCGTAAATTGTCTGAAAGTCATCCTGCTCAACATAAATAGCCGACACGGGGCAGACCGAATAGCAGCGGCCGCAGTCAATGCACCTGTTAGGGTTCAGCACAGGCAGACCGTTTTCAATATGGATAGCGGCAGTCGGACATATTTCAGTGCAATGCGCGCAACCTATACAGAGGTCGTATTGGAATTTAAGTGCGTGGTGAAAGTTTTCCTGTTGTTTATCCATTTAAAAATTATTTGTGATTTCTACTGTGGTGCCTTTTCCCACCACCGAATTGACGTTTAGAATATCCGAGTTAGCCTTGATATTCGGCAGTCCCATGCCCGCGCCGAAGCCCATCTCGCGCACCGCAACAGACGCAGTGGAATAGCCTTCCTGCATGGCTTGCGGAATGTCGGCTATGCCGGGGCCCTCGTCTGCAAGTTTAATGTAAATTTTGTCGGGCTGCAAATCCACTGTGACCACGCCGCGGTATGCATGTGCAACAATATTGACCTCGGCCTCGTAGAGTGCGACCACGGTGCGCTTCACCACAGTCGAATCAACGCCGAGCTGGCGCATCATCTTTTTGACCGTGCTGGATACGGAGCCGGCATTCGTGAAGTCGCCACCGTTTACATGATATTCAGTTATCATTTCAGATCCTTTCTTAATAAAGTGGGTTAATATTGTTGGCGTACAAAATGCCTGCGACCTTGTACATCGAGTAGCTGGTCTCTATCAGCACCATATTGTTCTCTTCCGCCAGTTCCTTCATCTCTTCAGTAACTTTTTTGCCTCGCACAAACAGGATATACCTGATTTCAGACATCTCGCATGTGCGGATTGTCTGCATATTCGCCAACCCCGTAATCAGCAGGAGCGAAGAGGCGTCCTTAATAGTCAGCACGTCACTCATCAGGTCTGATGCAAATGCTTTTGTTACTTCTTCATCTGTGGTTTTCCCTTCAATTAGTTTCCCTTCAACGAGGGCGATAATTTCATCGATCTTCATTACAATTTGTCGTTTTTAAATTAATGAGCAAAAATATAAAATAAAATTCAAAGTCGGAAAGATTTTTATTGAAAAGGTTATAATCTGTTATCTAATCTCATGATTTTCACAGGTTTGTCGTCACCATGTTGCAGGCGGCTGCAGTAGTTTATCTCGCCGGTGTCGTGGAAGCCGCACTTCTCCATCACCCGACCAGAGGCGGGATTGTCGATGAAGAAGTCGCTCCAGATGGTGCGGAAGCCTTTTGTGTTAAAGCAATAGTCTATCAGCAGTTGCAGTGCTTCGGTGCAAATTCCGCGGTTCCAATAGGGCTTGGCTATCCAGTATCCCGCCTCGATGTCGTTCTCACCGATGTCGATATTGCTCTCACCGTATTCGTAGTATCCAATGCAGCCGATAGGCTCGCCAGTCTCCTTCAGTTCGATAGCCCAAACGTGGTCGCTATGGAAGACTGTTCGGATAATTTCCAGACTCTCCTCCACGCTCTTGTGGGGAGGCCAGCCCGCGCGGGGCCCCACATCGGGGTCAGACGCGTACCGGAAGAGCGTTTCGGCATCGTAGTCGCGCCACGGGCGCAGGATGATTCGGTTGGTTTGCAGCATAATATTATGTTGTTGTTTTCGACAAAAGAAATTGTTCCACAAGTTCTTTCAACCTGTCTTCCGTCAGATTCGAAAGGCCAGTCTTTGTGATTTCCTCGTGTTCCGGCGTGCCCTTGCGGATGACGTACTTAAGGGCCTTGCCGTCAATGGTGGCGAGCAGGTGGTAGTTGCCCTTGTACATTGCTTCCAAATGCACGTTTTCAATATGATGTCCTGATAGTGTTTCGTAAGAATAGTTCTGTTGTACCGATGAGAATCCCCATGCGGCAAGATGCTCGGACAGACAGCTTTCAATGCGGCCTACCCATTCTTCTTTCACGCCATTCTTTGTTGCCAATGTTCTGAATGAAGCGACGGATTCGGCCACTTTGCGAATGATGGATTCTGGAGCACCAATACCCATTTCGCGTGCGAAACAAATCGCATCTTCATGGCTTATATTTTCAATTTTTCCGCCAGTCATCAAGCAATGTTCTTTGTTGGGCAAATAGCCGCCTGTGTTGAAAATGTAGGTCAGGTCATAGGCAGGGGATAGTCGCCACGTACCTTGCCGGTTCATAATGAACGTAAAGTTCTTGTGATGGTCATCGGTGTTGTTGGCGAGAATGTTGAAGACCATTCTACGGAACAATTCCCGACAATCCGTTTCTGGAAGATGCAGATTGCGGCATACTGTCAGCAGCTTTTCGTAGCTGTCGGCTTCGGGACTCATTGCGGCCAAGGTTTGCGTATGCAGTTTGCCCGTCTTGTCCCGGTCGAAACGCTTAGTAAGGAAATGATTTGTTCCTTCCACTTCCAACAGGCGAGATTCCATCATATTGATACCCGATGCCAAGGCCATTTCATAATAAGTATGCTCCAATTCGGCGGAAGAGCGCGACTTGTCGCCGAACTTCAGAATATAATAGTCGTAATCCTGATGCGTATGTATCTGACCTGAACGTATTTCGCCCGTTTTTCTGTTTATGGCAATGATAGCTTTGGGCTGTCGCCCTCCAGCAGAGGTCCCGACAGAGATCAGCGATTGCAGGGTGAGCGATTCATCGGGAAGAATCTTCACGTTTTCGCGTTCGATGGCGATTTTTTCCGCAAGATCCGCCAATGCTTTGATGTCTATCTTGTCAGGAATTGACCCTCGGTTGATTTCTGGGACAAACTCCAATGCCCCCATGCCACGCTTCCCGATGAAAGCCAGCTTCTCCAATGCAGTGACACTTTTTTCAGAAAGATGATTCTCTTTACGCCATTGCTCGAAAAGCTGGTTGCCCCAAGCATCGGGCAGAGAGTCTGCAATGAACGATGGCAATTTTTGATAAATACGCTCTGTTTCTCCAAAGATGGCCCTGCTGCTCAAATAATCATGAATGGAGGCGGTCAATGGTGCAATGTCCAGATTGCCCTTCAAAAATTCCGGGTTATAAGTGAAGTATGAAAGATGCCGGTTTTCGTCCCAAGCCAGCCGTCCAATTTCCATATCCCATAAAAACACTTTCAATATTTCCTTCATGACTGTTTATGCCGCACACGTTGCGCCTTCTGATAATGATTGTTATACAAATAAGGAGATTCTGGTTGTTCAGGCATCACTTCATTCAAGTCGTTGATGCTGCCAACGGCTTTCAAAAGGAGGAGGAAGGTGCTGAGAGAGATGTTGTTGGCAGAACCGTTTTCAAAACGATGAATGGTCAGGACCGACAGTCCCGTCACTTCAGCCACCTCTTTTTGTGTCAGATTTGCCCTCAATCGGTAATCCTTGAAACGCTTGCCCAGTATCCCCACCATTTCAGGTGCCGAATACCCAGAATAATCAATCTTCATATAACTTTAATTTTATGATAATTAAAATCGTAATTGTGATATTAAATTATCAGATAATTATATTTAACTATGCAAAAATACAATTTTTTTTGAATACGGAATATTCGTTTTGCCTTTTTATCGGAGAATAGATTCAAATATATTTTTCTCGGACATCACCACATCATTTCCTTTTTTTTCACAAGCATACTCTTCTAAAACAGCAAAAGTCAAAAATTCATCCCTGTTCTGTGGCATAAGGCTTTGTAAATGGTTCACAGAAATATCTTGCTCTGCCATCAAACTGTCTTGTATTGAAAGAATTTGCAGAAAATAATCAGGATTCGCATAGATTCTTTCGCGATCAGGATCAGAAAGGGCATAAATGGGTTCCCGTATTGCAGGCTGCGCCGCACTTACTATAGAAGCAAGTAGCAAAGAACTAACTACCAACGATTTTTTCATATTGTTGATAATAAACAAATTAGGATAACGAATCTATGATTTTCGGTAAAAAGATGATGACTCCGACGATGGCAGCGATGATGGCGCACACCAGCACGGCCGCGGCACCGAGGTCCTTAATGTCGCGCTTGCGATCGTCGCGCTCCGCCTTCACAAAGTCGGCAGTCCGCTCCAGCGACGAGTTGAGGATTTCTGCGGCAAACACCATCCCGATCACAATCAGCACGGCAACCCACTCCATCGGCGAGATGCGGAAGACGAATCCAGCGGCCACGACCAGAACCGTTGCGACTGCGTGTATCCACGAATTGTGCTCCTCGCGGAAAAGCACCTTCAGCCCCGCAAAGGCGTAAGCAAAACTTTTTATCCGCTTTCTGATGGAAAATTTCTCGTTATTCATAGCTCTTCACCTTTTAGTCTCTTAATATCCTCTGCCAATTCCTTGATGCTCTCCAAATGTTCTTTCTGACGCTGCGTGTTTTTGAATTTGTCGTATTCAATTTCTGCTTTTTCCAATGCCATTTGATGTGAAATGTGCCCGGCATCCTCCAATATTGACTTACGATTCATCGTCAACACCATTTTCAAATGTTCCACCCAATCTTTCATATACATAGGTGTATGGGCGACTGCCTGCGCTTCTGCAAATGCGAGAAACTGTTCTACAATGAGTTTCAGGATCTTCATTTCATCCTCATTCAAATAATTCTTGCCCACACCCACATCTGATTTCAGAACTTTCCCCGTCTTTTCCGTAGAGGTCAGCCCCATCATCGGAAGAGTAGCGTTTGCTCTATAATAGACCAATTCTGCGGCGGTTTTCCCACTTACAGCCCACAACAATTTGTTTTGAACCTCTTTGAAAAACTGAAGTGTTATTTCATCAGAAGGGTCATAATCAATGCTGGTTTTGTAAATATCTTTAATTTGCTGATAGAAGACTTTTTCGGAAAGACGAATTTCTCGGATGCGTTCGAGCAAATCCTTGAAATAATTCATGGAATTACCTCGTTTGAAACGTTCGTCGTTCAATGCTACACCTTTGATGATATAGTCGCGCAGACGCTGGGTGGCCCATATACGGAACAACGTGCCTTGTCGCGATTTTACCCGATACCCCACGGAAATGATGACATCAAGGTTGTAATATTTCACTTCTTTTGTCTGCGAAAGTCCTTCTATTGCACCATGTTGAGTGGTATGTCGGAATTTCCGACACACCACTTCTTCTTGTAGTTCACCTTCTGAAAAGATATTGGATATGTGTTCTGTTATCGTTGACCGACCTTTTCCGAAAAGCAAGGCCATGTGCTCTTGTGTCAGCCACACCGTCTCGTCCTGAAACAGCACATCCACTTTCACCGTGCCGTCTTCTGACTGATAGATCAAAATTTCATCATTTGAAGCCAATTGTAAGTTAGTAGTCGTATCCATACACAGTAATCAAAAAAAAACTTACTGCAAATGTACAACAATTAAAATTATTTTCAGAGCTGGTACGAGAAAATCTTGTCCTAACACATTTTTTCTGCGAGGAACAGCGAGTTTTTCAATTAACTGATATTATTTTATTATTTGTGAATGAATTTTATAAAGAAATGATAAAATAATATTGATTATTCGTTTATTTTTTTGTATTTTTGCACTGATATAAAATTGTGATGATAGACATTGATAATCTGACGACTAACAATCCTTCGACCATAGCGGCTGGGATTGCTGCCCGCGTGAAGCAGCGGCGTTTGGAGAACGACCTCACACAAGCGGGACTGGCCGAACGCGCCGGCATTCCGCTGCCAACTTACCGGCTTTTTGAAAAGACCGGCAGAATCTCGCTGAACGGACTCCTGCAGATTGCCTACGCACTGGATTGTACCGACGATTTCGCCTCGCTGTTCGCCCGCCGGCAGTGGCAGTCCTTAGACGAGATGCTGGAAAACAAAAATATCAACCGTAAAAGAGGAACACGCAAATGACTGTACCTGAGAAGATTGAAGTTTGGAGGCACAACCTGCAGGTGGGTAGCCTTGCGCTGACGTCTGATGGTTTGTGCGCTTTCGAATACACTTCCGAATGGCTGAAAAAAGGCTTTTCCATTTCTCCATTCGAGCTGCCCCTTACGGCAGGAGTGAAGATAGCCAAACGCAGCCCGTTTGACGGCGGTTTCGGAGTGTTCGACGACTGTCTGCCTGATGGTTGGGGGAGGCTCATCTTGTCGCGATACCTGCTGACGCAAGGGATACGTGTGGAGCAACTCAACCTGTTGCAGCAGTTGTGCTTGGTCGGCAGTCAGGGACGTGGGGCATTGGAGTTCCGGCCGGACCAGAGTTTAGCCGCAAGACAGGATTACGCTGACATTGAGCGACTGGCGGCCGAGACGGAGGCCATTTTGGACAGCGACCGCTATACGGGTGAAAATCTTCAGGAGTTGTTGCAGCGCGGTGGTTCGCCGGGGGGCGCCCGCCCCAAGATTTTTGTCAAGGACTCGGATGGCGAATGGTTGGTCAAGTTTCGGGCAAAATACGACCCGAAGGATGCAGGGCGGAAAGAGATGCTTTATGCGGAATTGGCACAGCAATGCGGCATTCGCATGATGCCCTGCAAATTATTTGAAAACCAATATTTTGGAACACTCCGTTTTGACCGGCAGCACGGCACACGCCAGCATGTGGTCAGTGCGGCCGGACTGCTGAATGCCGATTACAGAGCCCCATCCATCGACTACCGGCACATCTTCCAGCTCACCTCCATCCTCACCCATTCGGTGGCAGAGTTGTGGCAGGCCTACCGGCTCATGTGCTTCAATGTGCTGATAGGCAACAAGGACGACCACGCCAAAAACTTTGCGTTCTTATATGATGGAGAGTGGCATCTTGCGCCCGCATACGACCTCGTGCCGTCTGACGGGTTCAACGGCTACCATACCACCACCGTCAACGATTCCGTTGCGCCGCAAAAAACTGACTTGCTTGCCATTGCCGAAAAGTTCGGCTTGCCGGTCCGTACAGCCGATGAGGTGTTTGAAGAAATAAATCAGAAGGTGGGATGAGAATGTCACGTATTCCAGTACGATTGCCGATGTATCAATAACGTATTTGGCGATAGAAAATTCCATCTGCCGACACTTCAATGCAATAGTCGTCAATCAATCTGATGTCCTGATAGATACATCCGCTAAAATCACGGGCAAATTGTTTGCAATAGCCATATTTACCTCCTTTGAAGAAAATATGGAACCCCTTTTCATAGATTTTGTCATTGTTTGAGCGTGGCTGAAATTTCCCAAGATTCTCCCCATCGCGCCCCACAAAGTATTCACCGGCATCTACACCTTTATATACCATTGCATACGCATAGTCATCATTGTTAAACTCCTTATAAAAATAATTATAATGGAACGGGATGACCATCTTGCCATTTCTGTCCACATAACCTTTTTTGCTACCTTTTGCCACCAAAGCCATACCCTTGCTGTCGAAATGACCAATGGATTTATACGCATAAGGAATTACCACATTTTCGTCTTTATCTATCATCCCCCACAATTTGCCCAGGCAGGCGGGCGCAAAACCATCATCATCAAAAGGCTCCAACCCATTGTATCTGTTTTTTAACAAGGGGGTCCCCATCACGTCTATACACCAACATTCTGGAGAACTCTGATCAGGGAAAATATCCTTGTAAAACTCGTCCACAGGCTCGCCTTTCCTCACATATATTCTCCCCTCTTTGTCACACCCTGTAATATCATACTCAAGGATGGCAGAATACAGCAGCAACTCTTTCATATCTGTTGAATAGACAGCCGTTTTGTTGACGATGATGAAATGATCAAAGCTGAACAGAATATCCTTCACCATTTTTTTGTTGAGATATTCATTTCCATACCGATCAATAATGTTTTCGCACCTTTCATTTCCGTTCCAAACAAGGAACATTGTCTGCTCGCTATTGACAGGCTCAACGCTATAGTATAGTTTCTTCAATTCTTCGAAAGTGTACTCGTTTTGATAGGAGAACTTCGATGTCTGGGTCAGCCAAGACTCCTCTTGTTCCGGCATGAATTCATGCCCCAAGTAGGGGTCGGTTTCGCCAACTTTGTATAGAGTGCCCGCTTTGTCGAAAAAGTAAGGATTGTCTAATGCAACATCCACATAAGGTATCTTGCTGCACCCATCCTCATCTTGGTAAAACTCTTTGTCAATCGTTTTTACAGTTGAGGAGATATGGATAAACTTTATTCCCCCGAAGGCACAAGCCTCAATAATCTCTATTCCTTCTGGCAGCCACATGTCCCTCATATACGGTCCAAACGAAAATGCACAAATTCGTTTCACTGTAGATGGAAGGTGGACTTCCATATAAACATTTTCTGCGAAACAGCCCTCGGGAACGTAGTCTATTCCTGACGGAAAATCCACATTTTCGAGACCACACTCATAAAAAGCGTATTCCCCTATCTTGCTAATTTCTTTAGGGAAGGTTACTGTATGCAAATAATGGCAATTAGCAAATGCGTAGTCGTCAATAACTTTGATATGTTCAGGCAGAGTGATTTTCCATAAATTTTCCATATCCGCGAAAGCATTCTTTCCAATGATTTCGACTGTTTCGGGAATAACAACTGGCTTATTTGGATCGTGATGAACAATTGTACGCAAGTCGGAAGATAATATAGCATCACCACACCAAACAAAAGTTGTAGCATGATTTCTGTTCTCAATCATTTTAGCCAGAATGTTGATACCGAAATCTTCATCATCGGATTCTCTCCAATCATCTTCATACTCATCACTATAAAGAACCGATTTCTGAGAATCAAAATTTGAAATGTCAATCTCTTTTATCTTTTTAGCTGAGACAGCCAGCTCTATTTCTTTTAACTGCTCACGGTGCTGTGAATCAACCACTTTTCCTTTCAATATCAGTTTTTCGCAATCATTGTGCAAATTTAGCCAGCACATAAAATCGGTATCTTCAATATTGTAAATGTAGTTTTGCATACTTATCTAATTTTTTATACAAACGATATTTTTCCGCAAAAGGTTAAGGAATTTGAGCATCGTCAGCAGATGCGGGGAACTCTGTATCTCATTCCCCAAAAATCGAAGTCGAAACGGTAGTTGTGCAGTTTCATTTTAGTGTCCTGCATGATGGATATCAGTGCCATCGCCAAATGATCGCTTGAGCCATAGTCGCAAAAACGGATCCGCCACCTGATATCTCCTTTTACCTTTTTCATTGAGTGAGAACGTGATCAAGTCGTCCTGAAGAAGCTGTTTCACTGCCGACTGTACTGAACTGGCAGACTGTAGTTTGTGCTTTCGGATAAATGAATTGGAGGTGAGACTGTCAACGTTTCCATCTATGGCGATGGCCACTAAAAGTTCCTTGGGGCGTTCGGTAATGTGCGACAATATGTTTTGGAAATCCCGTTCTTTATCATCCAAAATCTCCTCTACCGACTGCTGTAATGTCTCTTTCGAACACACACCGCCTTTTTGGGTCAGGTCAAATGCCACATTGAATGTCTTTTGGAGGCAGAAGGTATTACCGGCGTACAAATCATAAATTTCACCGGCATCTTCTTCTCGGATAGATTTTTGGAATTTTTGAAAATTGTTCAAGACAAATTCCACATAATTTTCCTTCAAAATAGGGTTGAGGTTCAGTGTTGAAGTACTGTTGTAAAACGGACGTCCGTAGGAGGCAAACATTTCGGCTAACAGATGGCGTTCAGAACCTGCAAAAATGAAATCGCAGTTGGAAAGATGCTGGATGTGTCCTCGCAAAATGGCCTCTATGTTTTTTTCAGGGTATTTGGCTATCTGCTGAAATTCGTCAATGGCGACAAGACAGCGTTTGTCGGCCTTCTCCATTAATGTAAATATCTCATTTAATGTCACTTCTGGCTCTGTGATCGCGCCAAGAGAGAATGTGAATTTCGGCAATCCAGTTGTGGGGTCATAACCCCATCCCGCCTGTAACGACTTCAGCGTCTGCACAAAAGCCGTTGTGAATTTGCTGCCTAATGGTTTAAGCTCCTCAAATATATTGCGACTCAGCAAGTAGGTGAAATCTCTCAGCGATGAGGTTTCCAAAATATCCACGAAGAAGGTGTAATAGCGTTCTGCGACAACCGGTTGGTCAAAACAGTGCTGAATCAGTCCCGTCTTTCCCAACCTACGGCTGGACATCACCACGACATCATTTCCACTCATCAATTCGCGGGTTAGTTTTTCAGTTTCGGCTACTCGGTCACAGAAATATTCATCTGGGATTCGTCCCTTTACCACAAATGGATTATGTATAGTATTCATTT